>DATGRX010000001.1:0-2885 GCA_035303185.1 Bacillota bacterium
AAAGAAAAACGATACCTCATCGCAAGTTTGTACATATTCACACCTGTACTCTTAACAATTACTATCGTTTATTTTATCTTATATCGTTTTATTTAAGGTCAAGCTTCTGTTTGACCTTTTTTAACTCCTCTTCAAGTTTCATGACTTCCTTCTCGCTAACATCCTTTTTCCCGTATCTTACTTTTTCATACGTAGTAATATGTATATCAACATTTAATCGATGTAACCAATCTGATAAAGATTCATACGCCCGCCTGCCTAACTCATGTTTAGCTGCTTCTCTTTCAAAATTAAAGATCATTTTCCGAACGGGATGAAGTTTTTCTCTCATAAGCTGCTTCGATTTCCCTGATACCTTTGATGTTTCACGATCCTTTGACTTTTTCTGTTCTTCATAATCGACATTTTTATCTGGCTTCATAAAACGGATATATTGGCCTTTTTGAAAAGAACGTAACAAAAAATATGCAAGAATTGCTCCGGCAACAAAAATAATGACCACGGAAATAAAGATGAAGTCATTATTTGACTGACTTTGTTCAAAGGAGCGTTCTCTAAAAGCATTGATCATTTCTGTGACATCATTTTCCCCGCTATCATAGGTCACCTCAAAATCGGCAATCGTTGGGAAAAAAAGAGAAATAAAATTAACGACACCATTACTAATAAATACAAAAGTGTACACAATGAGATTCCAAATCATTTGAAAAACGACTTCCCAATAATGATAGGTAAAAAAGGCGAACACGCTAATAAAAGACAAAAGAACAGGTAATAAACTAACATATCGAAAATTTAGCTTTTTACGTTCCTCTTTTTGAATAGATAAAAAATGACTTAGCCAAAATCCCCATAACAATAGGAAAAATTGCCATAAAAACAACAGGAGAACAATTTTTTCCTTCGTGACAACAAATACAAAAGCAGCCAAAATAATGGAAAGATGCAAATATATTTTATCAAAATTTCGTTCATAGCGATTATACAAACCATGCAAATAAAGCCCGGAATGATCAAGTTGCTTATATGCACGAATACTTATATAACGCCACACAAATAAAAAGGAATATAAAAACGCAAGTATATGTAAAAATTCAAAGATATAAAATAGCCCTATACTCAAGAGAAAAATTGCTATCAAATATAGTCGGTGCAAGCGAAAATGTTCAAACAACATATAACATCCACCGATGATTAACGTAATAAGAATATAACTGAAGTAATGATCCAAGGAATAATAACGATATGTAAACAAAAGTGTCACATAAAAAATGATATTTGCTTCAGCTAAAAATTGGTAGAAATATGTTATCGTTGGATGTTTTATCATTGTTCAGCACCCTTCCTTTACATCGATGAATATTCTACCGGAACCGGCACTTCCTTTAACAACTCCTCTGTAATTTCTTCCGCAGACTTTCTCATCTCACCTTCCATCGTTAAAATTAATCGATGCGCAAATAAATAAGGAACTAACGATTTGATATCTTCTGGAATGACATATTCTCTTTCTGCTAAAAAAGCTCGTGCTTGGGACGCACGCATTAAAGCAAGCATTCCCCTGGGACTAATCCCTAGTTCAATATCCTCATGATTTCTCGTCTTCTCAATAATTTGTAGTAAATATGTTTTTACATCATCCGCAATCGTAACTTCCTTTACCTCCTCTTGATATTGCTTAATTTCCTCAATCGATAACATCGGTTCTAAATCATCATAAGGATCCTCTAACCGATAAGAAGATAAAATTTGTTCCGCTTCTTTCATCGTTGGGTAAGCAAGTTTAATTTTAAATAAAAACCTATCTAACTGTGCTTCTGGTAATGGGAAAGTTCCATAATTACTTTCAACAGGATTTTGTGTCGCCATGACAATAAACGGTTTATGAATCGAAAGGGTTTCCCCATCAATCGTCGCCTGATATTCTTCCATAGATTCTAGTAAACTAGATTGAGTTTTCGGTGTTGCTCGGTTAATTTCATCGGCTAATAAAACATTTGTCACAACTGGACCTACCCTTAATTCAAATTCATTCGTTTGCGGATTAAAATAACGAATACCCGTTACATCACTCGGTAAAACGTCCGGAGTAAATTGTACGCGATCAAACTTTGCATCGAGTACTTTTGCGAAACTTCGAGCTAATTTAGTCTTTCCAGTTCCAGGCACACTTTCTAATAAAACATGACCTTCTGCAAGTAGAGCAATAAATAATAAATCAATAACATCTTCATTTCCATAAATTACTTTATTTAATGCTTCCTTTGCTTGCTTAATATTTTCCACTATAACTCCCACCTTTTATGTTTGTTGTTCTTTTATTTCCTTAAAATTTATTCCTCGTAACTGTTGTTCTAATTTTTTAACGTCATCATCGGATACGTTTTGTAAACCATATCTTACCTTTTGATAAGTTTCAATTTCAAGCTCAACTTCAATCCTATGTAGCCACTCATCAATTGATTCATAGGAGCGTCTGCCTACCTCATGTTTTTTAGCATCCTTTTCAAAGGCAAAGATTAGTTCTCTGACTGGGTGTCTTTCCTCCCACTGAAAGCTTGAAAAGATCTTTTCAAAAAACGATTTCTCCTCCTCTTCTTCATGCATTGGAACAAACTCTGTTTCTGTTTCTGTTCGCCCATAAACTTTATCCCGTTTTTGATGATATAGTCGGTAGATAATATAACTAATAACAATAAGTAAAATAATTGTCATCCCAATTGTTAAATACTTTTCATCAATACCAGCATGATATTTAAATTGATTACTTTCATCCCATGTTTCCCCACCACTCACAGTGCCACCTTCAGTTTCCCCACGATTTTTTAAACGTTCTGGTACGATAAATTCTAGCAAAGCAATGACACCACTAAATAAGTAAATAG
>DATGRX010000002.1:0-16596 GCA_035303185.1 Bacillota bacterium
GTTTTGCTATATTTGATGCTTAAATGTATCGTCCTTCCAGCCTTACGTTGATCCCGTGCTCGTTTTGTTACTTCTTCACACATTTCTAGGATAACATATTCTATCTCCGTTGGATCACTATAATCTCTTAGCAAAACTTGACTTTTACCATAACTAATTTGTCCTTGTAAAATTGGTGCTCCTAATTCGGATAAATCGACGCCATGGGCATGAAAGTAAAGTTGATTTCCCATAACTCCAAAAGCCTCTTCTAATTTCTTTAGTGAGTAAGATGCTAATTGTCCAATTGTATGGATACCCATTCGATGTAACCTTTTTTCAAGTCGTGTTCCGATTCCCCACATTTTAGAAAGAGGAGAAATAGGCCATAACTTTTCAGGAATATCCTCATAAGTCCACTTAGAAATACCCGTATATTTCGCTTCTAAATCAAGGCACAGCTTGGCCATTAACATATTCGGTCCAATGCCAATAGAAGCGGAAATCCCAAAGGTATCTTCTAGTTCTTTTTTGATCGAAAGAGCGATTTCTTCAGCAGAACCCCACAAATGATGCGTCCCATCCACTTCAAGAAAACTCTCATCAATACTGTACGTATGAATGGATTCTCTTGGGACATATTTATAAAAAAGTCGAGTAATCTCCGTCGATACTTTCAAGTAAGTTTCCATTTCAGCGGAAACGATGATAATATCCTCCGTTTTAGGGATTTCAAATAAACGATTCCCCGTGTGGATACCATATTCCTTTTTTAACATCGGTGTTGATGCTAAAACAACACTTCCTTTCCGATTTTTGTCCGCAACAACAGCTAATCGAGTTGTTAATGGATCTAAACCGAGCACTAAAGCTGCACAACTGGCATAAAAGCTTTTCATATCGACACATAAAATATGTCGATGAGGCAGAAGTTCATAATCAATGACTGGATTCATTTGTCTCTAACCTCCACACGAATTTATTTCTATTATAACAGAACACATGTTCGTGTAAAGGTGAATGATTTACTTCTTTTGAAAATATTGAACACCGTTTATTGCTTCCTGGCTAACTTTTTCATAAGCTAATAAATAATCAAGTTGTCCTATCGCCTCTGACATTGTTAGTTGTAATTGGGATTCATAATGTCTAGGAAATAGTTTTTTTGATATTTCAAAAGGCGTTAATTTCTTTTGTTTAAGCATTTGTAAAACTCTTTTTGCCCGTTTCTCTTGTTCTTGTAACTGTTTATCGACATATTCATTCACATGAGAAAAAGTTTTCCCGTGTCCAGGCAAAACAGTTTTAATGTTTAAGGATGCACATTTTTTTAAGTTTTGCCGATATTGTAATAAAGGTTTTGAGCGTTCCTTTTCATCAGTATATGGGGGCTCAATAATCGGGTTTGGTGACATATTGTATAACAAATGATCGCCACCAATAAATAACCCGTCTTCTTCTCGGAAAAAAGAAATATGGCTTTGGGCATGTCCCTTCGTCTCTATGACACGCCACTTTTCATGTCCTGGAAGTTGATCCCCATCTTGTAATGTTTTCATCAACTTGCCACGACCAGAAAAATACAAAAGATTTTTAAGGTCATCTATTTTATGATGTAGCGCTTTTGGTACCCCGGTTTCATGTAGCATCTTTTTATAATAATGTATATATTTAGTTAAAAATTGTTTGTCTTGTCGAAGCCAAACATCAACATTAGGATGAGCCAATAATGTAGCTTGAGGAAACTTTTCGACTAATCCAATATGATCCGGATGATGATGGGTTAAAAATATTTGATCGATATCAGAAGTTTGAAAACCTAAATCACTTAATTGTGTTTTTAATGTTTCCCATGCTTCCTCGGTTTTTACTCCAGCATCGATTAAAGAAATAGCTTCATCAACAATTAAATACATATGTACGTCTCCTACATGAAATGGAGTAGGTATTGTTAATTGGTATACATTTCTCATAAAACTCCCTCACTTTAGTCGAATTATGAATGAATACTCACTCATATTTATCGTATCGTTTAAACACTCATCTGTCAGTTAAAAGTATTTATAAAAGAAGGATTTGTTCATAATTACGAATAATATGGTAAGATAAATAGACATATTCGTATATAACAATGTTAGTTTGTCGTAAAGGGGTTATCAAATTATGGAATTAGTATTTTTAGGAACTGGTGCAGGTGTACCATCAAAAAACAGAAATGTTTCTGCAATTGCATTAACCTTACTACAAGAACTTAATGAGATTTGGTTGTTTGACTGCGGGGAAGCAACGCAACATCAAATTTTAAATACTTCGATAAAACCTGGGAAAATTTCTAAAGTATTTATTACCCATTTACATGGTGATCATATTTATGGATTACCTGGATTTTTAAGTAGCCGATCCTTTCAAGGTGGTGATAGTCCGCTCACCGTATATGGACCTAAAGGAATAAAGTCATTTATTCAAATATCCTTAGAAACAACGGATACTCATTTAAATTATCCACTTGAAATTATCGAATTTGAGGAAGGTGAGATCCTTTCAAGCGATAAATTTTCGGTTTATGCTCAGAAACTCGAGCATAGAACGACTAGTTATGGATTTCGTATTGTTGAATCCGATCAAATCGGTGAATTACTTGTAGATAAATTAAAGGAAAAAGGTATTCAACCAGGGCCTATTTACCGAGAAATCAAGGAAAATGAAGAAACAACATTACCAAATGGAGAAGTGATCAGACGAGAAGATTATATTGGACCTATGAAAAAGGGAAGGGTTTTGTGTATCTTTGGTGACACACGATACCGTAAAGAACATATTACTCTTGCAAAAGATGCTAATGTATTAGTTCATGAAGCAACCTTTAGTTCAAAGGAAACGGAATTAGCATATAAATATTATCATTCGACGACGAAAGAAGCAGCTACTTTAGCTAGGCAGGCAAATGTTAAACAGCTCATTCTTACACACATATCATCACGTTATCAGAAAAATGATGTACAGACATTAGTAAAGGAAGCGCAAGAGATTTTCCAATCGACAATTATAGCCCAAGATTTTGATCGCTTTCCTATTCCTGTCGAATAAAAAAGAGGTGTTTCTTACATACACCTCTATCCTCGTTTATAATCATCAAGAAAATCTTTTTGAAAGCTTGTTCCTGGTGAAAATTGCTCTTCTTCCTCCGATTCTTTTTCAGTCGGTGTAATAATGTCATCTCCATATTTTTCAGACAATTTTTCCTTTAGGTTTGCAAACTTTTCTTCATTAATTTTTTCCTGGTACGTAAATAATGACAATTGTTCAGCGATGTTTTCTCGTTCTTCTATATCTTGAACGGTAACACCGAGTAAACGTATCGGTTTTCCATTCCAATTCTCATGAAATAGTTGAAGGGCATGACTATATATATCTTCATATTTAGATATATATTGATTAAGTTTTTTACTTCTTGTGATCGTTTCTCGATCATAAAAACGTATCGTAATTTGAACACTTAAACCAGCTAGCTCCCGTCGATTTAAGCGGCGTTCGATTTTCCTTGATAAATCGGCAAATAAACTTTTTAATTTATTTTCATCTGTCGTATCATAAGGTAATGTTTTTGAACTCCCGATACTTTTAAATTCATGAACAGCGTCCGGATCAACTTCTCGATGGTCAATTCCATTCGCTCGGCT
Source organism: Bacillota bacterium (assembly GCA_035303185.1). Lineage (GTDB taxonomy): Bacteria > Bacillota > Bacilli > Bacillales > Amphibacillaceae > CALAMD01. The sequence continues at coordinate 3,660 of DATGRX010000002.1, forward strand.
TTTTAAACGCTCACCATTAATTCCCAACAACTGTGCTAATTGGTATTCATCAGCCTTTGCTAAATCACCAATCGTATGAATGTCTATGGTGTTTAATTTTTCAGCAGTTTTTTCTCCAATACCGAACATCTCAATGACTGGAAGTGGCCAAAGTTTTTCTTGTACATCCCGAATCCGTAAAACCGTAATGCCTAGTGGCTTCTTCATATCAGAAGCCATTTTAGCTAAAAATTTATTCGGGCCAATACCAATACTACAGGGTAAGTCAAGCTCATTTAACAAACGTTGTTGAATGTTATGAGCAATGTCTAAAGGAGTCCCTAAATGGGCACAATCTGTAATATCCATATATCCTTCATCAATAGAAACCGGCTGAATCATCGGTGTAACTTCGGCTAATCGTTTAAAGATTTGTCGTGAAGCTTCTCGATATTTAGCAAAATTTGGTGGTAAAGCAATTAAATTCGGACATAGTCGTCTTGCTTGCCATAAAGGCATCGTTGTCTTTACACCTTTTGCCCGTGCTTCATAACTACTTGTAACAATAATCCCTTTTCGCTCGTGGGGATTTCCAGCAATTGCAAGGGGTTTTCCTTTTAGTGATGGATCATGGGCTACTTCAACAGACGCATAAAAAGCATTCATATCAATGTGTAAAATAACTCTTCCTTTTTTTGGATACCATCTAGACATGAATATCACCTACTAAGGCATATACATCTATGATATCACAAGATAGTTGAACAATGACTATATACGTTTATAATTACTTAAAGCGGAATATTTCCATGCTTTTTATCCGGACGGTCTTCTTCTTTGTTTGCTAACATTTCAAGGGATTGTATTAATTTCATTCTCGTTTTTCGTGGATCAATGACATCATCGACCATACCAAGACTTGCTGCAATATACGGATTGGCAAACTTTTCTCGATAGGAATCAATTTTTTCTTGCCGATATTTTTCGGGATTTTCACTTTCTGCAATTTCTTTTGCAAAAATAATGTTTGCCGCACCTTCTGGACCCATAACTGCAATCTCGGCATTTGGCCACGCAAATACAAGATCAGCCCCAATTGATTTACTGTTTAATGCGACATAGGCACCACCGAAAGCTTTTCTCGTAATAACCGTAATCTTAGGGACAGTTGCTTCTGAATACGCATACAAAATTTTCGCACCATGTCTAATGATGCCTCCATGTTCTTGCTGGACACCTGGGAAAAAGCCAGTTACATCTTCAAAGGTTATGATAGGGATATTAAAGGAATCACAAAATCTAATAAATCGTGCTGCTTTATCACTTGAATCAATGTCTAAACTTCCAGCTAGATATTTCGGCTGATTACATACGAGCCCTACTGTCTTACCCTCAATTCGTGCAAAACCAACGACAATGTTTTTGGCAAAATCTTTATGTATTTCAAAAAATGAGTCAGGATCAACAACTTGTTCAATCACTTCCTTCACATCATAAGGCCGGGTTGAATCAAAGGGAACGATATCTGCTAAATCAGGACAATAGTTATCTTTTGTTTCACTCTCTCGCTTTGGTGGTTTTTCCTGGTAACTTGAGGGCAAATAAGTAAGTAACTTTTTAACTTTATCTAAAGCCTCTTCATCTGTTTTCGCACTCATATGAGCATTACCAGTTTTTGTATTATGTACCTTTGCTCCACCTAATTGTTCTGATGTAATATTTTCACCAGTGACTGCTTCTATTACTTTTGGACCAGTAATAAACATTTGTGAGGTTTCTTCTACCATGATGACAAAATCTGTAATAGCTGGTGAGTAAACTGCTCCACCGGCACTTGGTCCCATAATGACTGAAATTTGTGGAATGACACCTGAATAAATAGAGTTTCGATAAAAGATATGCCCATAACCGTCAAGTGAAGAAACACCTTCTTGTATTCTTGCTCCTCCAGAATCATTTAAGCCGATAAAGGGCACATGATTTTTAGCTGCTAAATCCATAACATTCGCAATTTTTTTAGCATGCATTTCACCAAGGGCTCCACCAAAAACAGTAAAGTCTTGAGCAAATAAATAAACTGGTCGACCATTAATTTTACCGTATCCTGTGACTACTCCTTCTCCATTTGACTCAACATCTTCCATACCAAAATCTGTACTTCTATGCTCAATAAACGGGTTAAGTTCTACGAAAGAGCCTTCATCTAATAAATAATCTATGCGTTCTCTAGCTGTTAATTTCCCTCGTTCATGTTGACGTCTAATTCGTTCGTCTCCACCACCAAGTTCAACTTGTCTTCTCTTATCATAAAGTTCATTGATTTTGTCATAAATATCCATTTACTCTTCGCCCTCCTCATTTGGCTGACATAATTCAAATAACACTCCGTGGGCTTCCTTAGGATGGATAAATGAAATGAGTTGATTACCAGCACCTAGTTTTGGCTTTTCATGAATCATTTGAATTCCAGCTGAACGAAGTGTTTCGATTCTCCTTTGTATATTATCAACTGCAAGAGCAATATGATGAATACCTTCTCCTCTATTTTCAATAAACTTATGAATAGTTGATTCTTCATGTAAAGGTTCAAGCAATTCAAGTTTTGAATCACCTATTTTTATAAAAGCTACCTTTACAGCTTCAGATTCAACGGTTTCTACATGTTCTAGCTCTAATCCTAATGTGTTTTCATAAAAAGGTAACGCATCATCAATACTTTTAACAGCAATACCAATATGAGCAATTTGTTTCGGTGGTTCGATATTATCATCCGGCCGAACTAACTGTTGAATATATGTCGCCAATTCTTCTGTGGAAGAGCCACTTGTGAAAATTTGTTTAATCCCTTTTTCTTTCAAAAAAGGGATGTCTTCTATAGGAATAACTCCACCGCCTAGAACAGGTATATCTGCTGCATGTAATTTTTCTAATTCTTTAATTACTTGAGGGAACAATGTATTATGAGCACCGGATAAGGATGATAAGCCGATTACATCGACATCTTCTTGAACGGCAGCCCGGGCGATTTGTTTTGGTGTTTGTCTTAAACCGGTATAAATAACTTCCATACCGTGATCTCTTAACGCTTGAGAAATAACGATAGCTCCGCGATCATGGCCATCTAAACCTGCTTTTGCTATTAATACTCTAATTTTTTCCTTCATCGTTCATCCCTCTCATCCTTCATATTCTCCAAAAACTTCTCGTAATATATTGCTAATTTCGCCGACAGTAGCATAGCTTTTAACAGCTGTCAGTATATGTGGTATTAAATTTTCATCCTTGGTTTGTGCAGCTTTCTTTATATCTTGCAAAACTGATTGAACGTTTGTTTCATTCCGGGTTTCCTTTAAATGTGTCACAGATGCTATCTGATCTTTTTCTAGTTGTTCATCAACTTTTAATAAGTCGGTTTCAGGTTCTTCTTCATCAGTAAATTTATTTAATCCAACAATAATTTCTTCCTTTTGTTCAATAGCTTTTTGTGTTTCATAGGCATTGTAGTGGATCTCTCTTTGCATATATCCCTCTTCAATCGCCTGAACAGCCCCACCATATTCTTCAATTTTTTCTAAATATTGATAAACTTCTTGTTCTATTTCATCTGTTAAAGTTTCAATATAATATGAACCGCCTAAAGGATCGACTGTATCGGCGACACCGCTTTCATGGGCGATAATTTGTTGTGTACGTAGAGCTACTGTTGCCGATTGTTCAGTTGGCAGAGATAAAGCCTCATCCTTTGAATTCGTGTGTAAACTTTGCGTGCCACCTAAAACAGCTGCTAAAGCTTGTAAAGTAACGCGAACGATATTATTATCAGGTTGTTGTGCTGTTAATGTTGAACCCCCGGTTTGGGTGTGGAAACGCAACTTTAGACTTCTTTCATTTTTCGCGTTGTATTTTTCCTTCATAATTTTAGCCCAAATGCGTCTAGCTGCTCTAAATTTAGCTATTTCTTCAAAGAAGTTATTATGAGCATTAAAAAAGAAAGCTAAACGTGGGGCAAACTTATCGATATCTAGGCCAGATTCTAACGCTGCATCCACATAGGCCATTCCATTAGCAAGAGTAAAAGCAAGTTCTTGCACAGCCGTAGAACCGGCTTCTCGAATGTGATACCCTGATATACTAATCGTATTAAATTTAGGTATGTTTTGTTCAGCAAATTCAAATATATCTGTAATTAATCGCATCGAAGACCGCGGTGGATAAATATATGTTCCCCGGGCAATATACTCCTTTAAAATATCGTTTTGAATAGTTCCAGTTATTTGTTCTAAGGGTACACCTTGTTTTTCACCAACAGCTATATACATACATAATAAAATAGCTGCTGATGCGTTAATTGTCATTGAAGTACTCACCTTATCTAAAGGAATCTTTTCAAACAGTTGCTCCATATCTGCTAAAGAATCAATGGCTACACCGACTTTACCAACTTCACCTTCTGACATCGGATCATCGGAGTCATAACCAATTTGTGTTGGCAAATCAAAGGCTACGGAAAGTCCTGTTTGTCCTTGCTCAAGTAAATAGCGAAAGCGTTTATTAGTCTCTTTAGCGGAACCAAAACCAGCATATTGCCTCATTGTCCAAAAACGACCTCGGTACATCGTTGGCTGTATCCCTCTTGTAAAAGGATACTGTCCCGGAAATCCGAGTTTTTCTAAATAATTTTCGTCATGTTCTTGATAATAAAGTCGGTCAACATTTATATGGGAAGATGTGTTAAATTCATCTTTCCGCTCGGGAAAGCGCTTACTTGTTTCCGCAACTAAATGTTCCCATTGTATCTTTTTTTGATGAAATTTATCTTTTGTCATTCTTCTACCACCTCTTAAACACATTCATTTATACTTGCTCAATTTAACTTTTAACGTTAATATATATGTAATATCTGGGGATTAAGTTAAGGAGGAACAAACCTTGTCTAACAAACGTAACTATAAAAGAAGACCTTCAAAACGACAAAGAAGAATGAAAATCATCATTTACATTATGGTTATCGGTATGGCTTTATCAACACTTACATATGGACTTGCCTTTCTTTTATAATTTAAATTATTTTTACAAAAAAAGGGCCGGCTCGATGCTTTTTGAGACAGCCCTTTTTTGTTATATTTCCTCACAATGTTCATCGAATAGATTTTGAAGTTTTGTCATAACATCTACAGCAGTAAATCCTTCAATCTCATGGCGACCAAGTACAGAAATTATTTCTCCGTCTTTTAAAAATGCAAAAGAAGGTGAGGATGGAGGATAATCTCCAAAATACGTTCTTGCCTGTTCCGTTGCCTCACGATCCTGGCCTGCAAAAACAGTTACTAACTGATCCGGACGCTTATCATAATGTATAGCATTTGCCGCCGCTGGTCGAGCAATACCTCCAGCACAACCACAAATCGAATTAACAAAGACTAAGGTTGTACCTTCTTTTTGTAATGCTTCATCTACTTCTTCAGGAGTTGTTAATTCGGTATATCCAGCTTCCACCATATCTTTTCGCCCAACTTCGACGACATCTTGCATAAACATGTTGAAATCCATGGTACTCATCCTTTACATTAATCTATTACTTACACTTATAGCTTATCAATTTATATAATTGATTTCAATTTTAAATAATTAATGTAACACGAAAATTAATAGATTGAAACTGTCTCCTCATTCATAGATTCTAATATTTCTTTTACCCGTGCTAGGAACTGTCCGCAAATTAGTCCATCTAAAACACGATGATCTAAAGATAAACATAAGTTGACCATATCTCTTGCTGCAAACATATCATCAATAATAACAGGCCGTTTAACAATCGATTCAACTTGTAAAATAGCGGCTTGTGGATAATTAATGACTCCCATTGATTGGACAGAGCCAAAAGAACCTGTGTTATTTACTGTAAAGGTACCATCTTGCATATCTTCTGAACTTAATGTTCCCGACCTAGCTTTACTTGCTAGTTCGTATACATTTCGTGCTATTCCTTTAATACTTTTTTCATCAGCATGTTTAATAACAGGCACAAATAGTTCATTACCACTGGCAACAGCTATGGATAAGTTAATATCTTTCTTTTGAATAATTTTATCTCCAGCCCACATGCTGTTTAATTGTGGAAACTCTTTTAATGCTTGAGCAACAGCTTTTACAAAAAAGGCAAAGTACGTTAAGCTATACCCTTCCTTTGCTTTAAATTCATCTTTAATTTTATTTCGATAGGCAACTAAATCGGTTACATCTACCTCTACAGTCATCCATGCATGAGGGATTTCTGTTTTTGATCGAACCATGTTTTCAGCAATTGCTTTCCGTACCCCTTGAACAGGGATTTCTTTATCTTCTGCTAACGCTTCAGGCATAACGGCAGAAGTAGATGGTTGCTCTGCTACAGAAGGCGTTTCTGTAACTTCTGGTAGAACTTCTTTTTCTGGAACGGTTCCTTCTTTAATTAACCTTTCTAAATCTTTGCGAGTAATTCTACCTCCGCGACCCGTTCCGGTAACTAAGGATAAATCAATATCATGTTCTTGAGCTAGACGTAAAACAGCTGGAGAGTATCTTGTTCTCATCGATGTGTCTTCTGTTTCTTCCTGTTCCACTTTAGCTGTAGCTTCTTGAACGGCTTTTGCCTTAGCGTCTTTACCTTCTTTACCTTCTACTTCGATATAACACATTAGTTCACCGACTGCGATAGTATCCCCCTCTTTTGCGACAATTTCTTTAATCGTTCCTGTGAAAGAAGAAGGTACTTCAGCAGTTACTTTATCTGTCATAACATCTGCAATTGGATCGTATTTATTGACATGGTCGCCTTCTTGGACGAGCCATGAATTTATTGTTCCTTCCGTTACACTTTCCCCTAGTTGAGGCATTGTAATTTCTTCCATAGACATGCTTTTGTCCCCCTTTATTAATATTCAGCTAAATCTCTCATCGCTTTTTCAACTGTGTCAGCATTTACCATGAAATAATTTTCCATAGGTGTAGCGTATGGCATCGCTGGAACATCAGGACCAGCAAGTCGTTGGATAGGTGAATCTAAGTCGAATAAACAGTGCTCAGAAATAATTGCTGCAACTTCGCTTAAAATACTACCTTCTTTATTATCCTCCGTAATTAAAAGTACTTTTCCTGTCTTTTTAGCACTTTCAATAATCGCTTCTTTATCTAACGGATAGATTGTTCGTAAATCTAATATATGTGCATCAATACCTTCTTCTGCTAAGTTTTTAGCGGCTTGTAAAGCATGGTGAACACATAATCCATACGTGATGACTGTAATATCAGATCCTTCTCGTTTTACGTCCGCCTTACCGATTGGTAAAACGTAATCATCTTTTGGAACTTCGCCTTTAATTAGACGGTAAGCTCTTTTATGTTCAAAAAATAATACGGGATCATTGTCACGAATAGCCGCTTTTAGTAACCCTTTGGCATCATATGGTGTAGAAGGCATCACAATTTTTAATCCTGGTTGATTGGCAAAAACAGCCTCAACAGATTGGGAATGATACAGTCCCCCATTAACTCCGCCACCATAAGGTGCTCTAATTGTAATTGGACAATTCCAATCATTATTTGAACGATATCTAATTCGTGAAGCTTCTGAAATAATTTGGTTAACAGCAGGCATAATAAAATCAGCGAACTGCATTTCTGCTATAGGACGTTTTCCGTACATTGCCGCACCGATACCAACACCGACAATTGCTGATTCTGAAAGTGGTGTGTCTAGTACTCGATCTGCACCGTATTTATCATAAAGACCTTCTGTCGCCTTGAAGACACCGCCTTTTTTACCAACGTCTTGCCCTAAAATAAATACATCTTCATTTTGGGAAAGTTCTTCATCTAACGCAGCGGTAATGGATTGAATATATGTCATTTCACTCATTTATGATTCCCCCTGTTCCTCATACACATATTTTAGTGCATGTTCTGGTTCTGCAAATGGAGCATTTTCAGCGTATTCAGTAGCTTCATTCACGACATCCTGAATTTCTTGATCAATTTCTTCTTTCAAATTTTCTGTTAATATTCCTTCTTCTTCTAAATATGTTGTAAAGCGTAAAATATTATCATTTTCTTTTGCTTTTTCAATTTCTTCAGGATCTCGATAAGCACGATCATCATCATCACTTGAATGAGAAGTTAACCGAGTCGTTATTGCTTCAACTAAAGTTGGGCCTTCACCATTTTCAGCTCTTTCCCTTGCTTCTTTCATGACTTCGTAAACAGCAAGTGGATCATTTCCGTCAACGGTAAACCCTGGCATACCGTAACCTTTTGCACGGTCAGATACCTTTTCTGCACCAAGTTGCTTTTCTACAGGTACGGAGATTGCATAACCGTTATTTTCAACCATAGTAATGACAGGTAACTTATGAACTCCAGCAAAGTTTAAACCTTCGTGGAAATCTCCTTGGTTTGTTGAGCCTTCTCCTAACGTTACAAAGGTGACAAAGTCTTTCTCTTCCATTTTTGCTGCAAGGGCTACTCCTACAGCATGTGGAACTTGTGTAGCTACCGGTGATGAACCTGTTAAAATTCGATTTTTCTTTTGACCAAAATGGCCTGGCATTTGTCTACCTCCAGAGTTTGGATCCTCCGCTTTTCCAAAACCGTGTAACATAATTTCGGTAGCAGTCATTCCAAATGCTAATACAACACCAACATCACGATAGTATGGTGCTACATAATCTTTTTCTCGATCTAAAGCAAAAGCTGCACCAACTTGAGCGGCTTCCTGTCCTTGACATGAGATAACAAAGGGCATTTTCCCTGCTCGATTTAATAACCACATTCTTTCATCAATTCTTCTAGCCAGAAGCATCGTTTTATACATTTCTAATACTTCATCATTTGAAAGTCCTAATTGTTCATGACGACTTTTACTCATGACTATTCCTCCTTTTGATTAACCATGTAATTGAAAACCATCAACCGCAAGAGCTGCTTCTCCAATCGCTTCAGAAAGAGAAGGATGTGGATGAATTGTATTTGAAATTTCCCATGGAATTGCATCGACAAACTTCGCTAGAGTTGCTTCTGAGATGAGTTCTGTTACTTGAGGTCCAACCATATGAATACCTAATAGATCATCGTTTTTCTTATTAGCAATGATTTTTACAAAACCATTCGACTCTCCATAGACGAGTGCTTTTCCATTTCCTTGAAAGGAAAACTTACCAACTTTCACGTCAAAGCCTTGTTCCTTCGCTTCCTCTTCTGTAAAACCGATACTAGCTACTTCGGGATGAGAATATATACATGATGGAATTTCATCGTCTTTTAGTGTTAAAGGATCTTTTCCAGCGATATGTTCGACAGCAACAATACCTTCATGGGAAGCGACGTGAGCTAACTGGGCACTTCCAACAACATCACCAATAGCATATATATGGGATTCTTTTGTTTGATAATATTCATTCGTTATGATGTAATTATCTTTTACTTCAATACTTGTATTTTGCAAGCCGATATTATCTATGTTTGCTTCTCTTCCGACAGATAAAAGTATTTTATCAGCTTGGAATGTTTGCTCTTTATCCTTGATTTCCCCTGAAATCTTAACTTGTTCATCTTTTGAAAGGGTTTCTGATAAAACTTTTATACCTGTTTTAACGGTAACTCCCCTTTGCTTTAATTGGCTTTCGACTTCTTTTGCTATATCTTTATCTTCTGTAGGTAAAATTTGGTCAGCGTATTCTAATACCGTTACATTTACACCGAAATCAACTAACATTGATGCCCATTCGATACCAATAACACCACCGCCAACAATGATGATCGAATTAGGTAATTCTTCCATTTTCAAGGCCTCATCAGACGTTAAAACATATGTACCGTCAATGTCAAAATCTAATGTCCTAGGTTTAGAGCCTGTTGCAATGAGTACATTTTTTGGAATTAACATCGTGTTTTCCTCACCATTCTCATGTTCTATAGAGATCGTTCCTGGAATTGGTGAGAAAATGCTTGGTCCTAAAATTCGACCTATTCCATTGTAAACATCGATTTTCCCTTTTTTCATTAACCCTCGAACACCTTGATGGAGTCGATTAATAATATCTTCTTTGCGATTTTGGACTTTAGAAAAATTAAGTGTTAACTCATTTACATCAATTCCGTAACTATTTGCTTCTTTTGTTTGCCGATATACTTCAGCACTACGAAGTAAAGCCTTGGATGGAATACACCCTTTATGTAGGCAAGTACCTCCGAGCTTTTCTTTTTCTACAATCGCTACCTTTAAATCTAACTGAGAAGCTCGGATGGCTGCAACATAACCACCCGGACCTCCACCTAAAATAACTAAATCGTACTCATTTGACATACAAGACAACCCCCTTTTTACGTTTAAGTAATTATTTTTTGCGACTTAATACATGGTGTTCGTGTTGTAAAAATTGTCCTCGTGCTCTTCTGACTGCGTCGATTCTTTCTTCTGCCATACGGTCGGCAGCCACATAAGTTGGGATATTATCTCTACTTGCTATCTTAAACACTCTCTCTAAATTGTCGTAAATCGTTTCAACTTTTTGCATCGCTCGCTGTTCGTTATATCCTTCCAGTTCATCGGATACATTAATCACTCCACCAGCATTTATGACATAATCTGGCGCATAAATGATGCCTTTTTCATGAAGGATATCTCCATGCTTAGATTCAGCCAATTGATTATTTGCTGATCCAGCAATTACTTTTGCTTTTAGTCTTGGGATTGTATCATCATTTATCGTAGCTCCTAAAGCACATGGTGAATATATGTCGCATTCAACATCATAAATTTCATCAGGATCAACAGGAGTAGCACCGAAATTATCAACTGCTTTTTGAACAGCATCTTTGTTTATGTCAGTAACAATGAGATTTGCTCCTTCTTTATGTAAGTATTCACAAAGTTTATAAGCAACATTTCCTACCCCTTGCACAGCTACTGTTTTTCCTTCTAATGAGCTATCGCCAAAGGCTTCTTTTGCCGAAGCTTGCATGCCTTTATAAATCCCATAGGCTGTAACCGGGGAAGGATCTCCTGATGAGCCTGAACCAGGTGAGGTTCCTGTTACATAGTCTGTCTCTAAATGGATTAAATCCATATCTTGTTCTGTTGTACCTACGTCTTCTGCCGTAATATATCGACCGTTTAAACTTTCAATAAAGCGGCCAAAAGCACGAAACATTTCTGGATTTTTGTCTTTGTTTGGATCACCAATAATAACAGCTTTTCCGCCACCAATATTAAGTCCTGCTGCGGCATTTTTATATGTCATTCCTCGTGCTAAGCGGAGTGCATCTTCAACAGCTTCTTCTTCTGTATCATACGTCCACATTCTTGCTCCACCTAGTGCAGGGCCGAGTGTTGTATCGTGAATAGCAATAATCGCCTTTAAACCAGAACTTTCTTCTTGACAGAAAACGAGTTGTTCATAATTATACTTTTCCATATAAGAAAAAATTTTCATTCGATATATCCCCCATTCTAAAATTTTTATGTTACTTTCATTCTACATAAAAAACATCTAAAATTACAGGAGTTTTAAAAAGTCATACAATTTGTATTATTTTGTAAAATCCCACCTTTGCGACGATGTAAGCGTTTACTATTGGGTGAAAAAAATATATAGATGGCATCTGGTGTTCCAAAATCTATAATAAATTATGAAATGAATTTAAGCAACTTAATTCCATTTATTTATTTTTTATTAAAGGTGTTCTTTTGTTATAATGGATGTAGTCAAAACTTGAGGAGGAAAATAAATGGCACGATTTATTGCAGTCATGCTATTATTAATACCCGGATTTATAGCAGCATTCGGCATTAAACTTATGCGGGATACGATGTTTGCGGATTATTATCCATTTTTAATAAATAATGGTATTCAATTTGTCGTTGGTTTCATTATGTTTATAGCGGGGACTGCATTTATCGGAGGATTTATTTTACATAGGGACAGAAAGAAAGGACTTGTGAAAAACAAAAGATTAAAGGGAGATTCGAAGTAAGGGAATCTCCCTTTGTTTTTAACTTACTCTATGTTCTAAGCGTAATTTATCAGCGATCATTGCAATAAACTCTGAATTCGTCGGTTTTGCTTTGGAAACATTGAACCGCTACAAATGCCGTCATATCAACGGTTTAGCGACGTTCATAGTCGGGTAAATGTGCGAATGTTTAGCGTATTTATCGGACAATATAGACGCCTCTTTATTGCTTTACGAGCTATGCAATTGTTGACGTTATTATATAAGATTGTCCGTCGAATAGCAAGCGGATATAAAAAAGGACGAGAAGGCGCATGCCCTCCCGTCCAATATTCCATCTAATAATTCGCGGCTTTTAATGCCTCGAACTCTTCCGGATCAATCTCAATTAAAGCCTCTTTTAAGGCCGCCTCATGCTGTTCAGATTCTTCTTCTAGCCCTTCAACATTCGCGAGTAAAGCAAGCACACCCTCTTGGTAAGCTTTTCGTTGTTTATCCGATTTTAGTGTATGCTCGCTCGTATAATCGAATAACCTTTCGAGGAAATCCTCGCTTTGCGATTCCATTGCTTGCGCAAAGATATCCAAATGTGTAAATACTTCTTTAATCAAATATATCCGCTCCCCTTCTATAATCTATAATTGACGAGTAACCCGTTTTTAGTCGTTTTCACATTGACGATAAAACCTCCAGCACGCTCAACGAACTGCTCTAGCTCTCGCAATTCATCGACATCTTTCACGACTTTTTGAACTTTTATCATGTTCGATTATCCTCTTACTGCTTTACGCGCTGCGTCTCTAATCCGCATCTTCTCAAGCACACTTACGGGCAATTGTTCCGCTACCTTGACCGCGATCGCTTGCTCGTTCTTGACCGACTTCACGGCCTGAATAAGCGTCTGCCTGCCCGTTGAATCTTCTTCGTCTATATGCTCGACCAATGCCGGTATATGCGCCTGCAATGCCGT
>DATGRX010000003.1:0-5681 GCA_035303185.1 Bacillota bacterium
TCCTTATCTGGATGAGCTTCTAAAGGCGGAATATACATCCCTAACGTAACGACTGTTACAATCGCAACAAATATTCTTCTCATCCACAATTTCATCTAACTAGTATCCCTTCTCCATGAACTTGTTATTCAGTTTATCAATCTTTACCAGAAAAGTCTATACTATCACGTCTAATTAGTCGCACCTTCATTATTTAGTCTTCTTTGTAATTTTTCTGCCTTTTGTTTTTCCTTGAAGGTTTTAGCTTTATCGATCCCTTGAATAGAAACCTCTTGGTCATCTATATGAATTGTAAAATAAGTTGACTCCTCACTATCTTTAGGCAACCTCTCCCTTGGAATAAGTACTTGAAGATCATATTGTTCAAGTAATATAACCGCTTCACCCGTCGGCATAAATCGATCAAGGACTCCGTAAGTTTTTATCCTAACAAAAGATTTTTCAGCGAGAGGATGTGTTAAAGTCACTATCTCTGGGAAGAAGATAATATATAGACACCCGATAAATAAAATGATAAGTAGAAACAAGTATCTAAAACGGAATACTGAACGTCTCATAAACTCTCCCTACTACTTTTCTATATATTATGCCATAAGAAAAATATCGTACGTCTGTATAAATGATTTTTTCTACACTCATTTTGTGAGTGAATATTTTATTTCTAGAACAAATTAAGAAATTTATTATGTTTATCCGTAAAATGTCAATTACTCAATAAATTTAGTCGGTTTCTCAGGAAAATTCACTTTTCAGCACCTTTTTTGTTACAATATGAATAAATACATATAGACAAAATGAAGGAATGGGGAATAAAAGGTGCAGAAAAAAAGATATTGGATTATTGGGACAATCCTATTTATTTTCATTTTAGCTAGTATATTTGGTGAAGTTGAGAATGATGCAGCTAACAATCATACGAATGAAAATAACATTGAAAATGTAGAAGAGAACAACAATGACAATGAACTTGAAAACAATGAGGAAGAAGATAATGAGTCTCAACAGGAAGAAGATAATAATAACAACGAAAACGATGCCAACAACAAAGAGAATCAAGCAACAAAAGATGAAGACAGAGAAATGGACAAAGCAAAAGATGACAAACTCACTAATTTAGAGGCTCACTTTATCGATGTTGGACAAGCAGATGCAACCTTATTCCAATTTCAAGATGGCGGAGAAACATACAATATTTTATTTGACGCGGGTGATTGGAATCGAAATGATGTTGTTAATTATTTAAAAGCTCATTCTATTTCTTCCTTAGATTTAGTTATTATTAGCCATCCCCATGCCGATCATATCGGACAATTAGATAGCATTATGGAGCAATTCTCTGTTGGTGAAGTATGGATGTCTGGAAACTCTGCTACATCACAAACTTTTCAACGAGCAGCTGAAGCCGTCTTAAACAGTGATGCCAGCTATGAGGAGCCACGGGCTGGAGATGTATATGATGTCGGTTCATTAACGCTAGAAGTTTTACATCCTTCAAGTTTAACTGGTGGTCTGAATGAAGATTCTATTTCGATTCGCTTTTCCTATGGAAATATTGCCTTCATTCTAACGGGAGATGCATATAAGGAAAATGAGCGAGCAATGATGAACCGCGGAGACGTTCAAGCAGATGTATTACAACTTGGCCATCATGGTTCAAACACATCAACAGATGCTAGCTTTTTAAAAGCCGTCAACCCTAGTATCGCCATTTATAGTGCAGGAGCAAATAACTCCTATGGGCATCCACACGAAGAAGTTGTTTCAACTGTACAAAATCAAAGTGTAGAATTATATGGAACAGATGTTCATGGAACAATAGTTGTCACTACCGATGGAAATTCATTAAAAGTCGCTACACAACAGGATGGTACGATCTCTCCAAAAAGTACTGGGTCATCCCAGAAAAGTAACTCCAAGAGCTCGGCTGCTAACAAGCAAAGCACAACGAATTCATCATCGGAAAATACACAAACAACTAGCAATTGTATCGATATCAATTCTGCTTCTTATGACGAAATACAAGAAATTATCCATATAGGTCCAGCGAGGGCAGAAGATTTAATTGACTTACGCCCCTTTAAGTCTATTGATGATTTAACACGCATTAACGGTATTGGCCCGGCGAGAATAGATGATATTAAAGCCGAAGGAAAAGCATGTGTAGGAGGATAATTAATGTTAAAAGGTGTTTTAGATCGAATCGAAGACAATCAAGCTGTTATACTAATCGAAGAAATAGGAGAACAATTTACTTTGCCCCAAGAAGAACTTCCATCAAATAGCGAAGAAGGAACATGGTTTTCAATAAAGCAGGAACATGGGAAATTCACAATCATAGAAATCGATGAGCCATTAACGAAGGAAAAACAAGCTCAATCTGCTGATCTAATGTCCCAACTACGGGCTAAAAAAGGCAGTAGCAAATTTAAGAGGAGATGATAAAAGCGACCTCAAATTCATAGAATTGAGGTCGCTCTCTTTAATTAAAAATAGGTAATGTCGCTAAAAACATTAAAATAAATAACACTGACAAATACGTTAAAGAGAAATAAAACATGTAATTTGCCCATGTAATATCGTCATCCATAAAGAAACCTCTAATCGTATAAATGAGCCATCCAATATTTAAGATCGTTGCCCCAATCACAAAAGGCATTCCTAAGGAAACTAAAAAGAACGGAATGGGTAGCAAGCATAACACATAAATTAAAATTTGCCTTTTTGCCATGGCAAAACCAGCAACAACTGGAAGCATTGGAACACCAGCCGCTTTGTATTCATCATGCCTACGCATAGCGATAACAAAGGTATGGGGGATTTGCCAGATAAATAATAAAATAAATAACATAATTGGCACGATATGATAAGCTGATTCAATAGCAGCCCAACCAATCAATGGAGTAAAACCACCAGAAATACTTCCAACTACTGTATTCAATGTATATTTTCGCTTCGTCCAAAATGTATATAACACAACATAGGTGAACCAACCAAGAAAAGCATAGGTTGCTGCTTCAACATTGACTAAAAACATAAAAATAATTCCAAGGGCAGAAGCAACAACGCCAAGGGTTAAAATGACATTCATCGATATATTTCCCGTAACTGTCGGTCGCTTTTGCGTTCTTGCCATGTTTGTATCTAAATCTACTTCATACCAATTGTTTAAAATGAGTGCTCCTGCAACGATAAATAGACTTCCTAACATTGTATAAATAAAAACATCCCATACTTCAGTAAAAGCTGTGTTTGTAAAGTATAAGGCAAGCCAAAACCCAGCAAAAGTTGGAAGGACGTTTGCAATAAGCACGAGTGATTTAACTAAATATTTTAAATCTGTTAAATAAGCTCGAATTGTTTTTGATTTTTGAACCGTATCTTCCATCTCTCCACCTCTTTAACGTACAAAGTGACATACAATGTGTAATTATAACATAACTAGACAATTTGTAATATTATTATAGCATGGTCAAACTTATTTTTGTGTGAACGTTTTTTGAATTATCCCTATGACCGTAGTGGAAATACTAATACGTAAGCAATTGTGACTACTTTTTGACAAACCTTTGACAAATATTAAACAATGACCTTCTACGCTCTTCTATTCATAGACATCGCTATGTTATGATATAAGTAACAATTATTGAGTCATCTTGAAAGGACGTACGCCGATGAGACGATTTTTATCACAAAATAAAGCATTTATGATTATCTTATTTTTTACTATCTTTTTAGCAGCATGCTCAGATTCAGAAACAGCTCCTCCCTTTGAATTACCAGATTTAGATGGAAATATGGTTTCTTTAGAAGAAATCGCTGATTCTGGAGAAAAGGTTTACTTAAAGTTTTGGACATCTTGGTGTAATGTCTGTATTGATGGATTAGACGATTTAGAAGAATTAGCATCTGAAGAACAGGACTTTACCGTTTTAACGATTATCCATCCTGGATATGCAGGTGAAAAATCTTCATTAGATAAGTTTTTAGAATGGTATGAACCCCTTGGATATGAAAACATCCCTATTCTTGTCGATGAAGATGGAAAATGGACAAGTCAATTTGAAGTGATGGCTTATCCAACAGCTGTCTATATCGATGAAGAGTTAAATATGTCTGATCATGTACTTGGCAATCAAACCATAGAAGAGATTAAAGAAACAATTGATGAACTATAAAACTAGGTGTCCTTCACTTTATAAAGTGAAGGATTTTTTATGGAAAACACCTTTCTCTTTTAACCATCCTGTTTTATAATAAAACAATACGTATGTATCGAAGGTGGGTTCCCTAAAGATGAATAACGATGAGCAAAAGGAAGTTTTTTATCGCTCCAAGTTAACGAGTTTTTTATTTTGGCTAATTATATTTTTCTTCACACTTATCTTCAGTTGGATTGCTTATATAGCTTTTGAAATAAAATTCATTTTCTTTCTTATCTTGGGTGTAGCTCTTTTTCTTTTTTATTTACTCGCAGAATCAACAAGAGATATTCTTTTATCTGTTCCCTATGTCATTCTAACAAAAGAAGGAATAATCTTGAACGTTGACACTCCAAAGGAAGTTACTGTGTATTGGAAAGACATTAGTGGTTTTCGAATTGAATATTTATACTTTCAATTAACTATTCATATTGGCTTATACAATGAAGCAAAATATGATTTTAATAAAGGTACTATTCAACGAGGTTATTTTATTATTTGGAATCGAATTAAGAAAAAGGATCAAGCAAGATTTATCGATAGTATCAATGAATATAAAGCCAAAGCAACAAACGATTTACACAAGTTATTCAAACAAGAAAGTGAATATAAAAGGGAAAGGGAAAAGTTAGATATATGGTATTTTCTCCGAGCCTATGCCATTGCTCTTCCTATATCGATAATTTTATGGTTTGGCTCTGATTTCTTTGATTATTATATAAACTTTATCATTTATACGCTCATTTATCCTTTGGCGAAAATTACCTATGATAAATTAATTGGATTTTCCATCCTTCATCGAATCAAAGAAAGTTATGTATACAAACACACACCGTCACAAATTTACTTATTCATTTTAGCCATTTGGATCGCCCTTTACTTTATGAGTTACTTTCTTGCTTTCTTCGGACTGCTTTTTTTAATCGTTGATATCGTACATAAACCAGCAGGATCTAAGTCTTCTTCATAAAAAATGAGAATGTCTGATGATAGACATTCTCATTTTCAATATCATATTCACTGTTAAATAACACCAAACAAATCTAAAAATACGCGAATAGCTAAGAATGAAACGACGATTAATATAATGCTATAAATGATATTTTGCCACATTGAATTTACTTTCTCCCCTAAAAACCGTTTGTTGTTCGCTAAAACCAGTACCGTTCCCGCAACAAGGGGTAATGCTAAACCATTTAAAGATTGAGCTGTAATTATAATTGATACAGGAACATCTTCAAAGAACAATATAATTGCAACAGGCAGTAAACTAGCAAGCACCATCACGATTCGGCTTCGCGGTGCTTTTACATCGATTTCCTTCCCGATCGCTTCATTTAAAAAACGACTTGCTAGCGTAATTTGATAGACACCTGAGGAAAAAGCTGCTGCCCATAACCCAAGGGAAAATAAGATACCTGCATAGGTTCCAAGGATTGGCGTTAATTGAGCTGCCATATCTTCAGCACCATTAATGGTAAT
>DATGRX010000004.1:0-51045 GCA_035303185.1 Bacillota bacterium
CTATTTTATATTTTAGGAGGTGGGAAGGTTGGTAACTGTAAAAACGTTAAAACCTTATTACATTAAGGTAGATGCAAGAGCTATTCGGGTGATTTTAGCGTACAAACATTTTTCGGTTTTAATCAATCGAGAACTCTATCAATTTGTACCTCTAGAAGCAAAGGAAATCCGAATTAACCGTAAAACGAGAAAAATAGAAAATATCGGAGCTCGATTTGCTTTTCAAAAGGATAAGGACATTATCTATATAGCAATGACCAAACTCATTTCCCTACCAGACTTTTTATTACAATTATACGCAATTGTAGAATCCTATTTTGCTAGAGACCAGCGTAAAGTTAGGCAATCTGAAGTAGAAGATAGAGATACTTCCTTAATTATCAAACATTTAGAAAGGGAAAATATTAAAAGGCTAATTGATCATTCCTTGGATGAAAAAGATGAGGAGGCTTTTTATAAACTTGTTAAACGTATTCAAAAGTAAATATAAATTAAGGGTTGGAAAGTATAATTTTTAAGGCGAAATTAATGTAGTTTTAGAAAATTACTTTCCAACTTTTTTATGTTGAGATTCGTATAAAAGCCTAGTTTTTGGAAAATATACAATTTGTGTAGCGTTACAGTTATTTTAATAAAGTTAACCTTTCGAAGGTAAGAAAAACCATTAATATTACGAAAATAAAGACTTAAAACAAATAGTACAAAATTATATGGAATATGAAAATGTTTATGATAGTATGTAATCTATCCTAAAAGATATGAGTATAGTTTTCACCAAAGATTTTTACAGAGGTGGTTTATTTTGTCTTCGAATGACCAAAAGTTTCAACCGTATGTTCCTGCATCGCGGCGCATGCCTGAATTTACAATTACAGGGATGATAGTCGGAGGATTGTTGGCAATCGTTTTCGGTGCAGCGAATGCTTATTTAGGTCTTCTTGTCGGAATGACTGTTTCAGCGTCCATTCCAGCAGCTGTTATCTCAATGGCTGTATTAAGGATCATTTTAAAACGAACGTCTATTTTAGAAAACAATATCGTTCAAACGATAACATCAACTGGTGAATCGATTGCGGCCGGTGTGATTTTTACATTACCCGCTTTATTTATTTGGCAATTACAACCAAGTCTAATAACGATTGCGGTTATTGCTTTAGCCGGTGGTGTTTTAGGAACGGTTTTAATGATCCCATTAAGACGGGCATTAATTGTGAAAGAACATGATACATTACCTTATCCAGAAGGAACGGCTTGTGCGGAAGTCCTGATTGCTGGAGAAAAAGGTGGACAAGGTGCAAAGATAGTTTTTGGCGGATTAGGTGTTGGGGCAGCTTTTAAGGCACTTACAGATGCTGTAAAGGCATTTCCAGCTTCCATTGAATGGGAAATTTACAAATTTAAAAATGCGGCAATCGGAATGGATACAATGCCAGCTTTACTTGGTGTTGGATTTATTATCGGTCCTAAAATAGCGGGTGTGATGTTAGCTGGGGCTGTTCTCGGATGGATAGGAATTATTCCATTAATTAGTTATATCGGGGATTTTGCAAATACAGTTATTTATCCAGGGGAAATTCCGATAAGTGAAATGAATTATCATGATATATGGGAGAGTTACTTACGATATATCGGTGCAGGGGCTGTTGCCTTTGGTGGAATTGTAGGATTAATTAAAACATTACCGACGATATATAGTTCATTTATTGGTGCGTTAAAAGGATTTGCACGAAAAAATGAACAAACTCAATTAAGAACAGATGAAGATATTCCTTTTCCATTAATTATCGGTTTAACGTTACTATTTTTAGCGATTTTAATGTTTTATCCATCACTTCAAATTGGTTTTATCGGTTCGATTATGTTATTTATTTTTGGATTTATTTTTGTTACAGTTTCATCCCGTGTAGTTGGAATTGTTGGAAGTTCATCAAACCCTGTTTCAGGAATGACAATTGCTGCTCTCTTGTTTATTTCAATTATTTTAGTTGCTATTGGACAAACTGGAGAATCGGGTATGGTGACAGCTATTGTTATCGGTGCTGTTGTTTGTATTGCAGCAGCAGTAGCCGGGGATACTTCTCAAGATTTAAAGACGGGATACATTGTAGGTTCTACACCTAAGTGGCAACAAATTGCCCAGCTATATGGTGTGTTTATTACGAGTATCGTTATTGGTGGAGTACTCGTTTTATTAGATAATGCACATGGTTTCGGAACAAGTGAACTACCAGCACCACAAGCCATGTTAATGTCCATGCTTGTTGAGGGGATTATGGAAGGTGATTTACCGTGGAATTTGATTTTTATCGGTATGGCAACAGCTGCAATGGTTGAGTTGTTCGGTATTGGCTCACTTCCGTTCGCCGTGGGATTATACTTACCGATTCATTTAACAATGCCGATCATGCTCGGGGGATTAATAAAAGCAGCAACAGGTAAGTTAACAAAAGATAAAGAAAGATTAAAAGATAAAAATGAGCGTGGTATCTTACTATCATCAGGATTTATTGCAGGGGAAGCTTTAACAGGAGTGTTCATTGCTATTGCTGTTTCACTTGGTGTCGTATTTCCTGAAGAAACATTCTTAGGGTCAATTGGTTCAGCAATTGCATTTTCTATTGTAGCGATTATTTTATTTTGGATTGCTAACCGAAAAACAGTTTCGTAAAGGAAATAAAACACAAGTAGTGGATTAATGCTCCACTACTTGTGTTTTTTATTTATAGGACTTCTGAATTGTCTTTAACAGTTCGGCAACGGTTTCTACTACTTCACTACTACCTTCAACATCTTCTTTCATCATCGCAATTAACAAATCTTTTTCTTCTGTTGGATACCCGATAAACCAACCATTGATCGCCCCGTCTTGATCGTCTTGGGATAATTTTAGTTCAGCTGTTCCTGTTTTACCGGAAATCGCAAAGTCTTCGTCATCAGCGATTTGTCCTGTACCTTCTGTAACGACTTTGCGTAATGTTTCATCTAAAAACTCGGCATCATCTTTCGAAATAATATTTTCCTTCCATATTTCACCAGAATCCTCTGTTGTTTCTAAAATTGGCTTGAGCATATTACCTTCATTAATAATCGGTGTATAAGCGATTGCTAAATGCAAGGCACTCATTTCTATTTGCGCTTGTCCATAGCTCGTATTAGCTACTTCTACTTCATTAGCTAATGTACCGTCTGTAGATATAGATGATGGTACAAGAGGATATGCAAAGGGTAAATCGTCTTCAAATCCAAATTCTTTCAAACCATCGATAAACTCTTCAGCACCCATTTCGATTGCTTTTTGAGCGAAATAAATATTGTCTGAACGAATTAGTGCATCGGCTAAATCAACAGGCTTTGAAGATTCAGATACACGTCTCACTTTAAAGTCTTTCCAGTTATCTTTTGCCCATGTTAATCCTTCAATTTCAATAGCATCATCTGGATCGATTAATTCTTTAGCAAGTCCAATACTTGCTGTAATTGGTTTAATAACAGAACCAGGGGCAAAGGTAGCTGTAAATCGGTTGATTAATGGTGTTTTTGGGTCCTCTGAAAGTTCATCCCATCTACTTTGGGTAATTCCGTATAAAAATTCGTTTGGATCAAAGGAAGGACTACTTACTAAAGCAAGGGTTTCCCCTGTTTGTGGGTCTATGACAGTCGATGTCCCACCCTCACCATCAAAGGATTCAAAAACTTCCTTTTGGATATTAACATCAATTGTTAAGGAAATTGTTTCCCCATCTTCTGCTGGTTTTTCTGCGAGTTCGATTTCTCTTCCGTCATTTACAATAACGATACGTACGCCTCTTTTTCCTTTTAGACGTTTTTCGTAAAGTTGCTCGAGCCCACGTTTTCCGATCATATCGTTAGTTGTATATTCGTTTTTCTCATCTTCCTCTAAATTTTCTAACTCCTCTGCTGTTATTTGACCGATATAACCGGTTAAGTGTGCGGCCGCTTCTCCTAATGGATACACTCTTCCCGTTACTTCTTTACTACGAATAGCAGGGATTTCTCTTAGTTTAGCGAGTGTTTCTTCATCGGAGGTTTGAACATTTTTTAATGGGACGAATAAGTCAGGTTGTACCCAGTCTGCGCTTATTTCGTTTTCGATTTGTTCAACTGACATATGTAATGCATCGGCTATTTGTTGTAATTGTCCATCCCTGTTTTCTTCTAACCCTTCGGTAACGACTCCAATCTCATAAACGATATCATTGATAGCAAGAGGCATTTTATTTCTATCTAAGATTTCCCCCCGCTCAGGTTCTGTTGTCCGAATGGCAACCTCACCACCTTCACGCAATGGTGGGAAAATAAAGCCAGGATCCCAGTTAATTTTCCAGAAGGTTTCTGTGTGATTTCCTTCATTTTCAAAGTGGGCATCTGTTTCAATTTTTTGAAGTTCTACATCGTATCGAAAGCTGATCTCATCAGCAATACTATCCATTGATACATGGATGGGGATGGTAATTGATCCTTCTTCCCAGGCTTGCTCGATTTCTTCCACTGGTGGCTCATCAAAACTGACAGTTACATTTTTAATGTCAAGATCTGTGTAGATTTTTTCATATCGTTCAACAATTTCTTTTGAACCATGTTCGGTAATACTTTCTTCGGAAATCAAATTAGGCATTTCTTCAAATTCATGATTTTCCCAATGTTCGATAAACGTATGTAAATAATCTGTCGGTTCAAGTTCGACTTCTTCTTCTCCTTTTGAACAAGCTGTAATTAGGAGGAAGATTAATATTGAGATTAGTACAAAGACTCGTTTCATCATGCTCTTCCACACCTTTTATATTGATATAATAAAAACTTGGAGTTGTATTTGCGATATACTCCAAGTTTGATGAACTGATTTTAATCATTTAATCTTTTTTATCATGGACAGGGAGCGCATTAATGATATATCGTTCTGGAGCACTTCCAACGAAATTAAATGGATAACATGTAGTAACAGTTAGAATCTCCTCATCATGAGGGACGATAATTGTTCGATCGTCTGGATCTGTTATAAATGTTTCAACAATTTCATATGTGAAATCTCCATATTCCATTTGAACGATAAATTCATCACCAATTTCTAATTCTCCCATCCCACGAAAGACAGTATCACGATGTCCAGATAGGACAATTTGATCATCTTGCAGTGGAAATGCTGTACCTGTGTAATGGCCAACCCCTTGAGCAAGATCGTCTTCATCAACACCTTCGACGATTGGCAAATATGCCTCAAGTCGTGGGATTTGTAAAATACCTACTTCTTCCCCGTGTTCCGCTTTAAATTTAGTCGCTTCTTTGATCGGATCAATTTGCTCTCTTAGCTCTCTTGCTTGCTGGATCTTCTCTTCAGCTTCGGCTAGTGATTTCTTTTGCGCTTGATTCGTGTTAAAAAGTTGATAACCTCCAAAAGCTAATAAGAAAAGACCACCAGCAATAAGTATGCTTGCGAAAATCCTCATATGAGTTAGCCTCCTTCATGTAGAAAGGTAACTATATTATATAACAATTTTCCTTTCAAAAAAAGCTTTATTCACTGAAGTATATGATAAAGGAACAAGACAAGATAACCCTTCGTATAGTATAATAAGTACGATGTATAATGTGAACATGTAAAAGGTGGTAACTATGGGAAAGCAAACGTATTATAAAAATCTATTAAAAAAAGTAATCGATCAAGTAAATAATCAAGAAATAAATACGACAGAAGAAGCTTATCAAGTGTTAGTCGGTAAGTTGTCTAATCATTACAAAACATCTGAGGGTACACAGGAACAACCAGTTACTCCTTCTCGTTAACAATATCAACGAGAAGGACATAAGTGACTAGGGATTTCCCCCAGGTTGCCTTAATTTGGTAAATATATTCGTTTGATTCTTTTGGGAGGACTAATGTGTTTTCGTTTTTTAGGGAAACCCTCTCTGATTTATTTTCTGATTCCAGTAAAAGCACTTTAAGTTCTGGGGACCCGTCTGTCTCAAATTGTACTTCTGTTTCTCCTTGAACTTTTATTGGGTCTATTTGTTCAGCAATTTGTGTTGGACCAAGTACATCGGTCATTTCGACGTAGTTTCCAAAACGGCATTCATAATGCCCTTTTTCTAAGGTAACTTTTTCATTTTTATTAGTAAGATACATATCGAAGGGACAATCATTCATATCGACTGAATTGGAAGAGATAGCACATCCGGCGAGAAATAGCATCATTAATAAGAAGGGGAAAAATATTCTCATTCGCTTTTTCCTTTCTGCTTAGTTAATAAGCGTTCGAAATAAAAAAGTGTTCAGAAAAATAGACAGCTGTTATTCGTTATGATAATTTAAAGGCTAGAATTGGTAAAAAAGGAGTGTTTATGTTTGGGTTCTAAAATATTGTACATAAAGAAGGCAAACATTTTTACCCCATCAGAAATCCTTCAAGGAACGATCGTTATTAAAGATGGGATTATTCATGATATTACTACAAAAGATATAGACATTCAATCGAATGAAAATGTCATTGATGCCCAAGGATTAAATGTAATTCCAGGATTTATTGATGGCCATATTCACGGTGCAGCTGGTGCTGATACGATGGATGCAACGGAGGATGCTATTGATACAATGGCAAAAGAGTTGCCTAAAGAAGGAACGACAAGCTTTTTACCAACAACAATCACTCAATCGGAAGAAAATATTAATCAGGCTTTACAAAACATTGCTTCTTATGAAGGAAAAAGTGGTCACGCTGAAGTGTTAGGCATTCATTTAGAAGGTCCTTTTATTGAAGAAAGTAAAAAAGGAGCTCAGCCAGGAGAGTATATTTTAAAACCGGATCTTGAGCAGTTTAATAAGTGGCAGGAGCTATCGGCAAATCAAATCAAGACGATTACGATGGCTCCAGAACATGATGAAAACGGCTCTTTTATAAAAGCATTATATGAATCAGGGGTTAATGTATCCGCAGGTCATACAGATGCATATTTTGCAGATATGAAAAAAGCCGTTGACCAAGGAGTTAGACAGTTAACACATTTATGTAATGCGATGAATGGAATCCATCATCGAGATGTCGGTGCGGTTGGTTCATCCTTTTTATTGGAAGACTTAAGAGCTGAATTAATCGCGGATGGTATCCATGTCGAGCGAGAGATGCTTCAACTTATTTATAACAATGTAGGAAGTGACCGAATTATATTAATAACAGATGGAATGCGTGCCAAAGGTTTAGAACCAGGTGAATATGATTTAGGTGGACAAACTGTAATGGTGACAGAAGATCGAGCACAACTACCTTCTGGTTCATTAGCCGGAAGTATTTTAAAAATGGATGAAGGGGCTCGGATCATGTTGTCCTTAGAAGGTGTTTCTATTCGTGATGTTATTCAAATGGCTTCTGTGAATCCAGCAAAACAAATTGGTGTTCTTAATCGAAAAGGTAGTATTGAAAAAGGAAAAGATGCTGATTTATTAATCGTCGATAATAATCTACATCTAAAAAAGACTATTTGCCGGGGAGCTATATCATTTGAGGAGGAGTAATTCAATGAAAATTATTCGAACAAAAGATTATGCAGAAATGAGTCAATTAGCTTGTGAACATGTCATGGATGCGGTGAAAAATAAAGCAGATATAAACTTGGGTTTAGCCACGGGTTCTACGCCTGAAGGTATGTATGAGTGTTTAATTGAAAACAATAAGCAAGGAAAAGTTTCTTTTAAAAAAGTGACAACCTTTAATTTGGATGAATATATCGGTTTAGAACCTGAACATCCGAATAGTTACCATTATTTCATGGAAGAAAACTTCTTTAAACATATCGATATACAAGCTGAAAATACCCATTTACCAAATGGAATAGCGGATGATTTTGAAAAAGAGTGTTTACGATATGAAAAGCTAATCGAATCTAAAGGTGGTATTGATTTACAAATTTTAGGCTTAGGAACGAATGGACATATCGCTTTTAATGAGCCGGGTTCAAAATTTGATAGTCCGACGAGTATCGTCGATCTCGCGCAGGCAACGTTAGATGCAAATGCTCGCTTTTTTGACTCTATTGAAGACGTCCCAACCCAAGCGGTAACGATGGGGATCGGTTCGATAATGAAGGCAAGGGAAATTATTTTACTCGTTTCTGGAGAATCTAAAGCCGAGGCTCTAGCAAAAACTATCAATGGCGAAGTTACTGAAGATGTTCCATCATCCGTCTTACAAAATCATTCAAATGTTACGATTATCGCTGATGAAGCGGCATTAAAACTAGTTGAATAAAAAATCTCGAGCATGTCCTATACAACAGACATTGCTCGAGATTTATTATTCTTTCGTTGAATCAACTTCTTTTTCTATGTACGCTGAATCAAGTATTTCAAAAGAAACATTATCACTTGTTAAATCAATTATCCATTTTTTACATGCCTCTTCTTCACCATCTTGGACATATATATTGAATGTTACCTTTTCTTGATAATCAATCGAATCGATGATGTGCTCTGAATTTCTCAGTTCGTTTTCAAGTTGGCCAATGAATGTATAATCAACTTTAATCGCAATGCCTTGCATTAATTCTCTTTTAACGACACCAGTTGCTTTAATCGCTTCTGCTGTTGTTTGGCTATAAGCTCTAATTAATCCGCCGGCTCCAAGTTTTATGCCTCCGAAATACCGAGTTACGACAACGGCGGTATTTTTTAGGTTTTGTCGTTTAATAACTTCTAATATAGGAATTCCAGCTGTACCGCTTGGTTCCCCATCATCATTTGCTTTTTGAATTTGATTATTATCTCCAATCATATATGCAAAACAATTATGTGTAGCATCATGATGTTTTTTTTGGATCGATTGAATAAAACTTTGGGCCTCTTCTTCAGTTTCTACTCTTTTGACATAACCAATAAATCTTGATTTTTGAATATTTATTTCATGTTCCCCATAATTTTTTACTGTAAAGTAACTTGTTAACATAATTTCTCCTTTCTTTCTTACATAAGCTGTTAAACCATGGTAAAATGTATTTATAAACACTTTTGTTAAAAAATACCTCGTACATATTAAAGGATATTAGGTTGTACGATATAACGATTATAACATAGGTCGGTGAATGAAAATGAAGGAATACACAATCGATCGTTCATTAGACTTAATTGTAGAAGAAATGATCGAGGTTGTCGAAAATAGTAAAGACGAAATTTTTGATATAAGTGAAGAAGCGAGAAAAAATTATGATGATATTAAAGCGGAATTAGAGACCGTTAAAATTAATGTCGTCAATCATATTGAAAAAGCGGATTCACTTGAGGAAAAAGTAAAGGTTTCGAGAAAACGATTATCAATTGTCAATCGAGATTTTGATAAGTATTCAGAAGATGAAATACGATCTGTATATGAAAAGACCCATCGTATGCAAATGGAGCTTATCGTATTACGAAAAGAAGAACAAATCTTGCGTGAACGTCGAGATGAGCTGGAGCGAAGGTTATTGTCTCTTGAAAGAACGCTAGAGCGATCGATGGGTTTAGCGAATAAAATATCTATTGTACTATCCTATTTGTATGATGATTTCCAACATGTTAATACCTTTTTAGAAGAAGCTCGGGAAAAACATCAATTTGTCTTACAGATTATTGAAGCTCAAGAAGAAGAGAGAAAAAGAATTTCGCGTGAGATCCATGATGGACCCGCTCAAATGTTAGCAAATGTGCTTCTGCGCTATGAAATTATTGATCGGGGATTAAAAGAAGGTAATGTAAATGAAACTTTAGAGGAAATAAGCACGATTAAAGAAATGGTTCGTGTGTCTTTACGAGAGGTTCGCCGAATGATCTACGACCTTAGACCTATGGCTCTTGATGATCTAGGATTAATACCAACCTTAGAAAAATACTTAGAAGATCTCGCAAAATATACAAATCTTCATATTGAGTTTATTCCGTTAGGAGATTGTAAACACGTTCAAAAAAAATATGAAATTGTTTATTTTAGACTGATTCAAGAAGCTATTCAAAATGTCATTAAACATGCAGAAGCATCAATAGTAAAGGTGAAACTAGAAGCAAGAAAGGAAGCTGTCATATTAGTTATTGAAGATGATGGGATTGGGTTTGAGCCGGATAAAATTACTTATAAAAATTTCGGTATTAAAGGGATGAAAGAACGTGTAGAAATGTTAGATGGTCAATTTAATTTGTCGACAAAAGTAGGATTTGGTACAAAAATCACTATCAAAGTTCCGAATAATAATGAATAAGTCCCTTTTCATATGTTATAAAAACGTGTATATTAGTAGAACACAATAGGATTTAAAAGCGCACGAACAAGTATAAATGTGTGAAATTAATAAAATCATAGGAGGAACAAGCTATGAACGAAACAAAGACTACAAAAAGAATTGATATCGTCCTAATCGATGATCATAAATTGTTTCGAGAAGGAGTCAAACGAATACTTGACTTTGAGAAGTCTTTTAAAGTCGTTGCGGAAGGTGATGATGGAGAAGTTGCTCACAAACTTGTTGAAAAGCATAATCCTGATGTCGTTTTAATGGATATTAATATGCCAAAAACAAATGGGATTGAGGCTACGAAGGAGCTTATTGAAAAAAATCCCGATATTAAAGTAATTATTTTATCCATTCATGATGATGAAAATTATGTCACTCATGCCTTGCAAACAGGAGCAATGGGTTATTTATTAAAAGAGATGGATTCTGATTCGTTAGTTGATGCTATTAAAATTGTCAATGACGGTGGTTCATACTTGCACCCAAGAGTTACTCATAATTTGGTGAAAGAATATCGTAGATTAACGACAGGTGATTTGGAAGATGGAGATCGACAAATGAATGTCGTTGAGTACCGTAAACCTCTTCATTTACTCACGAAAAGGGAATGTGAAATCTTGCAATTAATGGCAGAAGGAAATAGTAATCGCTCTATTGCGGAAGAGTTATATATTAGTGAAAAAACAGTTAAAAATCATGTTAGTAATATTTTACAGAAAATGAAAGTAAATGATCGTACGCAAGCTGTTGTTAAGTCTATTAAAAATGGCTGGGTACAAATTCGTTAATAGATGTATATTTTCATGAGTATATAATGTCAGCACTCCAAATGCATCGCTTTAAGGTCTTTTAATGCAATTTTATATGAATTACTGTAAAATAATGAATATATGTTTGAAATTGCAAGGGAAAGGAGAGTGACTTATGAAAATAGCAGTTATGGCTGATAGTACCTCTTACATTCCGCAAGAATTAAGAGAAAAGCATGATATTCATATTGTGCCATTAAGTGTTGTGTTTGAAGATGGTTCCTATCAAGAGGATATTGATATAACAACGGAAGAATTTTATGAAAAGTTAAGAGAATCTGATGAACTTCCAACAACGTCTCAACCCTCTGTTGGGGCTTTTGTCGATTTGTATAAAGTATTAGCAAATGATAATTATGATGCGGTAATAACTGTTCATTTATCGAGAAAAATTAGTGGTACATATGATGTTGCACAATCAGCAGGGGAAATGGTAAAGGGCATAGAAGTTTATGCCTATGATTCTGAATTAAGTGCTTTAGCACAAGGTTTCTTTGCCATAGAGGCCGCAAAAATGGCCAAAAAAGGTGATAAAACCCCCGATGAGATTATTGCTCGATTAGACAAGCTTAAAGAAAAGATGTTTGCTTATTTTATGGTAGATGATCTCACAAACTTACAACGTGGTGGTCGTTTAAGTGGGGCCCAAGCTCTCGTCGGTAGTTTATTAAAGATCAAACCAATCCTGCACTTTGAAGATGGAGAAATCGTGCCTTATGAAAAAATAAGAACGAGAAAGAAAGCGATTAGTCGGATTATGAGTTTGTTAGAAGCAGATATTGAAAAAGGTTCTGTTGAAAAAGTTGTCTTCATTCATGCCAATGATGAGGCATCGGCTGTTGAATTAGAAAAGGAGTTTTCCAAAAAGCATTCTGACATTGAGACAACAATAAGCTATTTTGGTCCTGTTATTGGCACTCATTTAGGTGAAGGTGCTATTGGTGTAGCATGGTATCATTCATTTTAATTATTTCTGTAAGAGACTAGTTCACCGTTGAATTAGTCTCTTTTATATGACAAGTTTAAAAATAAGGATGATGGTATGGTAAAAAAACCGATTACATGTATCGATGACGATGATCTTGCACTGTATTCAAAAATGTTTACTGGTAAATTACTACTACGTCAAGAAATAGATATTCCTTACGAAATCTTCGATGAATTACTCCATCTTAAATTCTTCAAACAAAGGCCTTCCATACGACATTCAACACTTCAACAATCTTGTGTAAGATGTGGAAACAGCGAAGCACACTTATTTGGTCATTATCCGTGTATCCAATGCCAAAAGGAACATATATATTGTAGAAAATGTATTGTTATGGGAAGGATTTCAGCTTGTGAACCACTTTATGAATGGATTGGTCCAACATATACTTTCCCTTCTCATGATCAGCCATGTTCATGGAAAGGGACATTAACACATTATCAGGAACGAGCAGCTGAAAAACTCGTCTCTGCGATCGAACACGGGCAACGAGAATTTCTTATTTGGGCGGTTTGTGGTTCAGGAAAAACAGAGATGTTGTTTCCTGGTTTAACAAGGGCTCTTCAATTAGGTATGCGGATTTGTATTGCAACACCAAGAGCTGATGTTGTAAGAGAATTACTTCCGAGATTACAAGAGGCCTTTCGTGATGTTCATATCCAAGGTCTGTATAGTGGTAGTCCTGATAAGGAAGGAACGGCACAACTCATTATTTCAACAACCCATCAGTTGCTGCGTTTTCAAGAAGCTTTTGATGTAGTTATTATCGATGAAGTTGATGCTTTTCCTTATCATGCAGATGCTTCATTACCTTTTGCTACAGAACGGGCAAAAAAGAAACGAGGTACAATGATTTATTTGACAGCAACCCCTAGACAAAAAGAAAGGCGTCGGCTGATGTTTAAAAGACTGCCTTATATATTTGTGCCTGTTCGTTACCATAATCATCCTCTCCCCGTTCCACAACTTCAATTACAGATGAATTTACAAAAACAGCTCCATTCATCTCAAGGTCCTGACTTCTTTTTTTCTTGGTTGGAAAGAAGGGAAAATAAGAAAAGACAAATTCTTATTTTTGCCTCAACTATTCAGTTAGCAGAAAAATTAGCCAAAACGCTAACAAAACCGTTGCTGGAGAATCAAACTATTCGTAATGAACATGAGTTAACGAGTGTCCATTCAGAAGATCCGGATCGAATGGAAAAGATTAGTCGTTATCGAAAAAAGGAAATTTTTGTTCTAATAACGACAACTATCCTAGAGCGTGGGGTGACATTCCCATCAGTAGATGTACTCGTTTTCGATGCTGGGCATGAAGTGTTTGATGAAGCAGCTCTCGTTCAAATTGCAGGGCGAGCAGGAAGAAGTGCTAATGATCCAACAGGAGATGTTATCTTTTTTCACGATGGGAAAACAAAAGCCATGGTACGTGCAAGGAAATCTATTGAAAAAATGAATCGAAGAGCTAATTTTAAATAGGTGATGATTGAGGATGTATCATTGTTATATTTGTTTTGAAGAAATAGTTGGGACAAAAACTTGGAATACATTATTTTTACCGGGAAAACAAAAAAACATCTGCTCTACTTGTGAAAGCTATCTCGAATTTGTGCCTGATCAAAAATGTAAGCGATGTAGTCGGCCGAGTAAGGTGGAAGTATGTCCCGATTGTAAAAAGTGGGATTTAAAGTTTGAAAATAATGATCCTTTAGCTTACAATATTTCCTTATTTCTTTATAATGAATTTTTGCGAGAGGTTATTTCAACTTGGAAATATCGAGGTGATTACGTCATGATAAAATCCTTTCGACAAATGTTTGTAGAATTTTTTAAAACAGTATTTACCGAATGTGATGATGCAATTCTTGTTCCCATTCCATTAAGTGAAGAGAGAGCTTTGGAACGGGGTTTTAATCAATCCTTACAACTTGCTCAATTTTTATCAAAGGATGTAAAAGAAGTTTTTGTTCGCGTTCATTCAGAAAAACAGGCAAAAAAGTCACGACAGGAGCGCATTAAAATGCCTAATCCTTTTCAAGTGAGAACGACTGTGAGACAACCAGTTATCTTAATTGATGATATTTATACAACGGGTTCAACATTGAGGCAAGCAGCCAAATTACTTAAGGAGAATGGCTGTCCAAAGGTGTATTCATATACACTTATTCGAGGCTAAATATATGATATAATAATTGTAGATATGTTGGAGGTGTTAACGATGGGAGAGTTAACAAATTGTTTAAAATGTAATGCGGTATTTGTGAAAACAACTCAAGACATTTGTCCAGACTGTGTTCGAAAGGAAGAGAAGGCGTTTCAAAAAGTCTATCGTTTCCTTTCTAAACGAGAAAATAGGGAAGCAACAATTGCTGAAATTGTGAAAGCAACAGAAGTTGAGGAAGAACTAATCATTAAGTTCATTCGAACGAACCGCTTACAACGTTCTCGTTTTCCAAAGTTAGCTTATCCATGCGAAAATTGTGGAGTAGATATTGTAAGCGGAAAGCTTTGTGAAGAGTGTTCAAATGAAATATTAACTAAATTTGAACAAGCAGAAAAAATTGCTGAAAAAGAAAAGCAACAACGTAAGAAAGAGAAGAAAATTGATACGTACTATTCCATTGATAAGAAAAATCTTTGATAACACTTTAAATGTTGTATAAACTGCCGATAAATGAATTATAACCAAAAGTATATTTTTTACATGGTAACAAAGGGGTGATTTGCATGAAGATACAAGGACCGAATCAAGCCCAGTTAAATACGTATAAAAATCAAATGAAAGAACAACAAAAAAATCAAGAGAAACTTGAAAAAAGAGATCATGTTCAAATTTCAAGTAAAGCAAAACAACTACAAGAAGATGTAAAGATTAACAAAAACCGTAAAAAGCTCGTTGAAGATATAAAAAATAAAGTAAATCGTGGGGAATACAAAGTTGACTATGAAAACACAGCTAAAAAAATGATCGAATTTTGGTCAAAACACTCTTAATGAGAGGAGCCAAAAAATGACATATGAGAAAGTTCTGCGTTCGCTGGAAGAGTTAGTATCAATTCATCAGGAATTAATCGAAATTTCACAGAAGAAAACAGAACATATTAAAGTTGGAAAAGTTGATGAACTACAAGATGAAATTTTGCACGAACGAAAGCTTAGCTTAAAGTTAGAACAAGCTGAAGAAAAGCGACAAGCAGTTGTTGAAGCTTGGTTTTCAGCAAATGATATCCAAAGCGATGAAATGACGATTACAGAAATGCTTGCAAACATTGTTGATGAGGAAAAGCAAATACAATTAGCATCTGTAACTACAAAATTAACAGAAGCTATAACGACTCTAAAAAGATCGGAACAGTTAAATCGTGAATTACTAGAACAATCAATGCAGTTTGTGCAAATGTCTCTTCAATTACTAAGTCCATCGATTGGAGAAATGAATTATGGAAATGAAAAACAGCAGGATAGTCGAGGACATTCTGTGTTTGATTCCAGAGCTTAACATACATTTTACAAAGAGGGATGAAAGATGAGCACTTTTCATGGATTAGAAATGGCAAAGCGTGCTTTGTCTGTACAACAAGCGGCTTTATATACAACAGGACATAATATTTCCAATGCCCATACGAAAGGATATTCTCGTCAACGGGTAGATTTGCATACGACATTACCTTATCCAGCAGTAGGCAAGAATCGACCTCAAATTCCAGGTCAAATAGGAACTGGAGTGGAAGTAGGTGCCGTTACAAGGGTTCGTAATGAATTTTTAGATAAGCAGTTCCGTTCAGAAAATATGCGGGCTGGATTTTGGAGTGCACAGTCTGATGCACTTTTTAGATTAGAGGAATTATTAAATGAACCAAGTGAAACGGGTCTTTCTCATACAATGAATGAATTTTGGAAATCCCTAGAAGATTTATCGGTAAATCCTGAAAGTGGTGGAGCTCGTGCTGTCGTAGCTCAAAGAGGTTTAGCCTTTGCTGAAACCTTTAACTACTTATCAGAATCACTTCATTCAATACAAAGTGATTTGAAACAAGAAATTGATGGAAATATTGATACTGTCAATTCACTGTTAAAGCAAATTAATCAAATCAATGAACAACTAAGACGAATAGAACCCCATGGAGATTTAGCCAACGATTTATATGACAAACGGGATGTTTTAATTGATGAGCTTTCGGAAATCATAAGTATTAATACGACCTACCATTCTACAGGTGGGGGCGCTAAAGAAATTGCTCAAGGAACAGTGACAATCAATTTAGTAGATGAAAATGGTGCTCCTTTAGAACCACCGATCACTCTTTTAGATGGTCAGGCAGAATATAATGATGGTTTCTTTGATGATTTTGTGACGATTTCTGGTGATGGAAACCTAGCAGAAATCTCTTTTAAGGGTCATGAATCTATTGAGTTGGAAAACTTTGTACAGGAAGCTCGGGGAACATTAGCGGGACTTATCAAATCCCATGGTTATAAAACAGAAGACGGTGTAAAAGGGCATTACCCAGAAGTCATTCATCAATTAAATACGATGGCAAAACAAATGGCAGACCGTTTTAATGAGGTCCATCGACTAGGTGATGATAACGGTCAAAACTTTTTTGTTTATGATAATGAAAATGAAGAAAATATAGCAGGAACAATAACAGTAGATGAGAACATATTGGAAGATCCGAGTTTAATTAATGCAAATACACTAGAAGAAGGACAGGGTCTTGAGGAGCAAGTTAACAACGGCGAAAATGCCCTTTTATTAGCAGGAGTTTTCTCAGAGGAACTTGATGCTTTGAATGGCTTATCTGTAGAAGGTTATTTAGAACATATGATAGGTATTATCGGTGTAGATGCTCAGGAAGCAAATCGCATGACAGAAAATACGGATATTTTACGTCATCAAATTGATGAACAACGAATGTCTGTTAGCGCAGTTTCTTTAGATGAAGAAATGACGAATATGCTTAAGTTTCAACATGCATATAATGCAGCGGCAAGAAGTATGACAGCTATTGATGAAATGATTGATCGCATTATAAACAATATGGGGTTAGTAGGAAGGTAGGTAGATAAATATGCGAGTCACTCAAGGTATGTTATCGAATAATATGTTACGCAATTTGATGAATAGCCAAGAACGGATGAGTACGTATTTAGAACAACTTAGTACAGGTAAAAAAATTAGCCGACCTTCACAAGACCCGGTTGTAGCTGTGAAGGGAATTAATTACCGAAAACAAGTCGGACAACTTGAACAATATCAAAGAAATACTTCAGAGTTACACAATTGGCTTGATAATACCGATGAAGCATTAGATAAATCTAATCAAGCTTTACAACGTATACGTGAGCTTGTAATCCAGGTAAATAATGATCATTATGGCCCAGATGAGAAAGAAAGTATTCGCAAAGAAATTAGCCAATTACAAGAGCATTTAGTTGATGTTGCAAATACAAATGTTAATGGAAAATATATTTTTAATGGAACAGGAACGGATACAAAGCCGGTAACTTATGATGGAAATATTGTAGAAGTTGTACATGTAAATCAAGATGCTTTTGAAATTGCTGTTTCACCACAAACGAAGTTACAAGCCAATGTGAAGCCGGAGGAAGTTTTTCCTCAAGAATTGTTCGATGATCTCAATGACATCATGCGGATTTTAGATGGTGATGACGATGTACAAGGAGATTTAAATGACAGTATAATAAAATTAGATAAGCATATTAATAACACACTTGACACAAGGGCAGAAATTGGTGCTCGGATGAATCGATTAGATTTAATTGAAAATCGACTGGAAGAGCAAGAAGTGATTGCAACTCGTACAATGGCAGAAAACGAAAATGTGCATATGGAAGAGACGATTACGAATTTAATTACCCAAGAAAGTTTACACCGAGCAGCATTAGCCGCAGGTTCTCGAATTATTCAACCGACCCTTATTGATTTTTTACGATAATGGTTAGTAAAAGGCTTTGACTAAATAAATATGAGCTTAGAAAACTATAGTCCTCTTCTTTCAAAAGCTTATATAAATGTCTAAGCCTTATTTTATTTAGGAGGAATACGTGTGAAAGCACCGCAAATTCGTATGACATCTCAATTCGCTAAAATAGGCATGCAACAAACATTAAGTAAACTATATATCGAGCAACAACATGCTGATTTGTCTATTGAACAGCCAAAAGCAACAATTACAATGGAAACGACACCATCACAATTAACAATCGATCAAATGGCTGCTTGGGAACAAATGAATTTAAAAAGTACACGAAAAACGATTGAAGAATTTGCACATGAGGGAATGAGGGCCGTTGCTGAAGGTATGCAAAGACGAGCTATACAGGGTGACGAATTAATGAATATTGAAAGTGATGGAAATCCGATTGTTTCCCAGGGAGAAGAGAATGGGCATCGAAAACAAAAACAACTAGGCATAACATTTATTCCAGAACCTTTTTCAGTAAAAATAGACTATGAACCATCTGAATTACATATTGATGTTGTGATACATAAGCCGATCATAGAGATTCAAACAAATAAACCTTCGATAGATTTTGAGCGTGGAAGGGTTGATATTTATTTAGAACAATACGAGCAATTGAACATCAATGTTGAAAACCTTTTTACAGATCAGATTTAACTTTTTAAAGAAAGGAATATGTTCATGAACATTAGCACGAAATATTTAGGTGATATACAAATTGCAGAAGAAAATATAATTACTTTCCCAAGTGGACTTCCTGGCTTTTCAGATGAGCATAAGTTTGTTTTGTTAAATATACCTAGTGAGGCGACAGATACGTTTCAAGTTCTTCAGTCTGTGAAAACTACCGAATTGGCTTTTATCGTTACAAATCCTTATTATTTTTATCAAGATTATGAATTTACATTAGAAGACGGTATCATTGAACAATTAAAAATCGCTGAAAAAGAGGATGTCATCGTTTTGGCGATCGTCACCTTACAAGAACCTTTTGAAGAAAGTACAATAAATCTTAAGGCTCCTCTTATTATTAATTACAAAGAGAATCTTGGTAAACAATATATTTTACATACAGATATGTATAAGACAAGGACGCCGCTCTCAGTATCTTTGTCTAAGGAGGACGAATAGATGCTTATCCTCCGACGAAAAATCAATGAATCAATCCAAATTGATGATAATATTGAAGTGACGGTGTTAGCTATTGAAGGTGAACAAATTAAATTAGGTATTGATGCACCAAAATCTGTTGATATTCACCGAAAAGAGGTTTACATCGCTATTCAGGAGGAAAACAGTAAAGCTGCAAGTGCATCGATTGAAATGCTTGATTTACTAAAAGATAAATAACTATTTTAGAGAAATTGTTGTTCAATCACTTAAAAGATGTAAAGAGTAGCCGATAATAGAAGTAATGAAAGAAGTAAGGAGCTGCAAGGAAAATGCGACCACAAATAACGAGTATAAAAAGTGAGTCGATACAATATTTTCAGAAGCATTTTACTAAACAACAAAACCTTCACAATCAAAAAGAACATGTTGAACAACAAGAATCTGTTGTTTCTCGGGATGAGTTACAATCAATAACAGAAACAATAAACGAATTATTAGAACCAGTTCGGACAAATTTAAAGTTTGAGTATCATGAAGAATTAAATGAATATTATGTAACAGTTATCAATCCAAAAACAAATGAAACGATACGGGAAATACCACCAAAGAAAATGTTAGATATGTATGCGGCAATGGTTGGTTTTGTTGGCCTTTTAGTCGATGAAAAAATTTAATCATTTCTAACAATGAAGGGGTGAATCATCAATGGTTATGCGTGTAGGTGGCCTTGCATCAGGTATGGATATAGAAGCAATGGTTAATAAACTAATGGAAGCTGAAAGAATTCCATTAGAAAAAATGCGCCAAGATCAAACAAAATTAGAGTGGAAACGGGACGCTTTTAGAGATATTAATAGAGAATTGCTAAAACTAGATGAACTCATGTTAGATATGAAATTAAGTAGAACATATCAATCGAAATCTGTGACTTCTTCTCAGGATAATGCAATAACGGCAACAGCAAGAGCAAATAGTACTCCCGGTTCATATTTAATCAATGTTACGCAACTTGCAACTGCGGCAATGAATGTTGGTACTAAACCAGTCGAGCTTGATCAAGTTTATGATGGCTCAGATGAAATTAAGTTTTCAACGTATGATGTTGAATCAAAGGGTATGAAAGAACATACGATTAAAGTTGAAGAAGGAGATACGATCGGGGATATCCTTGCCAAAATTTCTAATGAGGATAACAATGTCCGTGCATTTATAGATCCTCAAACGGATAGAGTGATCATCGAGGCGACAAGAACGGGAAAGTACAATGAAGGAACGGGAAAGGCTGATGAAGAGGTTTATGAAATCGTTTTTGGGGAGGATAAATTTTTCACAGATGTTTTAGGTATGGAGCAAAAAAACGAGATCGAAGCCCAAAATGCCAAGTTCACTTATAATAATGGACTTGAACTTACATCAAAAACGAATAGCTATGAAATAAATGGAGTAAATTTCCAGTTTCACGATGTGACAAATGGAAATGCAGCGATTACAGTGTCAAATGATGTTGATCATACGGTAGATATGATCAAGGAATTTGTAGAGCAATATAACCAAGTTGTCGAGGCCATTCATACGTCTCAACGGGAAGAAATTCATCGTGATTACTTACCATTAACAGAAGAACAAAAGGAAGAAATGAGTGATAAACAAATCGAACTTTGGGAAGAAAGAGCAAAAAGTGGTATTTTGCGAGGAGAAAGTATTCTTTCCAATGGATTGTTTTCTATGCGCCAAAGTTGGTATTCAAACGTTGATTCAGAAGGTGCATTTACATCTATAACGAATATTGGTATTACAACATCTCCTGATTATGCAGATGGTGGAAAATTAATTATAGATGAAGAGAAATTACGCCAAGCTGTTGAAGAGGATGCAGAAAGCGTTCGAAAATTATTCGCAAACGGAAGCGATGATGAGAGTAGAGGTCTTATCAATCGCTTAGAAGATCAAGTAAAACATACGATGAGAAGTATCGAAAGACAAGCAGGTAAAGATTTCCATACATTGGATAATTATCAATTAGGAAAGCGAATGAAGCAACTTAATGAAGAAATTACAAGCTTTGAAGCACGAATGATCCAAGTAGAAAATCGTTATTGGAACCAGTTTACTGCCATGGAACGAGCGATTCAACGGCTAAGTGAACAATCATCGTATTTATTTTCCCAGTTTGGCGGAGGTATGTAAGTAATTTATATACATTGAAAGGATGTATGTCTATGTCAATGAATGTTTATGAGGCGTATCAAAATAATGCGGTGAAAACAGCTTCTGGCGGGGATTTAACATTAATGTTATACAACGGATGTATTAAATTCATCCGACGTGCTATAAAATATGTTCAAGAAGAAAATTATGAACTAAAAAATGAAAATATCCAAAAAGCTCAAGCAATTATTCAAGAATTGATGGTTACATTAAATCCGGAAATTGATATTTCTGAGCAAATGATGTCTTTGTATGATTATATTAATCATCAATTGCGAGAAGGAAATATTAAAAATGATGAAGAACATTTGCAAGAAGCCCTTTCTTATGTTATCGAGTTTCGTGACACATGGAAACAGGCGCTGTTAAATATAAAGAAGCAAACATCAAAACAACATACAAAAGGTGTCCAGACAAGTGGTTAGATATGAACTTCAAGAAATGTTAATTGTCACCGAGACAATGGAAAAAATCACTCATGAAAAAACGGTAAATAAAGATCGTGAAAAAGTCATTAAGGAATTAAACATATTGTTAGAAAAACGAGAAAAACTAATGCAAAATATAGAAGCTCCTTATTCAGAAGAAGAGCATAATCTTGGAAAAGAAATTGTAAAGAAAAATAAAGTAATTGATCGAAGGATAAAAGAAATTTTTAATGAATTAAAAAATGAAATCAAACAATTCAATGCATACAAAAGCCGGAACAATTTATATGAAAATCCTTATCATTCTGTACAAGTAATGGATGGAATGTTTCTCGATCAAAAGAAGTAAACGAACATAACTGTTCGTTTACTTCTTTTTTGTTTAAAAATAGAAGGTTTTAGCAAGATATTTTTTGGGGAAAGTAGTATACTAGAATTATAAAGGATAAGGGAGGACACAAATATGAGATACAATATTCGTGGTAACAATGTTGAGGTGACCGACGCCATCAGAGAGTATGTGATAAAAAAACTAAGTAGAATAGAAAAATACTTTGATACAACTCCAACATCCGATGTACATG
The DNA here is from genome assembly GCA_035303185.1 of Bacillota bacterium. Lineage (GTDB taxonomy): Bacteria > Bacillota > Bacilli > Bacillales > Amphibacillaceae > CALAMD01. The sequence goes on from DATGRX010000004.1 coordinate 22,384, forward strand.
TTCGTATAAGTGTATTTAATAACGATCAGCGAATAGAAGTAACGATTCCAATGCCTAATTTATTATTACGAGCAGAAGATACTCATGAGGATCTTTATGCTGCTACAGATTTAGTCGTTGATAAGTTAGAAAGACAAATTCGTAAACATAAGACAAAGGTAAACCGGAAATTTCGTCAAGAGGGAGCACCAAAGCATATTTTTGCAGAGTTGGAACAGAAAGCTCGGGAAAGACGAGAGGAAGAAGAAGCGGAAGACGAAATTGAAATCGTTCGAACAAAGAGATTTAATTTAAAACCTATGGATTCAGAAGAAGCTGTCCTTCAAATGGATATGTTAGACCATAGCTTTTTCGTGTTTACAAATGCGGATACAGGTAAGACGAATGTCGTATACCGTAGAAGAGATGGTCGTTATGGATTAATTGAACCGGAATAAAGTAAGACATAGAACGGCTGAGAAACGAAAGTTTTTTGGCCGTTTATACATTTAGTAAATTTCCAAAATGACGCTATTTAATAAGATAAAAAATATAAAGTATTATATATATAATTTGTTAAAGTTTGTACCATAAAATAAGTTCAATATTCGAAAATCGTCATTAGACAGTATTTAACTTAGATGGTATAACTAACTTGAAGCTTAGGTAAGAGGAGATGTTATACCATGAAAACGAAGGAACGAGAAATTAAATACTTAATGAAAAAGATTGAACAGCACGAAGAAGCTATTTCCCAACTCATGTTAATCATAGCAGAAACGAATCGAAAGTTAGCAAATTCATCTACTATTTATGGCAAGTCATCTAAGGTTTCAAAATAGTCATAAAATCAAGAACTGAACATAGGAACAAGTATGAAGATGTGTAATAAACGAGTTGTGAAAAGATACAGCTCGTTTTATTCTTTTTAAATTACGTTAAAATGCAATATGAACAAGTTGTCATCTATCTTTGTTTAATGTTATTATGAAGGATGACGCATAGTGTTTAATCGTTAATTTTATATAAATTGAGGTGCAAACGAATGTTAGGAATGTTAAAAAGAATTTTCGGAGACGGAAATAAGCGGGAGTTAAGAAAGCTTGAACAAGTCGCTGATCAAATCGAAGCTTTAGAACCCGAATATGAGAAATTATCTGATGAAGAATTGAAAAATAAAACCGATGAATTTAAAGAAAGACATAAAAATGGTGAAAGTTTAGATGATTTACTCGTAGAAGCATATGCGGTCGTTCGCGAAGGCTCTAAGCGTGTCTTGAACATGAGACCGTTTTACGTTCAATTATTAGGAGCAATTGCATTACACAACGGCGATATTGCTGAAATGAAAACAGGAGAAGGAAAAACCTTAGCAGCAACAATGCCAGCCTATTTAAATGCTTTAACAGGTAAAGGTGTACACATCATTACTGTTAACGAATATTTGGCTGATCGTGACGCAGAGGAAATGGGTGTTTTATTTAATTTCCTCGGTCTCTCCGTCGGATTAAATGTAAATCATTTAACGAAGGAAGAAAAGCGAGAGGCTTACGAATGTGACATTACGTATGGAACGAATAATGAATTTGGTTTTGATTATTTAAGAGACAACATGGTTTTATATAAAGAGCAAATGGTACAACGCCCATTAAACTTTGCGATTATTGATGAAGTTGACTCTATTCTAATTGACGAAGCGAGAACACCGTTAATTATTTCTGGTTCAGCCGAAAAATCTGCAGCTAATTATCAGCGAGCTAACTCTTTTGTCAATACGTTAAAACGCGATGAGGACTATACTTATGATGAAAAGACAAAAGGTGTTCAACTTACAGAAGAGGGAATTAATAAGGCTGAAAGATTTTTCTCGATTGACAACTTATTCGATTTAAATAATGTTTCCTTAACTCATCATATTAATCAAGCCTTACGTGCTCATGTAGCGATGGTACGAGATACGGATTATGTCGTTCAAGAAGGTCAAGTAGTAATTGTTGACCAATTTACAGGACGTTTAATGGAAGGCCGTCGTTATAGTGATGGTTTGCATCAAGCAATTGAAGCAAAAGAAGGATTACCAATTCAAAATGAAAGTATGACCCTTGCTTCGATTACATTCCAAAACTTTTTTAGAATGTATAATAAATTAGCGGGTATGACAGGTACGGCTAAAACAGAGGAAGAAGAGTTTAGGAATATTTATAATATGAATGTCGTAGCCATTCCAACGAACAAACCGGTTATTAGAGATGATAAACCTGACATGATTTATAAAACGATGGAAGCTAAGTTCAAAGCTGTCGTAAATGCGATTAGAGATTATCATGAGCGAGGTCAACCTGTACTCGTAGGAACGGTAGCTGTTGAAACGTCTGAATATATTTCACAATTGTTAAGACGTGCAGGAATTAGACATGACGTGTTGAACGCAAAGAACCATTATCGTGAAGCTGAAATTATTGAAAATGCAGGAGAACGTGGTTCAGTTACAATTGCGACAAATATGGCCGGTCGTGGAACAGACATTAAGTTAGGTAAAGGTGTTGTTGAGCTAGGAGGCTTAGCAGTTATTGGAACGGAGCGTCATGAAGCGAGAAGAATCGATAACCAGTTACGAGGTCGTTCCGGTCGACAAGGTGATCCAGGTGTGTCCCAATTTTTCTTGTCAATGGAAGATGACTTAATGCGTCGATTCGGTTCTGATAATTTGAAAAATATGATGGACCGTTTAGGTATGGAAGACGATCAACCGATTGAAAGTAAAATGGTTTCTCGAGCCGTTGAATCAGCTCAAAAGCGGGTTGAAGGAAATAACTTTGATGCTCGGAAAACGATTCTTTCCTATGATGATGTGTTACGTGAACAAAGGGAGATTATTTACAAGCAACGATTTGAAGTCATTGATGCTGAGAGTGACGAGCTTCGAACAATCATTGAACAAATGATTGAATCAACATTGCATCGTATCGTTTCTATGCATACACAAGATGAAGATGAAACGAATTGGCAACTTTCAGCAATTATCGAATATGTTCAAGGAAATTTGCTTGAGCCAGATGATATATCCAAAGAAGATTTACAAGGCAAAGAACAAGAAGAAATTATTGCGCATATTATGGATATTGTCCGCACTCGTTATGATGAAAAAGAAGAGGAAATTACCCCAGAACATATGCGAGAGTTTGAAAAAGTTATCCTATTACGTACTGTCGACTCTAAATGGATGGATCATATCGATCAAATGGATCAGTTACGACAAGGAATTCATTTACGTGCGTACGCCCAAGATGATCCATTACGAGAGTATCAAATGGAAGGTTTCGAAATGTTTGAGATGATGATAGCGGATATTGAAGAAGAAGTGTCTAGATATATTATGAAGGCGCAAGTACGCGAGAATTTACAAAGGGAAGCTGTAGTCAAAGATACAAAAGCTGTTGCAGGAAATGAACAAGGAGAGCAGAAACCTCAGCAGCCTTACGTGCGCAAAAGTCGAGTCGGTAGAAATGATCCTTGTCCATGTGGTAGTGGCAAGAAATATAAACATTGCTGTGGACGTTAAAAAGTTAGTTTTTTTGAGGTGATTAAGAATGGATTTAGTTGAAGTAAAACAAAAAATAGACCAAATGGGCGAACGAATTAACAACTTTAGGGGGTCTCTTTGACTTAGAAGAAAAAGAGGCGAAAATAAAGAAATTAGAAACAAAAATGGCTGGAGAAGGATTTTGGGATGATCACCAATTAGCTCAACAAACGATAGATGAAACAAATCAACTTAAAGAATTAGTAAACGGCTTCGTTTCTTTACAACAACAATATGAAGACGCGGAAGTTACTTATGAACTTATTTCTGAAGAAGCTGACGAAGATTTACAAGCAGAACTTTTTCAAGAAGTGGAAAACTTACAAGAGAAAATTAGTGCCTTTGAAATTGAAATTTTATTAAGTAATCCCTATGATGCAAATAACGCTATTTTAGAAATTCACCCTGGAGCTGGTGGAACAGAGGCGCAAGATTGGGCAAGTATGTTATTAAGGATGTATCAAAGATGGGCAGAAGATAAAGGCTTTAATATTGAGACTCTTAACTATTTAGCTGGTGATGAAGCGGGGGTCAAAAGTGTTACATTATTAATTAAAGGACATAATGCATATGGATATTTAAAAGCTGAAAAAGGCGTTCATAGGCTCGTGAGAATTTCCCCCTTTGATGCATCAGGAAGACGCCATACATCCTTCGTTTCTGTAGAGGTTTCACCAGAGATTTCAAATGATATTGATATTGAAATTAAAAATGAAGACATTAAAATAGACACGTATCGTTCAAGTGGAGCTGGTGGACAACATGTAAATACGACAGATTCCGCAGTGCGAATTACCCATCTTCCGACAAACACTGTTGTGACGTGTCAATCCGGCCGTTCACAACTAAAGAACAGAGAAGATGCGATGAAAATGCTTCGTTCGAAATTATATCAATTGGAAATCGAACGTCAGGAAGAAGAATTAGCTAAATTACGTGGTGAACAAAAAGAGATTGGATGGGGTAGCCAAATTCGATCTTATATTTTCCATCCTTATTCGATGATAAAAGATCATCGAACAAATATCGATGTTGGAGACGTGCAATCTGTCATGGACGGAGACATTGATCAATTTATCGACGAATATTTACGTATGCAAATAGAGAATCCGTAAAAAGAAGGTTAAAAAGCATCCGTCACAAAAAAGTCATAAAGTGATAAAAACACTTATATTTCAATGGTTTAAGACCTCTTCATTTTAAACAAGGTACAAATAATTGTTTAAAAAAGTTCATTTTAGGTTATAATGTATGTACATCTTAGTTAAACTACTATTATTTTTTAGGGGGATTTACTTATGAAGAAAAAATTACTAGCAGTATTGTTTGGTGCAGTTCTCGTGCTTGGTGCATGTGGTGGCGGCGCAAACAATAACGATGGTAATAATAACAATGGAAACAATGATGTAAATAATGAGGTAAACAACGAAGAAAATAACAATGAAAATGAAGCAACTGACGTAAGTGCAGCTGAAGAAGTTTACCAGAACAAATGTGCAGGGTGTCATGGAGATGACTTAGGAGGAATTTCCGGACCAGAATTAACAAAAGTTGGTGCAACATATTCAGCAGAGGAAATCGCGGACATCATTGAAAATGGAAAAGGCGGAATGCCAGCTGTTGCAATGGACGATGATGATCGGGAAGCACTCTCAGAGTGGTTAGCTGACAAACAGTAATTCATATGAAACGTGACCTGATAAGGTTTTTCCTTATCAGGTTTTTCTTTTGGCAAATTTTATGTTTATGGCTATAATTTGACAAATATGTATTTTAATAGAAATATTACGAGACAAAGATACATTTGAAATGAAATTGTAATATGATTCCCCCTTAATTTTATTAAAAAAAGTGTTATAATTGTATATGACTTATTTAGACAATATGTTATTAACAAATTAAATACGACAGTAAGGTGTGTATATAGATGATTGTTATGGAAAATGTACATAAAACGTATCCTAACGGGGTAACAGCTTTAAATGGCATTGATATTGAGATTAAACATGGAGAATTTGTATATATTGTTGGGCCAAGTGGAGCAGGGAAGTCGACTTTTGTAAAATTACTTTATCGTGAGTCATTACCATCAAAGGGAAGTTTATATATAGATAGCACGGACATTAGTCAAGTAAAGGAAAAAAATGTCCCTTTTTTACGTCGTAAAATTGGAGTTATTTTTCAAGATTTTCGTTTGCTACCACGATTGACAGTATATGAAAATGTTGCCTTTGCATTAGAGGTTATTGAGGAATCACCGAGAGTTATCCGAAATAATGTGATGGAAGTATTAGATTTAGTTGGTTTACGGCATAAAGCGAGATTTATTCCTTCTGAGCTTTCAGGGGGAGAGCAACAGAGAGTCTCAATTGCTCGTGCTATCGTTAATCGGCCTAAGCTCGTTATTGCCGATGAACCTACAGGTAATCTTGATCCAGAAACATCTTGGGAAATTATGGATATTTTTGATGAGATAAATTTACGAGGAACAACCATCTTGATGGCTACTCATAGTAAAGAGATCGTAAACACATTCAAAAAGCGAGTTATTGCGATTGAAAACGGAGTAATTGTAAGAGATGAAGATCAAGGGGATTATGGATATGAAGCTTAGAACGATTCGGAGACATATACGAGAAGGATTTAAAAATATATATCGAAATGGTTGGATGACGATCGCATCGATCGGAGCCGTAACAATGACTTTAATATTAGTCGGTGTTTTTTTAGCTTTAATTTTAAATTTAAATCAAATTGCTAATAAAATAGAAGAAGATGTTGAAATGAAAGTGTTTATCGATTTAACCGCTGATGAAGATGATATTAAACAATTAGGAGAAGAAATTGATTCGCTCCCCGAAGTAGATACATTGAAATTTTCCTCTAATTCAGATGAGTTACACGATCTAGTTGATGGCATGGGGGATGAAGGCGATGCATGGCTTATTTTAGAAGATGACAATCCATTAAACCATGCTTATATCGTCAGAGCAACTGAACCGAAGGAAACCGAAAATGTAGCAAGCAAAATAGAAAACTTTGCAAATGTGGACAAAGTTAAATTTGGTAAAGACTATGTACAAAACTTATTTAAGTTTAATACATATGCAAGAAATGTAGGAATTATCCTGGTTGCCGGCCTATTACTAACAGCGATATTTTTAATTTCAAATACGATAAAACTGACCATTATGGCACGAAGTACTGAGATTAGTATTATGAAACTAGTTGGAGCGACAAACGGTTTTATAAGATGGCCTTTCTTTATCGAGGGAATGCTTTTAGGTATTTTAGGAGCTATCGTTCCGATATCGTTAATTATGATTGGATACTTATATTTATATCAAAAATTAGGCTCACAAACAGCTTTTTCATTTATAGAATTACTCCCTTATAATCCATTTGCCTGGCAACTTTCGCTCATATTATTAGTCCTCGGTGTTCTAATAGGTGTCTGGGGAAGTATCATGAGTGTGAGGAAGTTTTTAAAAGTATAATCAAAAGGTACACTGTTTATTTAAAACGAAAAGCATCCACGATAAAGAGTGTGATGCTTTTTCTTTATAAGATAAATGTAAAAAATAGTGATTCTTGATTATTCATGTTATCCTTTTAGTGTTATGATAAAGAGAAATAAGCGAAGGTAAGAGGTGAGAAAATGAATTTTAAGAAGCAACATATCGCTTTTATTATTTTTGTTGCTTTAATATTTGGTGGGATCGGCTTATTTGCCGGTATGCAAATTAATCAAGCTACCCTTGAACAACCGCAAACATTAAATAATGATAAAAATGGGGAACAAATAGAAAACGAAAATGAAAATGATAATATAGATGAGGAAATTGAAGGACTTGATAAAGTTTCCAAAGCATTTTCATTAATTAAAGAAAATTACTTAGAAGAAATTGATGATAAGGAACTCATTGAGGGCGCTATTCATGGTATGTTGGATACGTTAGAAGATCCCTATAGTGCTTATATGGACGAACAACAAACAGAACAATTCAACGAGGAAATTGAATCGTCTTTTGAAGGTATTGGTGCTGAAGTTAGTATGGTTAACGGAAAAGTAACGATTGTTGCACCAATTAAAGATTCTCCAGCGGAAGAGGCTGGGTTAAGGCCGAATGACCAAATATTAAAAATAGATAACGAATCAATTGAAGGGTTAGATTTAAATGAAGCCGTTAGTAAAATCCGAGGAGAACGGGGAACAGAAGTTGTTTTAGAAATTCAAAGACCAGGCTCCTCGGAAACCTTTGAAGTGACATTAATTCGAGACAAGATTCCAATTGAGACAGTCTTTGACTCCATTCATGAAGAAAATGGGAAAAAGACAGGTATTTTAGAAGTAGCATCTTTTTCACAAACGACTTCAGAAGAATTTTTCAATGCATTAGATGATATGGAGAAGGATGGCATCGATGGTCTCATTATTGATGTTCGTGGTAATCCTGGTGGGCTGCTGAACTCAATAGAAGAAATTTTACAGGAGTTTATTCCAAAAGATGTTCCATATATTCAAACAGAAGATCGTTCAGGTGTTAAAACGCCTTTTTACTCTAATCTAGAGGAGAAGAAAGATTATCCAATTTCTGTGCTTATTGATGAAGGAAGTGCATCAGCTTCAGAGATTTTGGCTGTTGCTATGAAAGAAATCGGGTATCAAGTCGTCGGAAAACCGAGTTTTGGTAAAGGGACCGTTCAAAATGCAATGCCAATCGGGGAAAATAGCACATTAAAATTAACATTATACAAATGGTTATCCCCGGAGGGAAATTGGATCCATGACGTCGGGGTTGAGCCGACACTAGAAGTTGAACAGCCTGATTACTATTATTCAAATCCTGTACAAATTGAAGAACCATTACAATATGATGAAACAGGTTCCCAAATTGAAAATGTTCAAGTTATGTTAAATGGAATTGGGTATGAAACGGACCGAATGGACGGATACTTTGATCGTTCGACAGAAAAAGCAGTGAAAGAGTTTCAAGAAGATAATGATCTAGAAGCTACAGGTAAAGTTGATGAAGAGACTGCTGGTATGATTCAGACAGAGGTTGTTGATCGGATAAGAAATAATGAGGACGATGTTCAATTAGAAAAAGCCCTTGAACATTTATATGAGTAAACAGTAGTAAATAATCCATGATGCTTATCATGGATTATTTTTTGTCTTCTATCCTCAAAAAAATTCAATTAATGATATAATAGAACATAATAAACTGCTTTGTCTGTTTTGAAAGGGTGATCATGTTGTTTAATATATTTGAAGCACAAGAATGGCTACTGGAAATTATGAAAGCTCTTGGTGGAATGTTTTTACATCCATTATTATACTGGAATATTTTATTGTTGCTAGTTGTAGGGAGTATCCGGATTAATCGTGAACGGAGACAGTTTGGATTCAAAGTGTTTCCAATGTTTTATGAACTTTTAAAAACATGGTTACCCTCTCTTATTGCTGGTATATTTATTTCTCTCATGTTTATTGGAGTTGGCATCGTCATTCCTGTGCCGACATTATTATTATTGGCCGTTGTGACTATTTTACTTAGTTTACATATGAAATATACGATGTTATCTGCGAGCTATACGATAGGAATCACGTATGTACTAATTATTTTATCGCCTTTTATTTTGCAATATCAAGATATTGTTGATTTTCATTTATTTACGAACACACCTTTTATGAGTTTAAGTTTATTAATTGGGATCTTATTAATGTTAGAAGCTTTTTACTTGGTAAATGAACACCGTAACAAAACATTTCCTAAACTAACAAAAAGTAGTCGGGGAATGTGGATAGGAGAGCATGAACTAACGACATTATCGCTCATTCCTTTATTGTTTATAATTCCAACAGAGCAAGTTGCACAATTTTTTGATTTTTTACCTTATTATCCACATGAGGGTGCAAGTTATAGCTTACTACTTATACCATTTCCGATCGGTTATCATATTTCAGTTCAAAGTGCATTAGCAACAGAAAGAGCGAAGAGATTAGCTTTACAAATTGGCATTCTCGGCTTTGTTATCGTTATTTTATCGTTAAGTAGCATATATTTAATTTGGCTTAGTTTTCTAGCAGTGATCGTTGCCATTGTAGGTAGAGAATTTATCATTTACAAACATCGATCTTATGAAGCAAAAACAGTAAACTACTTTACGAAGAAGGATAACGGTTTACACGTATTAAGTATTATTCCAGATTCCCCAGCCGAGCGTTTAGGAATTTTAACAGGTGAAACAATTGTAAAAGTCAATGACATTCCTGTTCAATCAGTAAATGATTTTTATGAGGCTTTACAACAGAGTGGTGCAAATTATCGGTTATCCGTCATAGATGATATGGGAGAAGTGCGGATCGTTCAAAGTGCATTGTTTGCAGGTGAGCATTATAAATTAGGATTAATTTTTGTCGATGAACCATACGATCAACTAGGAAAAGAAATGGGACTATCGACAGTGAATAAATAAAAGGGAGTGTTTTATTAAAAATGACTATTAGGTTAAGAAATGGTGTTAAAATGCCTCAAATAGGCTTGGGAGTATATAAAATGACGGACAGTGAAGAGACGATTCAGGCTATTACAACAGCTTTAGATGTAGGCTATCGTGCTATCGATACGGCTAGTTATTATTTTAATGAAGAAGAAGTCGGGAAGGCGATCAAGCAATCTAAAATTCCAAGGGAAGATATTTTTATTACGACGAAAGTGTGGAACGATGATCAAGGTTATGATGAAACTTTACGTGCTTTTGAAAAATCATTACGTTTATTAGATGTCGATTATATTGATGCATATTTAGTCCATTGGCCTGTCCCTGGTAAATTTGTTGATACGTATCGAGCAATTGAGCGATTGTATGAGGAAAAATTAGTTCGTGTTCCTGGAGTGTCCAATCATCATGAAAAACATTTACGCGAGATAGAAAAGCATGCTCATACTATGCCTTTCGTCAATCAAATTGAATTACATCCTTATTTACAACAGAAAAGTTTGCGATCCTATTGTAGGGAAAACGAAATTGCTGTCATTGCATGGGCACCATTAAGTCGTGGGCGAGCTTTTGAACATCCGATTATTCAACAACTCGCTCAGCAATACAATAAGACACCGGCACAAATTATTTTAAGATGGCATTTACAGCTAGGAAATATTATTATTCCAAAATCAGTCACACCTTCAAGGATTGAGGAAAACTTTAATGTAAGTGATTTTACTTTACTTGAAGAGGAAATGGATAAAATTGCAACTCTTGATCAGAATGATCGAATTGGAGCAAATCCTGGGCTAGAAAATTTTATGGATCATTTTAAATAAACGGAAATTAGACGAGCCTATATATAGTGCTCGTCTTTACCTGTTTTTATATATGCACATTTATAGAATGTTTGTTCGTATATATGTTACTATGAAGATACTTAAAGTACGACAATGAAACAAAAATGAGGGATGTACCGTGTCTGAATCATTCGAACTTGTATCAAGCTATGAACCAGCTGGTGATCAGCCGAAAGCGATCGAACAGCTAGTGGAGCAAATTAATAATAATAATCGTCACCAAACATTATTAGGCGCAACGGGAACAGGGAAAACCTTTACGATTTCTAACGTCATCAAAGAAGTGAATCGACCGACTCTCGTAATGGCTCACAATAAAACATTAGCCGGACAATTGTACAGTGAGTTTAAAGAGTATTTTCCAAATAATGCTGTTGAATATTTCGTAAGTTTTTATGATTATTATCAACCGGAAGCATATGTCCCTTCAACAGATACGTATATTGAAAAAGATGCAAGTATAAATGATGAGATTGATAAGTTGCGGCACTCGGCTACGTCCGCTTTATTTGAGCGACGAGATGTTTTAATTGTAGCTAGTGTTTCATGTATTTACGGACTTGGTTCTCCAGAGGAATATCGAAAACATATGGTTTCGCTTAGGACGGGCATGATTAAAGAGCGAGATGATTTATTACGAGATTTAGTCGATATTCAATATGCTAGAAACGATATTGATTTTCAACGAGGAACTTTCCGAGTTCGTGGAGATACGGTAGAAATCATTCCAGCCTCCCGGCAAGAACATGGAATTCGTATCGAGTTTTTCGGTGATGAAATCGATCGAATTCGTGAAGTTGATGTGCTTACAGGAGAAATTATTGGGGACAGGGAACATGTGGCTATTTTCCCGGCCTCTCACTTCGTCACTGGAGAAGACAAATTAAAAATTGCAATAAAAAATATAGAGAAGGAATTAGAAGAACAATTAGAGTATTTAAGAAGTGAAAATAAGCTACTTGAAGCACAACGGCTTGAACAACGGACGAACTATGATTTAGAAATGATTAAAGAGATGGGCTTTTGTTCAGGAATAGAAAATTACTCACGACATTTGTCCCTACGTGAAGCAGGCTCAACTCCATATACATTATTCGATTATTTTCCGGATGACTTTTTAGTCGTTATTGATGAATCCCATGCGACATTGCCACAGATTCGCGGGATGTATAATGGAGATCGGGCTCGTAAACAAATGCTCGTCGATCACGGTTTTAGATTACCCTCTGCTTTAGATAACCGACCGTTAAAATTTGAAGAATTTGAAGAGAAATCAAATCAACTTATATATATTTCTGCAACACCTGGACCTTATGAATTAGCACATACACCAAAAATGGTCGAACAAATTATTCGTCCAACAGGATTACTTGATCCAGAGGTAGACGTTCGACCGGTAGAAGGGCAAATTGATGATTTAATTGGCGAAATTCATGAACGAATTGAACGAGATGAGCGTGTACTTGTCACAACGCTTACGAAAAAAATGGCAGAGGATTTAACAGATTATTTCAAGGAACTCGATTTAAAAGTTGCCTATTTACATTCAGAAATAAAAACATTGGAAAGAATAGAAATTATCCGTGACTTACGGATTCGGAAATACGATGTCGTTGTTGGAATTAACTTATTAAGAGAAGGTTTAGATATACCCGAGGTTTCTCTTGTTGCTATTCTTGATGCCGATAAGGAAGGCTTCTTGCGTTCTGAACGTTCATTAATTCAGACAATGGGACGAGCAGCTCGAAACGAAAACGGAAAGGTTATTATGTATGCTGATGAAATTACGGATTCTATGCAAGTGGCGATTGATGAAACGAACCGCCGTCGTCGCATTCAAAAAGCCTTTAATGAAAAGCATAATATAACACCAAAAACAATTAAAAAAGAGATTCATGATCTCATTCAAGCGACATATGTGGCTGATGATGAAGAGAAATATGTTGACCGAATTACAGATGTCATCGAATTACCGAAGAAAGAACAAGAGAAAGTTATTGAACAAATGGAAAAAGAAATGCGTGAAGCAGCGAAAGAACTTAATTTCGAACGAGCGACAGAATTACGTGATATGATCTTTGAATTACAAGCGGAAGGATGATTTATACTCATGCCGAGCAAATCAATTACAATAAAAGGTGCCCGGGCACATAATTTACAAAATATCGATTTATCCATACCGAAACATCAATTTATAGTTGTGACAGGACTTTCTGGGTCAGGAAAGTCCTCTTTGGCCTTCGATACAATTTATGCTGAAGGTCAGAGAAGGTATGTTGAATCGCTTTCAGCGTATGCACGACAGTTTTTAGGGCAAATGGATAAGCCAGATGTAGATATGATTGAAGGGTTATCACCAGCGATTTCGATTGACCAAAAAACGACGAGTCGAAATCCGAGATCGACGGTTGGAACGATTACGGAAATATATGACTATTTACGCTTGTTATTTGCCCGGGTTGGTCGTCCAACATGCCCAGAACATGGTATTGATATTCAATCACAAACCGTTGAACAGATGGTTGATCGCGTCATGGAGTTGCCTGAGCGAACGAGATTACAAGTGTTAGCTCCAGTCGTATCCGGGAGAAAAGGAGAACATACTCAAGTGTTAGAGAACTTAAAAAAAGAAGGGTATGTTAGGTTACGTGTAAATGGAGAGATGTATGAAATAACAGATGATATTATCCTCGATAAAAATAAAACTCATTCCATTGAAGTTGTGATTGACCGAATTATTATTCGAGATGACGTGAAAAGTCGATTACATGATTCCATTGAAACAGCTTTACCATTAGGAGATGGAAAAGTTATTATCGATATCATTGACGGTGAGGAAATGTTATTTAGTGAAAATTACGCATGTCCAATTTGTAATTTCACGATTCAAGAACTAGAGCCTCGACTATTTTCCTTTAACAGTCCCTTTGGTGCATGCTCTGCTTGTGATGGCCTTGGAACAAATTTAGAAGTTGATTTAGATCTAGTCATTCCAAATTGGGAATTATCCTTAAATGAGCATGCGATTGAAGCTTGGCGACCAATTAGTTCCCAGTACTATCCGCAATTACTGACAAGTGTTTGTAAACATTTTAATATTGATATGGATAAACCTGTTAAAGAGCTGTCTGAAAAGGAATTGGACATTGTGCTCTATGGTAGTGGTGATGAAAAAATCAATTTCCGTTATGAAAATGATTTTGGACGGGTGCGTACCCGAGAAATGTATTTCGAGGGTGTTATGAATAACATAAATCGCCGATATCATGAAACTTCATCAGATTTCACACGGGAGCATTTAGAGCAATTTATGGCGATTAAAGATTGTCCAGCTTGTGATGGCTATCGCTTAAACGAGGAGGCTTTATCCGTTTTAATCGGTGATCTTCATATCTCAGAAGTAACGAGATTTTCGATTTCCGAAGCGAGGCAATTTTTTGAATCCCTTGAACTAACAACGAAGGAAAAACGAATTGCTAATCTTATTTTAAAGGAAATTGAAGATCGATTAACCTTTTTAGAAGGAGTTGGTTTAAATTATTTAACCCTGGCCCGTTCATCTGGAACATTATCTGGGGGAGAAGCCCAACGCATTCGCTTAGCGACACAAATTGGTTCTGCATTAACTGGTGTTCTTTATGTTCTTGATGAACCTTCCATAGGTTTACATCAACGAGATAATGATCGGCTCATTAACACATTAAAAGGAATGCGGAATTTAGATAACACATTAATCGTTGTTGAACACGATGAAGAAACAATGTTATCTGCCGATTGGATAATAGATTTAGGACCTGGAGCCGGGGATCACGGTGGAAAAGTAGTTGCCAGTGGTACACCGGATGAAATTATGAAAAATAATAAATCACTAACCGGACAATATTTATCTGGTGAAAAGTTTATTCAGTTGCCTGCCGAACGCCGAAAACAAGATGGACGTTTCATTGAAGTTATTGGCGCCCGGGAAAACAATTTAAAAGATATCGATGTAAAGTTTCCAATTGGATTGTTTACACTCGTTACCGGGGTGTCTGGTTCTGGGAAAAGTACGTTAGTAAATAGTATTTTACATGAAACCCTTGCACAGCATTTATATCGCGGAAGATATAATCCAGGTGAACATGATGATATTAAAGGTTTAGAACATATTGAGAAGGTAATCGCTATTGATCAATCACCGATTGGACGAACACCTCGTTCAAACCCAGCAACATATACTGGTGTGTTTGATGATATTCGAGATGTTTTTGCCCAGACGAATGAAGCAAAAATGCGCGGGTACAAAAAGGGTCGCTTTAGTTTTAATGTACGAGGTGGACGTTGTGAAGCGTGTCGTGGTGAAGGTGTAAACAAAATAGAAATGCATTTTTTACCAGACGTTTACGTACCTTGTGAAGTTTGTGAAGGAAAACGATATAATAGAGAAACGTTAGAAGTGGAATATAAAGGAAAAACAATTGCCGATGTTCTCGATATGCGAATTGAAGAAGCATTAGATTTTTTCAAAAACATTCCCCGAATTAAGCGGAAATTACAGACAATCGTTGACGTAGGTTTAGGATATATTAAGCTTGGCCAATCTGCAACGACGTTGTCCGGTGGAGAAGCCCAACGAGTTAAATTAGCGAGTGAATTACACAAACGATCAAATGGTAAAAACTTTTATATTTTAGATGAACCGACTACAGGACTTCATACGGCAGATATCGAAAAATTATTAGCTGTTTTACAACGTCTTGTCGATAATGGAGATACAGTCGTTGTTATCGAGCATAATTTAGATGTGATAAAAATGGCTGATCATATTATCGACTTAGGGCCTGAGGGTGGCGATGGTGGCGGACAAGTTGTCGCAACAGGTACACCAGAAGAAATAGCAAAAGTAGATGAATCTTTTACTGGAAACTATTTAAAAGAGATTCTTTCTCGTGATGAAAAACGAATGGAAAAGTTGATCGAAAAGGCGAAACAACCTTAAAATAAACAAGAGGAAGGCATAATCATTTATAAAATTTATGGAGCTTCCTCTTTTTCTTCTTACTCATTTCTATTTATGAAGATACATGGTAAATGTATGATGAAATGAATATAATGAAAGGAAGGCATGGTATGAAACCGATTGAACTAAAAGATGTTCAGAAAAAGCTGGATAAATTTTCAAATAAGGAAGTATATGTCCATGTAGAAACGACAAATGGAGCTTACGCAAGTCATTTTGATAATCAAGGCTATAATGTTGGCGCATATATTCGAAATGCTAAAGTGACGTATACTCAAGGGAAAATTAAAGGTGATGGTAATAGTTATCGAGTCGGACTTAAATTGCCGATCGGATGGATTTATGCAGAAGGATTAACGGATTGGACAATGTTTGAAGAAAAGCTATTGCTTGCCGGTCATGATCGAGAAGGCCGATTAATGGTATCCTTACAAATAAGTGAAAGTCCATTTTCTCATTAATGATTGAAAAGGAATGGTGATGATTTTGGAGAAAGAAAAACATGTTGTCATCGTGTATCCACACCCAGATGACGAATCCTTTGGAACAGCGGGAACGATTATGCAACTTCGAAAAAAAGAGGTCCCAGTTACATATTTATGTGGAACATTAGGTGAAATGGGCCGTAATATGGGTTCACCGAATATTGCCAATCGTGAAACGTTGCCACACATTCGAGAAAAAGAGCTAGCGGATGCTTGTAAGTATCTTGATATTGACTATAAGTTACTTGGCTATTTTGATAAAATGATCGAGTTTGAGGATCAGAAAAAAGTAAGTGAACATATTAAGCGTGTGTTATTAGATATTGAACCAAGTCTTGTCATCACACATTTTCCTCCTTATGCGATACATCCCGATCATAATGCATTAGGAGCAGCGACAATCCAAGCGGTAGGGATGATTGAGGAAGAAAAACGTCCAACACTATGGGTACAAGCGATCGAAGCCAACTATGAAGAAAAATTAGGAGAACCACACGTTATCAATGATGTTTCACATGTGTTTGATCAAAAGTTAGAAGCTATTTTTCAACATAAATCTCAAGCCTATGGCATGATTGAAAAAATGGAAGGTAATGAGAAAGAAGCGGAAAAAGAACGCCAAAACTTGCTTGCTCGATTAGGTAAAGAAAAGTTTTACATATGGGATTTTAGTGTAAATGGGCCTAAGGAGGATTAATAAATGTTTTTGCGCTGGATTGTCTCGCTAGTCATTTATGCTGTCGCTATATTAGCTGTCGATCAATTGTTTGAAACCTTTTATATTGATGGATTTTTAACAGCTCTTATAGCGAGTTTTGTCATTTCCATTTTAAATATCTTTGTTCGGCCAATTTTAGTTTTGTTAACATTGCCTATTACCTTTGTTACTTTTGGTTTTTTCTTACTCGTTATCAATGCGGCAACATTAATGCTTGCTCAGTGGGTGATGGGGGATGCTTTTGTCATTGATAATTTTGGTATTGCTTTTGTAGGAGCAATTATTATTTCTATTATTACGATGATTTTAAATCGCTTAATCGCTGATACGGTTACAAACTAATTGGAAACACAGGGTGAATTAACCCTGTGTTTTTATTTAGACGTAAATTAAAACTTAGCTTTTGTTTTTAATAGATACGTGTTTATTTAGTATGTATACTGTTTAACTAAGAACTCGCATTTGAAATGTGTTACAATATCTAGAGATGTTATTCCAGTTGTACGAGAGGGGATGTAAAAAAGTGACAAAAGTTCATGTCGAGGACTTGTTAGAACATTTTACCTTTGAATTAATAGCAGGTAAATCAGGATTACACAGGGAAATTTTCACGAGTGATATTTCTCGACCTGGAATTGAAATGACCGGATACTTTAATTATTATCCAAAACGTCGAATCCAGTTAATAGGTAAAACTGAAATGACTTACTTTTTACATTTATCGGAAGAAGAACAAAGACAACGTATTGAAGGACTTTGCACAAATGTTACTCCGGCGATCGTTATTTCCCGGGGAATGATCGTTCCTGATATTATGATTTGTATAGCAAACAAAAGGAATATACCAATATTACGCTCTGAGCAAAAAACGACAAACATTATATCCCAATTGACGAATTATTTAGAAGCCGAGTTTGCACCAGCAACGGCTCTACATGGAGTACTAGTTGACATATATGGTGTAGGTGTATTGATTACAGGTGAAAGTGGTGTCGGAAAAAGTGAGACAGCTTTAGAATTGATTAAGCGGGGACATCGTCTTGTTGCTGATGATCGAGTAGAAATTTCGCAAAAAAACCATGATACGTTAATTGGAAGCCCACCACCTCTTATTGAACATCTATTAGAAATTAGAGGTTTAGGAATTATTGATATTCGAAATTTATTTGGAACAGGTTCTGTTGTTAATCAAAAGAAAATTTCTATGGTTATTCATTTAGAAACGTGGGATGATAGTAAAAATTACGAACGATTAGGTCTTGATGAGGAGACAATAAAAATTATTGATGTCCATGTCCCACGACTGAGAGTGCCTATAAAACCAGGAAGGAATATAGCTGTTATCGTAGAAGTTGCAGCAATGAATTTCCGCATGAAGCGAATCGGAGTAAATGCAGCAGAACAATTTTCTGAACGGTTAACAGAAGTCATTAAAAATGGTAGAAATGAAAATAATCAGGAGTGAACGTTATGACATGTCATGCTGAAGCATATGATCGAGTATTTATCCAAATAGGCAACTTTCCGATATACTGGTATGGTGTACTTATCGCAGCAGGAGCTTTTATCGGTCTTTTGTTAGCGAATAGGGAAGCGGAACGATTACATATGGAAAAGGATATTATGCTTGATTTGCTCGTTTTTGCTTTACCTATTGCGATTATAAGTGCAAGACTTTATTATGTCATCTTTGAATGGCAAGCTTATGCAAATAAACCATGGACGAGTATTTTTGCGATTCATGAAGGTGGTCTTGCGATTCATGGCGGCCTTATTGGAGCGGTTATTACAGCAATTGTCTTTACAAAAGTTCGGAAAGTACCATTTTGGAAAATCGCTGATATTGCTGCGCCAAGTATTATTTTGGGACAGGCAATCGGTCGCTGGGGTAATTTTATGAACCAAGAAGCCCACGGGGGTCCGATATCACAAACTACATACGAGTCATTTCATCAGTATTTACCCGACTTTATTATGAATCAAATGTGTATTGATGGAGTCATGTATCATCCAACATTTTTATATGAATCAGTTTGGAATATCCTCATATTTAGTCTACTTCTCTTTTTAAGAAGAAAGAATCCTTTACGTGGAGAAGTATTCTTGACATATGTCATTGGTTATTCTGTAGGTAGATTTTTCATCGAAGGAATGCGAACAGACAGTTTATTAACTGGTCATTTGAAAGTGGCTCAAATTCTTTCAATAATTTTAATTATCGGTTCAATCATTTTAATCATTTACAATCGGAAATATAAGAAAGAAAAAGTTCGTTACAATGATGAGGTAGGTAGTTAATGGAACTAAAAACAATTTTATTTGATTTAGATGGAACGCTATTAAATACAAATGAATTGATTAGAAAATCGTTTATTCATACGTTTGAATTGTATAACATTCCGTATGATGAAGATGATTTAGCGAAATATAATGGACCACCATTACTTGATACGTTTTCTGAGTTAAATCCTGGGTATGCGGAAGAAATGGTAAAAGCATATCGAAGGTTTAATGTAGAAAATCACGAAGAAAATATTCATTTATTTCCTAATGCTATCGAAATGTTAAAAGAGTTACACGAAGCAAATATTAAAACTGCTATCGTTACGAATAAGATGAGAGATGTTACATTATTAGGTATGGAGCAAACGAATTTAATTGAGCATTTTACTCCAGAACGAATTGTGACATTATCTGACGTATCAAAAGCTAAACCACATCCAGAAGGTATTTTAAAAGCAATGGATATTTTAGATAGTGATGTATCGTCTACAGCAATTGTTGGGGACAGCCGATTTGATATTGAAGCAGGACACCGTGCAGGCATTCAAACGATTGGAGTTTCTTGGTCAGAACATGGTGTGGATTTTTTACGTTCCTATCATCCCACTCAGATAATTAATGATTTAATTGATTTGTTAGATGTAATATCTTAACCAGGAGTGTTTTTAGATGCGGAGAACAAAACGATATTTTGTCAAAGATGCAAATTCATTATGGCAAATATATGATACAGTCCCGTTTTGGAAAGTTATTAAAAGTTTTATTGTCATTCAAATCGCTCGATATACCCCTTTTTTACGGTTGAAAAATTGGTTGTACCGAACTTTTTTACATATGAAAGTAGGAGAAAAAACAGCCTTTGCATTAATGGTTATGCCAGATATTATGTTTCCTGAAAAAATTAAAGTAGGAAGTAACAGTATTATCGGATATAATACAACAATATTAGCCCATGAATATTTAATAAAAGAGTATCGCGTTGGAAAAGTCATTATCGGAGATGAAGTCATGATCGGTGCAAATACAACTATTTTACCTGGTGTGACAATAGGTGACGGAGCAATTGTATCGGCAAAAACATTAGTGCATAAAGATGTACCACCAGGCAGTTTTGTCGGTGGTAATCCAATGCAACTTATTTATACAAAAGAACAAAGGGAAGAAAGAGAAATTGAATTAGAAGACTCATACAAATAATATCATTTTGCGGAACTTTAGATTTATGATAAAATAAAATTAAGTGAATATTTTTGGCGGGAGAATGGAGAAACCACAATCAATTAATGCAAAAGCATTAATTGTTTTGTGGTTTTTTATTTTATATACAATCTTTACATATAATTGATAAAAAGGGAAAGTGGTGGTATAAATGGGGAGTTTCTCTAGTACTTCTCGTCAAGAAGTATTAAACAGCTTAGCAAACGAAAAGTTAGACGTGCTCATTATTGGTGGAGGTATCACTGGAGCGGGGATAGCATTAGATGCGACAACCCGTGGAATGAAAACAGGATTAATTGAAATGCAAGACTTTGCCGCAGGTACATCAAGTCGTTCAACAAAACTTGTTCATGGAGGCTTACGATATTTGCAACAATTTGAAGTTAAACTAGTTGCTGATGTAGGAAAGGAAAGGGAAATTGTCTATGAAAATGGCCCCCATGTAACAACACCGGAATGGATGTTATTACCCTTTTATACTGATGGAAATTTTGGACCTTTCACATCTAATATTGGTTTACGTGTCTATGATTTTTTAGCAGGGGTAAAACGTTCAGAACGCAGGGAAATGTTGTCTAAGGAAGAAGCTATTGAAAAGGCACCTTTACTAAAACGGGACGGTTTAAAAGGTGCTGGATATTACGTTGAATATAAAACCGATGATGCTCGTCTTACAATAGAAGTGTTAAAGAAGGCCATTGAACAAAATGCCAAGGCTGTTAATTATGCGAAAGCAATTGATTTTATTTATGAATCTGGAAAAGTCATCGGTGTTGTTGTAGAGGATCAAATTAGGGAAGAAACTTACAATGTTTATGCAAAAAAAATTATTAATGCAGCTGGTCCTTGGGTAGATACGTTACGTGATATTGACGGATCTAAACAAGGGAAGACATTACATTTAACAAAAGGTGTTCATTTAGTGTTTTCTCAAGAAGATTTTCCTTTAGAACAGGCAGTATACTTTGATGCTCCGGACGGACGAATGATTTTCGCTATACCTAGAGAAGATATTACTTATGTAGGAACAACTGATACATTTTATGATGGTGATACGGCCCATCCAACTGTAACACCTGAAGATCGTGACTATATTATAGAAGCGGTTCATTTTATGTTCCCATCCCTTGAAATTACGGCGGATCATGTGCAATCTAGCTGGGCAGGTTTACGTCCATTAATAGCTCAAGATGGGAAAAATCCAGGTGAGATTTCCCGTAAGGATGAAATTTTCATTTCAGACTCTGGCTTAATTTCTATTGCTGGTGGGAAATTAACAGGTTATCGAAAAATGGCTGAGGACATTATTGATCTCGTTTCCAAGCAATTTAAGAAAGAAGAAGGAATTATTTATTCTCCCTCAGAAACAAAACAGATGCCTATTTCCGGAGGGGATTTCGGTGGTTCTGAAGGATTTAAAAGATTTAAACAACAAAAGTTATATCAAGCGGATTTATTGAATATTTCCAAAGAAGCGACAGAACAACTAATTTATAGATATGGTTCAAATGTGGATAAATTGTTTTTATATATTGAAGAAAAAGGAAAAGAAGCAAAAGAAAATAGCATAGACCCAATTTTATATGCTGAGATTTTATACGCCATTCATCACGAATGTGCTTATAAACCTGAAGACTTTTTCATCCGTCGAACAGGAAAACTATTTTTCGATATCGATTGGGTAAAAGAAAATTATGAGAAGACATTAACAATCATGCAAAAAGAACTTGATTGGTCAGAAGAAGAACTTGAAACTTATAAAAAAGAACTGGAAAATTACATGAGAGAAGCAGCTGTGTAAAAGTGAAAAGGGATTGCCAGAACGTCATAGGCAATCCCTTTTTATTTTGGGAAATTTATGAAAAAAATTAGACTATTCTGTATACCGGTGGGGGTTTATGAAAAATGAGCATAAAGATAGACGCAAATGTGTTCCTCTTATAAGCTATGAGTAGAAGAAAGGTTAAAAAACAAGTGAATATTCATTTATGAAAAACGAACAATAATACAGAAGAAAGCAGAGGCGATTCATCATGTCAGAGGAAAAAATTTATGATGTTATAATTGCTGGAGCAGGACCAGCTGGAATGACCGCAGCAGTTTATGCATCTAGAGCAAATTTAGATACGTTAATGTTAGAGCGAGGAATGCCAGGGGGACAAATGGCTGATACCGAAGATATCGAAAACTATCCAGGTTTTGACCATATTTTAGGTGCGGATTTATCTCAAAAGATGTTTGAACATGCACAAAAGTTTGGAGCTGAATATGCTTATGGAAATATTAGCGATGTAGAGCTTGATGGCGATTATAAAATTGTTCATGCGGGAGATAAATCATATAAAACAAAGGCACTCATTATTACAACCGGGGCTGAATATAAAAAGTTAGGTATTGAAGGAGAAGAAGAATTAACTGGTCGAGGAGTATCTTTCTGCGCTGTTTGTGATGGGGCATTTTACAAAGACCGTGAAATCATCGTTATCGGTGGTGGGGATTCTGCTGTAGAAGAAGGAATGTATTTAACTCGATTTGCAAGCAAGGTAACCGTAGTTCACCGTCGTGATGAGTTAAGGGCTCAAAAGATTCTACAAGATCGAGCCTTTGAAAATGAAAAAATGGACTTCATTTGGGATACAGTAGCAGAAAAAATTAATGAAGAAAACGGAAAAGTTACTAGTGTCACTTTGAAAAATGTAAAAACTGGTGAAACCTATGACCATGATATTGATGGTGTATTCGTCTATATTGGAACTGTGCCATTAACCGAACCCTTTAAATCACTAGGCATTGTTGATGAAGAAGGATATATTCCAACAAATGAGAATATGGAGACAGAAATACCAGGTGTATTTGCTGCAGGAGATGTTCGGGTTAAAGACTTGCGTCAAATTGTGACAGCTACAGGAGATGGAAGTATTGCCGCTGAAACAGCTCAAAAATATATCGAAGAGTTCGAAGGCTAGTTATTTATAAAAGAAGTCATTACATTTTAACTTCATTGTAATACTAGGGAAATATTCATTCGTTATAATGAAGTTAACTAATTGACCCCCCTTTTATATAAATTAGTTTTTTGCACAGGTGTATTCTCGCCTGTGCCTTTTTTTATCGATAAACTTAATCCTATCATTAAAATCTGTCAAAATAATCATTGGCATTGGTTGTTCATCATATTTCTGTGTATAATATAAATAGAAAAGCGTATTTATAAATAAAAGCACTCGTACTTTATTTTTATTTTGTATAAATATACATTGATATTTTTGTGGGGGTATTTCATGAGTGAAGAGACAAGAGAAACGAAATTAGTTGTCATTACAGGGATGTCAGGAGCAGGGAAAACAGTTGCGGTGAGAAGTTTTGAAGACTTAGGGTATTATTGCGTTGATAATTTACCACCGACATTATTACCTAAGTTTTTAGAGCTTATGAAAGAATCAACGAATGACATTAATAAAGTAGCACTCGTTATGGATCTCCGTGGTCGGGAATTTTTCGACACTTTATCTGAAGCATTAGATTTACTTGAAGCAGAACAATGGATTCAAGAGCATATTATTTTTCTAGATGCAACGGATGAAGTATTAGTCAGTCGCTATAAAGAAACAAGGAGATCACACCCATTAGCTCCAGGTGACTTGTTATTAAATGGAATTAAAAAGGAAAGAAAGCTTTTAGAAGGATTACGAGGAAGGGCACAACGGATCATTGATACGACAAGTTACAAACCGAAACAATTACGAGAAAAGATTGTTTCTTTATATGCAGAAGATGATCAAGATGTTTTTTCTATTCATTTTGTTTCCTTTGGATTTAAACACGGAATGTTAATGGATGCTGACTTAGTTTTTGATGTTCGTTTTTTACCGAATCCACATTATGTTCCAAGTCTTCAACCGCTAACTGGATTAAACCAAGACGTCTCTACTTATGTCTTTAAATGGGATGCAACAAAGCAATTTGTCGATAAATTACTCGATTTATTTGAATTTATTTTTCCACAGTATAAAAAAGAAGGTAAGTCGCAATTAGTTATTGCGATTGGTTGTACAGGTGGACAACATCGTTCAGTAGCTTTAGCCGAACATTTTGCGAAAGAACTTTCTGAACAGTATATCACTCATATAACCCATAGAGATATCGATAAGAGAAAGGACTAATTATATGGGCATTCGCAAACCAAAAATCGTCGTTATTGGCGGTGGTACAGGATTACCAGTATTATTAGAAGGTCTTAAAAGGTATCCGATTGAACTAACTGCTTTGGTGACCGTGGCGGATGACGGGGGGAGTTCTGGTGAAATAAGAAAGAAATTCAATGTTCCCGCACCAGGAGATATACGGAATGTAATTATAGCGATGGCTGAAAGTGATCCTGAATTAGGACACTTATTTCAATATCGGTTTCAAGATGTGGAGGAATTGTCGGGTCATTCACTCGGAAATTTATTATTAGCTTCTTTAACGGAAGTAAAGGGAAGCTTCTTTGCAGCAGTGAAGGAATTATCACATATATTTAATGTTAAAGGAAAGGTTTATCCGATGACTGATGAAAGTATATCACTTGTCGCTGAAATGAGTGATGGAACGATCGTAAATGGTGAGTCAAACATTCCTTTAGCCAAAAAGAAAATTAAGCAAATATATTTAGGACCGGAAACCCCTCAACCTATACCAGAAGTTATTGAAGCGATTGTAGAAGCAGATTACATTATTATTGCCCCAGGTAGCTTATATACAAGTATCATTCCAAATTTAATTCTTCCAGAAATTAATCAAGCTTGTCAACAAACAGACGCTCATTTCATTTATGTGTGCAACATTATGA
Organism: Bacillota bacterium; assembly: GCA_035303185.1. GTDB lineage: Bacteria > Bacillota > Bacilli > Bacillales > Amphibacillaceae > CALAMD01. The sequence continues at coordinate 47,832 of DATGRX010000004.1, forward strand.
CCCAAGATGGTGAAACGACTAATTATTATGCGTCTGATCATATACATGCACTACATTCACATATGAATGACAATATCATCTCGTCGATTATCGTAAATAATGGGAAAATAAGCCAGAAAACATTACGAAATTATAGAAGGGAAAATGCCAAAGTCGTCCAAAACGATTATGACCAATTAAAAGCACAAGGGCTAACAATTATCGCCGATGATATTGTTGATGATTCTACTGGTACGGTTAGACATAATACAGGAAAAGTTGCTAAGTTGATTTATCAATTGATTAGGTCATGAAAGGATCGATTATCATGTCTTTTGCTTCGGAAATCAAGAAGGAATTATCGATTATTGATTTTGAAAGTTTATGTTGTACGAAAGCAGAGTTAGCCGCTTTGATTCGGATGAATGGTGTATCTTATTTGTCTAAGGATAAGTACACATTAGATGTTCAAACAGAAAATGCTGCTATTGCTCGAAGAATGTACCGACTCATTAAAGAGATATATGTACATCCAGTTGAAATTCTCGTTCGAAAAAAGATGAAACTAAGGAAAAACAATGTATATATTGTACGTCTACTCAAAGATGTTCCCCAACTCTTGCAGCAGTTACAAATCTTTAACAAGAAAAATGAATGGATATCACCTATACCAAAAACATATTTAAACGAAGAATGTTGTCGACGTGCTTATTTACGAGGTGCTTTTTTAGCGGGAGGATCAGTGAACAACCCGGAAACAGCATCATACCATTTGGAAATATTTACCTATGATAAAGAACATAGTGCATCTCTTTGCCAATTATTAAATACATTTGGATTAAGAGCGAGAGAACATAAACGACGAAATGGATACATTACGTATATTAAAGAAGCTGAGAAAATAACTGAGTTTTTAATTTTAATAGAAGCACATAATGCTTTATTTAAATTTGAAGATGTTCGTATCGTTCGTGATATGAGGAACTCTGTAAATCGTTTAGTGAATTGTGAAACAGCAAATTTAAACAAAACAATTTCAGCCTCCTTTCGTCAAGTTGAAAGTATAAAACTAATTGACGAAGTCGTCGGGCTCGATCAATTACCAAAGCGTTTGCAAAGTGTGGCCTATGCACGATTACGACATCAGGAAGCTTCCTTAAATGAATTAGCTCAGAATGTCCAAGGAGAAGAATTATCGAAATCCGGGGTTAATCATCGACTAAAAAAGTTAGATGAAATTGCTGAAAAAATTCGTCAAGGCGAAGAAATTCCGATCTAAAGCCATATTTTCAACGGGGAAAAAACGTGATATAATAAATGAAAAGGATAGAAAGCGCTTACAAAAAATATCATTGAAAAGGATTGGAGGAGGTGTAGTATGTTAAAAAAGACCGTTGAAGTGAAATTAACGGATGGCTTAATTGCAAAAGCCTCAGCCATGTTCGTCCAAAAAGCGAACCGATACACATCAGATATTTATCTTGAACGTGCGGGAGAACAAGTCGATGCGAAAAGTATTATGGGATTAATGAGTCTATCCATAGCTCCAGGAGATGAAATTACGATTATCGCAAATGGTATCGATGAGGAAATTGCTCTTAACGATCTAGTAACCTTTGTGACAAATGAAGAAGTTTCTTAATCAAGTGTCTACATATTTTCAAATGTCTATTTCTTTTTATTTTTTTGGAGCACTTAATTATTCTGTTCCAAAGAAAAAAGAAGCTATGAAAATAAATCATAGCTCCTTTATTTACATATTTATTCGTCATTTCGTTCCAATACTTTGTCAATTAGACCATATTCGACAGCTTCATTTGCAGACATGAAGTTATCTCGATCGGTATCTGCTTGAATAACATCTAAAGGTTGACCTGTTCGCTCAGCTAATATTTCGTTAATTTTTTCACGCATTTGGATAATACGCTTTGCATGAATTTCAATATCTGAAGCTTGACCTTGTGTGCCACCTAAAGGTTGATGAATCATAACTTCACTGTTAGGCAATGCATAACGTTTTCCTTCTGCACCTGCTACTAAAAGGAGTGCTCCCATTGATGCAGCCATACCTGTACAAATTGTTGATACATCAGGTTTAATAAACTGCATCGTATCATAAATAGCCATTCCTGCTGTAATGGAGCCACCCGGTGAGTTAATGTAAATTGAAATGTCTTTATCTGGATCTTCAGCTTCTAAAAAAAGTAATTGGGCGACAATAGAGTTAGCAACATTGTCATCAATTGCACTACCAAGCATGATAATTCGATCTTTTAATAGCCTTGAATAAATATCATATGCTCGTTCTCCACGACTTGTTTGTTCTACAACTGTTGGAATTAAATGCATAATACATATTCCTCCTTATAAAAATGAAAGTTACATTTACAACTACAATTTTATCATATATTAAAGGTCAATAAAGGTCAAACGAAACAATTCACAAAATTAACTTTTAAAAGCATACCCTTGAAGAGAAGAAAATAAACAAAAATTCCTAGGAATTTCATGATAGAAATTCCTAGGAATATTTTTATTCAACATTTACCGTATATATGGCATGTTCATGTAAATCGTCGTCATCTTCAACATGCACTTGAATGTGATACAGGCCACTTTCTTCAAAAGTATAATTCGCACTGTATTGTTCAGCATCTTCTGTTGTATCGATCCAATCGCGATTTTCTTCATCTTCTTCATGCCAGATTTCGTAACGAACATTAGCATCTGCTAAATGTGATTCATCTAACATCACATGTACGATAAGCTCTACTTCTTCATCAATGGTGGCATCTTCTACATCCATAAAATGCATATCGAATCCTTCGGTGTCAAAGGTGGTACCTTCTTCGTCTTCGTACTCGCCACCTTCCCCGACAATAATCTCACGTAAAGGCATTGTATGCTGATCTCTAGCTGTTGTGTGTGCATACATTTCAAAAATACCGTCATGATCAAAGGTTAATTCATAGGTATATGTTCCATCCTCATTGTTTTCCGCATCGTAAAATACGGCATTGTCCCGATCATTTTTTTCCCATACTTCAAAGGTTACTTCATCAGCGTCTTTTACAGGTTCATCTCCATAGGAAACGACCGCTTCTAAGACTAATGGTTCGCCAACATCAATTTGTTCTGGAACATCAAATTCGACTTCTAGCATATGAATCTCATCGTTATCGGCATTTGTTCCACAGGCGGCTAAACTGAGTAAAATGACTGCAAATAATGTGAA
>DATGRX010000005.1:0-7164 GCA_035303185.1 Bacillota bacterium
TTATTAGGCTTAGGATATTTACTAGTGTTTATTGCTTTTTTGATTCACCTGAAATAGTGTTGACAAGTTTTCAGTTTATTGCGACAATATTGAATACGTTTTACAAAGAGAAAAGGGGATGTATATGAAGGCTCTAACAAATTTTTTTGATCGTATCGTTCAACGATTTTTACCAGATGCATTTTTATTTGCCGTCATACTGACACTTGTTGTTTATGTGATGGGGGTCATCTTTACTGACAGTTCACCGATTCAAATGATTGCCCATTGGGGTGGGGGGTTTTGGGAACTGTTAGACTTCGCGATGCAGATGGCCTTAATTGTTACAACTGGATATATTTTGGCAAATACATCTATTGTGCGAAGAATACTTACTAAAATTAGTAAACTAGCAAACACTCCCGCCCAAGCAATTATACTCGTTACAATTGTCGCTTCAATTGCATCTTTAATCAATTATGGATTTGGATTAGTTGTCGGTGCACTTTTGGCAATCTATGTGGCAAGACGAGTTCCATCAGTCAATTTCCGTTTGCTTGTAGCAAGCGCTTATAGTGGTTTCTTGCTTTGGCATGGTGGATTTTCTGCTTCGGCGCCGCTTCTTGTTGCAACTGAGGGACACTTTTTAGAGGATACCATGGGAATAATTCCTGTTGTAGACACTATATTTAGCAGTTTTAACATATTTATTATCGTTGTATTACTCGTAACCCTTCCGATCTTAAATTGGCTGTTACTTCGAACACAGGATCCGTTAAAAAGCCAGGATCAAAGTGTCTGGGAAACAAATGAATACAATAGCATAAATGAGGAAGACGAGAAGGACGAAGAGTTCGAGGACACACCTGCAACGAGAATTGAAAATAGTAAAATGATTTCTCTTTTAATTGGTATCATGGGAATCGCTTATATTGTCTATCATTTTGCTCAAAATGGATTTGATTTAAATTTACATATTGTCATCTTTATATTCCTGTTTTTAGGAATTATTCTTCACCGAACACCACGGCGCTTTTTAAATAGTGTAAGTGGTGCTGTGAAAAATGTCGGCGGAATTATTATTCAATTTCCTTTTTATGCCGGGATTATGGGAATGATGGTCGAATCTGGTTTGTCTGATCAAATGTCACTGTTTTTCGTCAATATTTCTAATGAATTTACGTATCCTTTATTTACGTTTATTAGTGCTGGAATTGTTAATTTCTTTGTTCCATCAGGTGGTGGCCAATGGACAGTTCAAGGTCCAATTATGATCCCTGCATCTTTTGATATAGGGGTTGATGTCGCTAAAACAACTATGGCTGTTGCCTGGGGTGACGCTTGGACAAATATGATCCAACCCTTTTGGGCATTGCCACTTCTAGCAATTGCGGGATTAAGAGTCCGGGACATTATGGGCTTTTGTGCCATTATATTAATTTATAGCTTTTTCCCTATCGCCATTGGTTTATTATTCTTTTAAACGTAAAAAATCTCGCCCTTCTCTCATGAAGTGGGCGAGATTTTTTTATCTATTTGAGCGATAATAATACCGAGGATAATAAACCCCGAACCTACAATAATACCTAGCGACAAATGTTCATCTAAGATCATAAAGCTAAAGATTAACCCAAATACAGGTACTAGAAGTGTTGAGATTGTTGCTGTAACGATATTGATTAAACGGAGAAGTAAAAACCATAGTGTAAAGCAGAGAGCAGAGGCAATGACACCGGTAAATAACACATAAAAAATACTCTTACCATTCCAGACGATCGGCTCACCCCACTCTGTGAAAAACGTTGCAATAACAATTCCTATTGTACCGAAAACCATTTGCCAAGCATTTACTTGGAGTAAAGATATATGCCTTAATTTTTTGCGATAATAAATATTAGATACCGCCCATGAAATAGCTCCTAAAATAAGAAGAATCTCACCAATGATAACCTTCATTGATTGATTCGTCCATACATCCCAACCGAGAATAGCAACCAACCCGAGAAACCCCAAACTCAAACCGAAAATTTGAGACCGTCGCATTTTTTCACGCAAAAATCTCGCAGCAAATAAACTTGACCATATCGGCATAGAATAAAGGAGAACGGAAGATTTTCCAGCATCGACAAAACGTAGCCCATACATGACGATGAGAAAAACAATCGACGTTTGCAAAACCCCAATGATGATGAGATCCACAACATGTTCTCTTGGTGGAAAACCAAGACGGAAGATCCATACAATAAAGAGCATCGTTAATGAACCGACAATAAAACGAAGGGATGAAAACATAAAAGGTCCCATATAATCAAGCGCCATTTTCATTACAACCCAGGCATACCCCCAAAGAATAGTCGTTATCATGATAAGTAACCAAACAAAAAGTCGATTTCTTTTTAACCGTTGGAACCAATGATTAGTGCGTATCAATGTTTCCCCTCCTGAGTAAAATGTTCCGCTTACTTTAGCAGCCATATGACGTTTACGCACACTATGACCAATTGTTAAAAGTATGGCTAAACTTACTAAACATAAAGGAATTAAGAAAATTTTCGCTTGATAACCCTCGATAATAAAGGGCAAAATATAGCCGATTAACTTTGCTGTTTCAAGTAAAAAGACATACAAACTAGAACCGAATCCAATGCATGTATGAAACATTCGCTGTACATATCCAATAATCACACCATATAAAACAGATACAAAAAATGAATAGATCGGTTGAACGAGAAAGAACAGATATAAAGGCGGTTTAAAGCTATAAAGACCATACGTTATAAGAGCGCAAAAGGCACTAATTAAAATAATCCGTTTACTGCCAAACTTCATCGCTCAATAACCAGCAAACGTCATAAAAAACAATTCAAAAACAGCTTGAACACTCCATAAATAAGACATTAATTCCGGACGCTCAAAAATGTCTACGATGACTAGCAGCAAATATAGTCCCCGTAAAGCATCAGAACAAGCAAGTAAAAGAACGACAAATAACATCGTAATCGAAAACTCTTCCGCTCGTGATTCATTCGTCTCCTCATCAATCGGATCATGCTCTTTATATTTGAGTAGTAAAAAGAACAACAATAAATACCCAAGTAAATTACCGACTAAAATCCCTTTAAAACTAGCAATTAAAAATAAGTTCGCACCGACGAGTAGACCGAGAAAGAAGCCAATACTATATACATCGCACGTAACCAAACTTGAGCAATTTCGAAAATGTTTGGTGCAAGTCGCATAAAATGATTTCGTGCCATCGCAAATAATTGCCCCATGATAAGCCCAGAGGGTGCAACAGCTAAAATCATTCCGATAAGTGCACTGATGAAGGAATCGGCCCTCATATATAACAAAAGCCCAAGCATGCATAACATAACAGCTGTAATTGGTAATGGCTTTTTCCGTTTCATTTTGTCACTAAGAGCTCCAACTGAAATCGTAATTACCATGTTCAATAAAACAGATATTGAAAAAATCGAAGCTATTTGAAACTTTGTTAAACCAACACCATCACTTAAGTAAATCGCATTCATCGGCGCTAAAATTCCTGTACCAATTCCATATAAAAAAAGGCCGACAATTAAATACAATGCACCTTTAATATGTAAAAAACTTTTAAAATCCCGGAGAATTTGCAATTGAAAACACATCCTTACAGAGGAAGGCTTTATACATGTCTCAATGTAATCAAATTAAGTGTACCCATATATTGGAAGCTCATAAATAACTTTTATGAAATAAGGTGTATCACTTACGACGTTCGATACCAATTTGCTGTTTCCATATGAACAAAAGGAATATCCGTATTTACCAGACCAATTATCTTTTTTTGATGAGTTTCTTCGTCTGTTAGCCATTTCGCAAAATTAAAAGATGCTCGTTTTTGATTGCCACCTAAGGCTATCCAAGTCACTAAATCTTGCGGGAAATAAGCAGACGTATGAATCGTACCCGCCCAACTATTGTATAGATCAGAAAAGACACCTTTTTCTGGATCGTTAAACAATGCAAACATATTTTCAGCATCATTTTTATGTTTAGCGTTTTTCTCAATCACCTTTTTTCTTCTCTTTGAATCGACTAAATAATTTCGATTTTCCTCTTTGAAATGTTCAAAATGATTCGTGCAAATTGAACCAGTCCGCACCCGCACACCACGAGGCGATGCTTCAACAATCATAGGCTCCTGGGTATTTTGATCAAACAATACGTAATTAAACGAACCACGATGTGGGATTTCTTTTAACAACTTTACACCTTCATCGACTGACGCACATGTTTCTATAATAATTCTCCCTATCATATTACAAACAAATCCATTTCCGGGTTTGCGTCGATTGACGAAATTATAGGCCATGACTAAGCCTTTTTCATTCATTCCTTCACATCTGCCCGTAATTTTTTGACTGACACCGATCGTTGCATATCCCTGATCACTCGGTTCATATAACATATATCTACCTTCATAGGTTTTTGGATGATAGTCATAATTACGGAGGAAAAAGTTATCCCTTGCATAGATGGAACAACCAGAGCGCGGAATAGACACACGATAACCACCAAATTCAAGTAAAACACGTTCCATTGGCCACTCTAGCACTTCCTTTAGGCCTAAAAACTCCTCCCATAATTGAGGAGCAAATCGCTCATAAATTGCTTTCGTTTCATCAACCTGAATAGAAAATAACGGCTTTCTAACCTTCCATTGTTCTTCTCTGTTTTTGACAATAAATGAATCTTTAAGCAACTTTCCTTGCACCATGCCGTAATCGAAATGTGAACCACGAAATTGAATGACTTCACTATAAACTTCTTTCACAAATGAGCCTCCTAGTATTTCAGCTAAACTAATATTTCCTTTATCATACGCTATTTTAATTGTAAATACATAAAAGGTGCACCTTATAAAAGATGCACCTTTATCAAAACATTCATGTATAGACTAAAATGCCGGAACAGCCGCTCCACCTTCTCGCCCTTCTAAAAACTCCCGGACTTCTTCGCTCGTCATTGCTTCAGCTAACTTTTGAATAAGATCAGAATCAACGTTATCCTCACGAGCAACTAAAGTAATAGCAAACATATTATCTTCTTTTTCCGTAATCAACGCATCATCAGCCGGTGTTAAATCTAAATGACTTGCGTGAGTTGGATTAATAATAACACTATCGACATCATCATATAAACGGGACAAGGCGGCAATTTCTGCCTGTTCAAAACTGTAATTATGGGAATCTTCTACAATATCATCTAAACCATATTCGTCACCATCAATATCTTCTAACTCAATTAAGCCATGAGACTCAAGTAAACGTAAAGAGCGATCGATGTTTGATGGATCGTTAGCAATTCCAATCGTTACATCTTCTGGGAGCTCATCTATACTATCATATTCTCGAGCATAAAGACCGAAGTTTGCAAAGTAAATTGGCTCAACAGCTGCTAAGCTTTCGCCCGTGTTTTCATTAAACTGTTCCATAAATGGAACGTGTTGTGAAAATGTCGCATCGATTTCCTCATTCGCTAAAGCTTCGTTCGGCTGAATGTAATCACCCATCTCGACGACTTCTACATCAATACCTTCATCAGCTAAAATGTCTTTTGCAATTTCAACAACGTCAGTCATTGGTGATTCAACGGCTGCTACCTTTAATGTTTGCTCTTCGACTTCATTGTTATTATCTCCATTTTCATTGTTTTCATTTTCATTTTCCACATTATTATCATTTCCACCACATGCTGCTAAAACAACCATAAGTGTAACGAACGTAATTGTTAAAAATCTTCTCATCTGTTCATCCCATCCTTTTTAACGTTTGTCTATTTTTCTTGCGATTGTAATTCCTACATATTGAATAATTTGAACAAAAACGACGATAATTACGATGACGTAAATCATCAGATCCGTTCGAAATTGCAAATACCCATATCGAATAGCAAAATCACCTATTCCGCCCCCACCGACAACACCCATAATCGTTGAATAGGAAATAAAGCTAATCGTCGATGTTGTCATACTTAACACGAGAGCAGACCGTGCTTCAACATATAAAAATCTAAAAATAATATCTTTAACCGTCGCTCCCATCGAAACGGCAGCGTCAATCACCCCCTTTGGTATGTCTAAGAGTGATTGTTCAACCAAACGAGAGTAATGAGCAACGGCAATAACCATCATTGGTAAAGTTGCAGCCGCTGTTCCTATCGCAGTCCCCATCACAAAGCGTGTAAAAGGAATCATAAATACAACGAGTAGTAAAAAGGGAAAAGAACGAATTATATTCACAATTAAATTTAACGTAGAAAAAACTACTTTATTTTCAAGTAATTGACCTTTACGACATAAAAAAAGAAAAGTACCGATGGGCAATCCGATAAGTAAAGCTGCAAGAATAGAAGCCCCAACCATTACACCTGTTTCACCGATAGACAGCCAAATTTCTGAATGATATTCTGCTAAAACATCAGGAAGAATGGTCCCCACCCCCTGATTTTAACTGTTCTACAAAATATGCAGCACTTCGGTTTGATTGATGAACACCGACCGGTTCTATCCCAAAATCATCGTAAACTTCCCCATCTTCAACAACAGTTACACGTTCACAAATGCTTTTGATAACATCCATTTCATGACTAACAAAAACAATTGTTACATGAAAGGTTTCATTAATTCTTTTTAAAAGTTCAAGCACTTCTGCGGTCGTATTCGGATCGAGTGAAGAAGTTGGTTCATCACATAGCAAAACCTTTGGATGATTGACGATCGCCCGCGCAATTGCGACACGTTGCTTTTGTCCACCACTTAATTGACTCGGATATTTATCTCTATGTTCAGCTAAACCAACAAACTGTAAACTTTCAATGACTCGTTTTTCGTGTTCACGTTTATTGATTCGTGCAATTTTTAATGGACTTACCACATTTTCAAAAACAGTTTTATTACCGAGTAGATTGTGATCTTGAAAAATCATGCCAATGGATTGACGTAACTGTCTAAGCTCTCTCGGCGATAATTCATTAAGCATTGCACCACTTACGACAACTTCACCTTTATCAGGCTGCTCAAGGAAATTCATCATGCGAAGTAACGTTGTTTTTCCCGCACCACTTGCTCCTACAATCCCATGAATTTCCCCTGATTTTATATGCAAAGAGACGGCTCGAATCGCATTAAAGTGACCAAAA
>DATGRX010000006.1:0-12387 GCA_035303185.1 Bacillota bacterium
TTTGTTCCATCAAAGTTATCAACGTAAGCTCGTATCCATTTCATTGGGTTTTTCACATGCTCTGGATAAATCTCTTCTAATCCTAACATACGCAACATTTTATTTCCTCGATATTTAATATATCCTGCCATTTCTTCTAAATCAATACCGTCAATATCTGATAACACATAAGTAGACCATTCGATTTCGCTTTCTACAGATGTACGGAAGGCTCCATATACCCACTTGATAAACTCATCATTATTATACTCTGGATTTTCAGCTAATGTCGCACGGAAAAGCTCACAAATAAAGCGACCATGCTCAAGTTCATCCCGGTTAATATAACTGACCATCGTAGACGTTCCGACCATCTTATTATGTCTAGCTAAATTGTAGAAGAAGGCGAATCCAGAATAGAAAAACATTCCTTCTAATAATGCTGTATAAACCATGACCTTTAAAATATTTTCGATAGTTGGTTCTTCAACAAATAAATTGTACTGTTCAGTAACATGTTTATTTCGGTCAAGTAATACGGGATCCTTTCGACCAAGTTCAAAGGATAAATTTTGTTCCTCTAAAGATACAACAGAGGATAAAACATAAGAATAACTTTCATTATGTACCGCTTCTTGCTGTGCAATGACTGCCATAATTGACTGAACGGATGGATCGGTTGCATATAAGGATAACAGTAATGCAGTTCGTGTTTGTGGTGCATCTAATGTTGATAAAAGTCCGATAATTTTCAAGTAAGCATCTTGTTCTTCCTCGGTTAATGTTAAAAATTGCCGCACATCCGATGACATATCTACCTCATCAGCTTGCCAGTAATTTCCTACAAGTTGTTTGTAAATCCGGTACCAATGAGGATAAGCAATATCATTCCAATTTAAAATCCCACTTGATCTTCCACCAAAAAGTCCTGTTGATTTATTAGGATTTGCGGGTTCTAATGTTTTCGCTCGGTTAAGCAAAGCTTTTGACATCTTGTAAAATACCTCCTACCCATTTCTTTACTTCTATTTCTTGTGAACCCCGAGGAGATTGCTCAATTTTGAGGCCTGGCCACGGGCTTTCATAAAACTTCACTAATTTATCTACCGCCTGACAATATTGTTCAATCCCACCAAATTGTGTATCACCTGTACCAAAAATCGCCATGTTTTCTGGCTTATACCCAACATCTAAAATAAAGTCTTTCACTTCTATGGGTACTTCGCCATAATCCCAAGTAAACGTTCCTAGAAAAATATAATCATATTCTTCAACTGGTAAAGGTGGATCAACTTCTAATCGATAATAATCGATAGAAAACCCATTCTTTGTGAGCTCATTTCCGACGATTTCAGCAACCTCTTCTGTGTTTCCACTATAGGAAACGTAAACAACTAAAGCTCTCAACTTTCACACCACTCACATTCCTCAATATTACTTGCCGTTGAACGTACGTAATACGTTGTTTTAAGTCCGCTTCTCCATGCTTGTAAATGCAAATCAAGAAGTACGGAAGCTCTGATCGTATTTGGTACATATATATTAAAGGAAATGCTTTGATCGATATGCTTTTGTCTTGCCGCATTTTGCCTTACAGACCACCGTTGATCAACGATATAAGCAGAACGCCGGTAAATATCATATGTTTCATGATTTAACTCTGGAGGTGTTGTCGGGATGCGAAAATCTCGCTTCTCTTCGCTGTAAAAGGGCGCAAACACTGGATCAATACTTGCTGTTGTACCAGCAATCATCGCCGTCGTTGAGTTTGGTGCAATGGCCATAATATAACCGTTACGGACACCATGGGTTTGCACTTCTTCCTTCAACGCTTCCCAACGTTCACTGTCATATCCTCGAATATCAAAGTATTCTCCCGTATGCCATTTACTTCCTTCAAACAGTGGGTAAGAACCTTTTTCTTTACTTAACTCCATACTCGCACGAATCGCGTAATAAGCGATATCTTCATACAATTTATCAGTATAGTTTACAGCTTCCTCTGACTCCCATTTAATTCCATTGATCGCTAATAAATGGTGCCAGCCAAAGGTACCTAATCCGATCGCTCGATATTTTTCATTTGTTATTTCTGCTTGTCTGATCGGTAATGTATTCATATCAATGACATTGTCTAACATACGAACTTGGATCTTAATTAATCGCTCAAGGACTGCTTCTGGAACTGCTCTACCTAAATGAACAGAGCTTAAATTACAGACTACGTAATCTCCGGAACGGTATTTCTTTACAATAACGTCCTTTTTCTCGACATACTCCTCCAGAAACTCTGTTGGCGTTTGATTTTGAGTAATTTCCGTACATAGATTTGAACAATAAATAATTCCTTCATGACTATTGTTGTTTTTTCGATTTACTTCATCCCGGTAAAACATAAATGGAGTACCTGATTCTAACTGAGATATAAGCATTCGACGTACAATATCAATAGCAGGCACCTTTCTTTTGGATAACACTTCGGATTCAACACATTGTAAATATTTTTCTCGCCAGGATCCGTTACCTTTTTCTTCATCATAGAAGTCTTCTAAAGAAAAGCCCATCACTTGACGCACTTCATGGGGATCAAATAAGTACCAGTCGCCACGTTTTTCAACTTGTTCCATGAAATAATCAGGAATACTTACTCCTGTAAAAATATCATGGGCTCGCATTCGCTGGTCACCATTGTTTAACTTTAAGTCTAAAAAGGCTTCAATATCTTTATGCCAGACATCTAAATAAACAGCGATGGCACCTTTTCGGGTACCTAATTGGTCAACACTTACGGCTGTATTATTTAGCTGCTTAATCCAGGGCACAACACCACTAGACAAGCCTTTAAACCCTTTAATTGAACTACCACGAGCTCTAATTTTACCCATGTATACGCCGATACCACCGCCGTTTTTCGATAAATTTGCAATATCCGTATTACTGTCATAGATCGATTGCAAACTATCATCGACCGTATCGATAAAACAACTAGATAATTGTCCATGAGTTTTACCAGCATTTGCTAGGGTTGGTGTCGCAACAGTCATATATAAATTGCTTAACGCCCAATAAGCTTCTTCAATGAGGGCGATGCGTTTTTCTCTCGGCTCTTTCAGCATGAGATACATCGCGATAATCATAAATCTCTCTTGGGGAAGCTCAAGAACATTTCCTTCAAAATCTGTTGCTAAATATCGAGTGGCAAGCGTATATAATCCTAAATAATCGAATAATAAATCACGTTCTGGATCAATTGTTTTTGCAAGGTGATTGATCTCATCTTTAGTATAGGCAGAGAGAAGTAATTCTGAATAAATTCCCTTATCAACAAGCTTTTCGATAAGTCCATAAAAGTTTGTATAAGGTTCTGCATCTTCTTTACCTGTACGATTTTTCATCGCTTGCTCATACAGTTCTTTTAAATAAAATTCACTAGCTACAAAGGTCCAATCTGGTTCTGCCTCATCAATATTTTCTAAAGCTAATTTGATGATACGATCATATTTCTGATCGCGATCTTTTGTCCTATTTAATGCTCGCTCTACTTTCCTTTTAAAAGATCCGCTATTTAAACCATGCTTTTCTGTCACTTCTGAAACGAGATTTAGAAACTGCTCATCGACTTTAACGACTGTTTGCAAGTTAATCCCTCCTGAAAAATATTTGTGGGCATTAAAAAAGCTACCCACCTTTCCCAAGGGGGTAGCGAATAAACGATATAGAAATACAAAAAACCTTGTATCCCTCACCGCTTCTATCTCTCCCACCCCGAAGAAATGAAACTATGAGAAATGGCAGGTCTCCTGACTCGTGTGTATAAACCTACTAGATTTCCTTCCCATATTAGCAAGCTAATACAGTGGATAAAATCGTTCGTCACACTTACAGTTGCGGGGGCAGTTCTAGCTTTTCACTAGATTCCCTTTTAAGATGCTATCACACCACCACATCTCACGTGATACTACATGTTGTGTTATTTTATTTTTGGACACTATATATTGTATATAAAACATTAACATACGTTATTTTAGAATGCAAATATTTCTCGAAAATAGGCCGATTGTAAGTATAAACTTAAACTTGGAATTTCTCAAGTCTCATAAAAAACTCTTTTAAAAATTCATAAAAAAGTTTCTCTGTTGGTAGTAATGTTCTTTCTTTTGGAACAATCATCCCTACCGTTCGTGTGACATTCGGTTTAGCAATTGGAATAGCGGTGGTTGACCGATGGGTTTGATGAATAACGGTAATTTCAGGAACAAGGGATACCCCAAGTCCTGCTGAAACTAACCCTTTAATCGCGTCAATATCTTTAGCCTCAAAAGCTACATTAGGAGAGAAACCATGCTTTTTACAATGTTCGATAACGATATTCCTAAGCATTGATTGTTCTTGAAATAAAATGAACGGTTCATCCCGTAAATCTGTTAAATATATAAAATCACGCCTTGCCATAGAATGGTTCACAGGTAAAAGTGCGACAATATTTTCCGTAAATAAAATTGTACTTTCTATTTTGTCATCGGACTGTGGAACAGGGGCGATTAGCGCAATATTAACATCACCTTTCATAACTGATTCACTTAAATTCACGTAGGATTGTTGATGTAAATCGAATTCTACTTCTGGATATTGTTTGCGAAAAGCTGATATAGCTGTGGGCATCATATAAGTTGCTAACGTACTTGGGAAGCCAATATGAACCGTCCCTCGTTCCGGGTCTGTATATTCTTCAATAATTTGCTTTGCATCTTCAATGACATTCATCGCCCGTTCCATATGTTCAAGAAAAACACTACCAATGGCTGTTAATCGAATCGACCGACCTTCACGAATAAATAAGTCAACCCCTAAGGTTTTTTCCAAATTGACAATTTGCCTGCTAACTGCGGATTGAGCAACATGAAGAGCTTCTGCCGCTTCTGTCATATGCTCCCGTTTCGCTACTTCCATAAAATATTTAATTTGCCGGAGCTCCAAAATGATCACCTTCTTCTATTAATCTAATATCGGCATCATTCACATCTAATTTATATATTGTTTAGATTGATTATATCATGTAAACTATAATAAGGTATTTACATGCATTTTTCATACAGATTGTCTGTAAGGTGAACTGCAAAGGAAGGTGTTATGCGAATATGTCAGCAAACTATGAAAAAGTACGTGAATATATGAACAAAGTCTATGAAACTGTTGTTCAAAGAAACCCAGGAGAAGCAGAATTTCATCAGGCAGTAAAAATGTTTTTTAACTCCATTAAAAATGTTTTAATCAAAGAACCTCATTATATAGAAGCGGGGATTTTAGAGCGTATCGTAGAACCTGAAAGGTATATCACATTTCAAGTACCATGGGTTGACGATGAAGGAAAAGTTCGAGTGAACCGTGGACACCGTGTTCAGTTTAATAGTGCGATTGGACCTTATAAAGGGGGAATTCGTTTTCACCCGACCGTAAACTCAAGTGTCATCAACTTTTTAGGCTTTCAACAAACAATTAAAAATGCACTAACCGGTCTTTCCATTGGTGGAGGTAAAGGTGGTGCAGATTTTGATCCGAAAGGGAAATCTGATGGAGAAATTATGCGCTTTTGTCAAAGTTATATGACAGAACTCGCAAACTATATCGGACCGGATATTGATGTCCCTGCTGGTGATATCGGAGTTGGTGCCCGAGAAATTGGTTATATGTTTGGCCAATACAAACGCATTCGTGGTGCCTTTGAAGCTGGAGTGTTAACAGGAAAAGGCCTTGATTATGGCGGATGTCTCGGTCGAACGGAGGCAACTGGTTCTGGTGCCATTTACTTCGTTGAGGAACTATTAAAAGATCGGGGAGAGTCGATGAAAGGTAGTACAGTTATTATTTCCGGTTCAGGAAATGTATCGATCTATGCTATGGAAAAAGCGATTAAACACGGAGCAAAAGTAATTGCCTGTAGTGACTCCAGTGGATATGTTTATGATGCAGACGGATTAAGTTTAAAAACTGTCAAGCAAATTAAGTTAACGGAAGGTAGACGCATAAAAGAATATGTTAAAACCCATCCAGAAGCAAAGTATAATAATGTTTCTTCAGGTATTTGGTCTGTTCCTTGCGATATTGCGATGCCTTGTGCCACACAAAATGAGCTCGATGCCGATGGAGCAAAACGGCTCATCCGTAATGGTGTAAAAATTGTTGCTGAAGGTGCGAATATGCCTTCAACGATGGAGGCCATTGATTTATTTCAGGAAAACGACGTTATATTTGCTCCAGCGCAAGCTGTAAATGCTGGTGGTGTTGCTGTTTCTGCTCTTGAAATGGCACAAAACAGTTCGCGAATTTCCTGGACCTTTGAAGAAGTTGATGAACAATTACAAGACATTATGAAGAGTATTTATCGCAGATTACGTAAAGCAATGAGAGAATATGATCATGAAGGTGATCTCGTCAAAGGAGCGAATATTGCTGGATTTAAGAGAGTTGCCGATGCTATGATCGTTCAAGGAGTCGTTTAAAAAATGAAGCTATTTGAGTAGCTTCATTTTTTCATGAGATTAATTATACTAACACGAAGAGGAGTGATTAGTTCATGGAACAATTAGCTAAACTTATTCGTGAATCCGGTCATACAA
Source organism: Bacillota bacterium (assembly GCA_035303185.1). Taxonomy (GTDB): domain Bacteria; phylum Bacillota; class Bacilli; order Bacillales; family Amphibacillaceae; genus CALAMD01. The sequence goes on from DATGRX010000006.1 coordinate 6,597, forward strand.
TCATTTATACAGGAGCGGGCATGTCTACTGAAAGTGGATTACCTGATTTTCGCTCGAAATCACGAGGGCTTTGGGAAAAATTTAATCCAGATGAATTAGCGAACGTTCATGCTCTTGTTCATAACGAAAAAGAGTTTACCGAATTTTATCAATATCGACTTTCAGAAATTACGAAATATGAACCACATCGTGGCCACCACATTTTAGGAGAGTGGGAACAAAAAGGTTTAGTTCACGGAATTATTACACAAAACGTTGATGGTTTCCATTCAGATGCGGGCAGTGAAAATGTCATGGAATTGCATGGAACTTTTAATTCTTTTCATTGCCATGACTGTAAAAAGGAAAAAGCTAGAGAAGCTTATTTAGCCGGTGATGCAAGATGTGACGATTGTAATGGCACAGTAAGGCCAGGAATCGTTTTATTTGGTGAAGCCTTGCCGCAAGGTATTTTTTCACAAGCAGAAGAGGAAACAATGAAATCGGAACTGTTCATTGTACTCGGCTCCTCCTTATCTGTATCTCCTGCGAATATGTTCCCATTACTTGCAAAGGAGAACGGTGCCTATTTAATTATTATTAACCGGGAACCAACGGAGCTCGACATGTATGCAGATCGGACAATCCATAACCGGAATATTAAAGAAGTTTTAATGGAACTCGACGAAGAGCTCTTTAACGATTAAAATTTGTTAGAAAACTTTCGAAATTTACTCTGTCTTTTTCAGCCATTCCCCTATATAGTAGAAATCAGAGCTGTAATTAGTTTAAGAGATATAAATCCACCTGAGAGGATGCTCATACATGGAATTTCGACAACTTAAGTATTTTTTAACGATTGCAAACACGGGGAGTTTCTCTAAAGCAGCAAAATCCATCTTCGTCACTCAACCTACGTTAAGTTGGAACATTCAAAACTTAGAGAATGAACTCGGTGCCAAATTATTTTACCCATCTGATGAAGGGTTAAAATTAACGGAGGCTGGCGAGATTCTTTATGCCAATGCTACAGACATTTTAAAAATTGTTGCAAATACAGAGCAACAGTTACAGGAACTACAAGAAAATGATAATGAACGTTTAAAAGTAGGTTTAACGATTTTATTTGCTATTCAATATATGGAACAAATCTTCCAATTTAGTACGATGTATCCGAATGTTGACTTAGTTTTCATTCAAAGAGGGTCCATCGAATTACAAGAAAAGTTAGCGAATAAGGAAATTGATATCGGACTAATCTCTTTTCCAATTTATGAAGAAAGCATTAATATTGAAATGTTAAACACATCCTATGATCATTATTCTGTTTCTGCTGTAATGCCTTTTGATCATCCTTTGGCTACAAAACATTCGATTGAAATTGATGATCTTTCCGGTTATTCATTAAGTTTACTAACAGATAATTACGTTCTTGGAAGAATCATCCCTGAGCGTTGCCATGAAAGCAATTTCACACCTGAAATTGTTTTTGAAAATGATAATTGGGAAGTTCTTTTACAAAATGTGCTTTTGTCTAATAGCATTACATTTTTGCCTTCTTCTTTAGAAAGATACAGCACATTTAATAATCTGATTTGGATCCCTTTAAAAGATAAAGTAAATAAAATTCAAGTTGGTATTGGCAGTCGAAAAGGTGAGCAATTAAGTAATGTAGCCCTCAAATTTATTGAATATATGAAAGAAAACTAAAAGATCAGTAATTGGGACAAGAGGGGGTATATGTCCCAGTACTGATCTTTTATCTATTTCGCTTGGAGCAACTCTTCCTTAGCGTGAACTAATTGTGTAATAAGTGTGTTTACCGGCGCTTCTTTTTGCTGCTCTTTAGCCATTCGTGCAACGGCTCCATTTAAAAAGTCTATTTCAGTTAGACGATGATTTTGAACTAAGTCTTGATGCATAGATGGGTAATGGTGACCGACAGCCTTAGAAGAAGTAATAATATACTCAACGATCTCATCTTCATCTAAAACTGTGCCTCTATCCTTTGCTACATCGACAAATTCACGAACGATTGAACGAATAATCGCCTCTGAGGGTTGAACGGATTCAAGCTCTGCTAAGTTACAATCTAAAAGAGCACAAGTAGCATTCATCGCTCCATTTACACAAGCTTTTCTCCAAATAGAGTACATAACATCTTCACTATACTCAACATCTAAACCTGCCCTTTGTAAAACACTAACAATTTCTAGGGTAGAGTTTTTTGCATCTTCTTGCTCAACAAAATTTTGAATTTCTGTTAATCCTCCACCTGCAAAAGAGATTTTTCCTGGCCCTGTTAACTTAGACGTTAAAATAGTGACTCCCATAATAATATTTTCAAGTGGAACATATTGCTGTAAAATGCTCTCATGACCGACTCCATTTAATAAACATAAAATCTTCGTCTTCGGGCCAATGATTTCAGCAATATTTTGTAACATACTTTCTAAATACATCGATTTTGTAAACATAATGATTAAATCTTTTGTTTCGGTGACTTCTTTTGGTTGAAATATTGGAATATCTACTTGGTATGACACACCATCTTTTTCAACATGTAAGCCATTTTCTTGAATAGCATCGATATGTTCTTGCCATTCATCAATTAAAATGACGTCTTCTCCCGCTTCGTGTAACATAAAACCAAAGCGACTTCCCATAGCTCCTGCTCCCGCAATTGCAACTTTCATATCTTTCACCTACTCCGTTATTTTATTTGTTCTCTTTAAATACTTGGGCTTCCTCTTCATTTATCAATACTCGTCGAGCACCTTTTGCTAAAGCTAACAATTCTTCTTCACCAGGTACGATAAATACTGGAGCGATAAACGATGTTCGCTTCTTTACTAAGGAAGTTATAAAGTCGGAATAAGCAATTCCACCGGTTAAAATAATACCATCGACATCTCCGTTCACGACAGTAGCTAATTCTCCTACGGTTTTAGCGATTTGATAAGCCATTGCTTCTAAAACAAGTTTAGCTTTCTCATCGCCATTATTTGCCTTTTCCTCGACGATTCGGGCATCATTTGTTCCAAAATAGGAAACGAGACCTCCTTGACGACGTGTTAAGTCACTCATTTCCTTTTGTGTTCGTTCATAACACATCGGAATAATTTCTTTCACAGGAAGACCGCCAGAGCGCTCAGCAGAAAATAAACTTTCATCATCAGAGATTAAATCGACAATTCTTCCTTTTTTATGGATACTTGCTGATGTGCCACCACCGATATGGGCGACAACTAAGTTTACATCTTCATAAGTTTTGTTTAATTCTTCTTCAGCAACTTTCATCGATACAGCGCGCATATTTAATACGTGACCGATACTCTTTCGCTCAATTTCTGCCACACCGGAAATACGAGCAACATCATCCATTTGATCAACGGTAACAGGATCATAAATATAAGCATCACAATTTTCTGTACCAAAATCTTTAGCAATACCCCTTGCTAAAAGAGCACCTAAGTTAGAAGCATGTTCTAAAATTGGACGATGGGTTAGCACATCGACTATTTCATCGTTTACGATGTAAGCTCCCGCATTTACCGGTGGGAGCAAACCACCACGACCGACAACAGCATCAAATGAGTCTTTTTCAAAGTTATTTTCTTCTAACCAAGTTATAATATCGTTTAAGCGAAAATCGTATTGGTCAATGACTGTATCATAAGGGGCAATGTCTTCTAACGTATACGTAAATTCCTTTTCTGCTTTCAACACATCATCTTCAAAATAACCAATTTTTGTTGACGTTGCCCCAGGGTTTACTGCTAATACACGATCCATCATTTTCAACTCCTCTTACTGACTACATTTCACTTGCTTTAATAGCTACTAATAATGATTGTCTAATTTCATCTGCGGAAGAACTTCTTGATGTTAAAACGATAGGTGCCTTTGCTCCTAAAATAACTCCAGCCATTGTCCCATCAGCAAGAAGTAGCATACTTTTAGATAAAGTGTTTCCTCCGATAACATCTGCTGCCACTAACACATCTGCATCCCCTTGAATATTTCCTTCATAACCTTTTGCTTCAGCCGTCTTTGGGCTAATTGATAAGTCTAAAGAAATCGGACCCTCTACGATACAATCATCTCGGTTTTCAAAGCGTTCCGTTAATTCCTTACCATCAACAGAAGCTTGAAGTTTCGGTTGTACAGATTCAGAAGCCGAAAGAATAGCAAATTTCGGTTGGTCATAGTCTAAAGCTTTCATAACCTCTAATGCATTTTCGATAACAGCTTCCTTTTGATCAGCATCAGGAGCAAGTAACATGCCACCATCAGTAACCCCTAATAACTTTGGGTACTTTGGAACTTCAATAAGGGCTAGATGAGAGAGAACATCTCGATCTCGAATACCTGTCTCTCGATTAACGACTTGCTTTAATAAGGTCCCCGTTTGTATGTTTCCCTTCATAATAAAATCAACTTTACCTTCTCGAACGAGTTCGATTCCTTTAAAGGCTGACTCTTCATCAGAATGTACGGGAACGACGTGATAGTCTGTATCACCAAGATCTCTATCAGCTAACATTTCGTTTATTTTCGTTTCATCATCCAATAAATACGGAATAACCATCTTCTTTTTCGCTAATTCAAAAACTCCGTCTAGCGCGTGATCACTAGCTGCATTAATGACGGCTACCTTTTTTGGTTCTGAAATTGTTTTAATTTGCTCTTCTAGTTGTTTAAAGCTCTCCATTCAGGTATAAGCCTCCTTTATTCAACGTCTAATCGATAATCTTCTGGCTCAATAATCTTCCATACTTTTGTAAATAAATAGTTAAACAAGATCGCTAAGGCGATTGGAATGACAACGAATACTAAGATAGTAATGAGGATGTTTAAGACAGACCATCCACCATCTGCTAAGTTTAAATGGTTTACTGGTCCAACTAAACCACTAAATCCAAAACCAGCACTCATCGGTGTTCCTTGAATATTAAATATTGCGGCTAAAGCACCGAGAACGGCTGCATTACATATAACGGGCAGTAATATTTTCGGTTTTCTAAACACATTCGGCATAGACATTTTTGGTGAACCGATAAAGTGGGCTAAAGATGTACCGATAGAGTTTACACCCCAACCAGCGACAGCCAAACCGAAACCTGCAGCAACAACCCCTAAGTTTCCTGCTCCAGAACCAATACCTGCTAAAGAAACAGCTAAAGCAATACCGACGGTTGTAATTGGCGTCGTAATTAAGATAGAGAATAATACTGCAATTAAAATACCCATAATAATTGGCTGCAATGTTAAAAGCTGCTCAACAAAGGCACCGATTACTGTTGTAACATTAGCGACTAATGGTAAAAGCGCATATCCTAATCCACCACCGACGATTAAAAGAATAGGGGGAATTAAAATAATGCTATAACTTTTCAAGCGTTCTCCGAGTAACAAGACGAGTCCGGCAGCAATTGCCCCGGTAAACATCATGTTAATAACGTCACCTGTTCCGTCTAAACTAAGGACGCCATCAGCAAAACTTGCAGCACCTCCACCGACCATTACTGCTAATCCAATGGAGGCAGATTGTATCGGTGTGAACTTAAATTGGTACCCAATAACTACTCCAATAATGAGACCTAACATACTATTCGATAAGGTTGTTAAATCTAAAACAAATTGCCCTTGGGGAAAGACACCGAGTAGGGCCTTAAAAAGCTCTCCTAATAAAGCTCCTGGAATAAGGGCTAAAACTGTACCGATTGCAACACCATTTAATATGTTCATGGAAAACTGCCTTGCGGTTAATTTTTCAGTAGCCATATACATTCTCCTTTTACTCTTTGAT
>DATGRX010000007.1:0-4308 GCA_035303185.1 Bacillota bacterium
CAAAAAGGAACTGGAAAATGGACGAGTGAAAACGCCCTCGATTTAGGCGTACCCCTTCCGGTTATTACCGAATCTGTCTTTGCCCGTTTCATGTCCGCCTTAAAGGATGAACGAGTAGCCGCAAGTAAAATCCTTACCGGACCAAAGGTAGAAAAAGTCACAGATAATAAAGAAGAATGGTTAGAAGCATTACGGCAAGCCCTTTATATGAGTAAAATTTCATCCTACGCACAAGGATTCGCTCAAATGCGTGCAGCTTCCGAAGAGTACAATTGGAATTTAAACTATGGAAACATTGCGATGATCTTTCGCGGAGGATGCATTATTCGTGCGGCATTCTTGCAAAAAATTAAAGAAGCCTACGATCGCGATCCGGAAATCGCTAACCTTTTACTCGACCCATACTTTAAAGAAATTACCGACAAATATCAGCACTCTCTACGAAAGGTTGTTAGCTTAGCTATCGAAAACGGTATTCCCGTACCCGGCTTCTCAGCAGCAATCGCATACTATGACAGTTATCGAAACGAACGACTACCAGCAAATTTACTCCAAGCCCAAAGAGACTATTTCGGTGCACACACATATAAGCGCATTGACAAAGAGGGTACCTTCCATACGAACTGGCTGGAGTAGGCAAAAAGAGCAAACCTTTCAACTAGACACACCCTCAAAAGATTGATGGTGAACCGTAGAGGAGGCGCTCATATGAGGCGAACATTACTTATTAGTGATATTCACGGGGAATACGACTTGTTTATCGAATTACTCGAAAAGGTAAACTACGATCCAAAGGAAGACCAGCTCATTTTACTTGGTGACTATATTGATCGGGGACCAAAATCAAAACAAGTTCTAGAAAAAGTGATGCAATTAAAAGAAGAAGGAGCGATTGTTCTACGAGGGAATCATGATCAAATGATGATCGATGTTGCAGATGAGAAAGAAGACGCTTGGGATCGTTGGGAGCGAAATGGTGGTTTAGCAACGTTAGAAAATTATCGCAGAAATAGAAAGAAAATGACAATCCCGGATGACGAATTATTTCATCGGCATGTTCGTTTTTTAAGCACCCTTGACTACTATTATGAAATAGATGATTATATTTTCGTACATGCGGGTATTGAACCAGGTGTTAAGCCTGATGAAACCGACCCATGGACATTAATCTGGATACGTGAAGAATTTTTTAGAAATTATGATGGAGAAAAAACCGTCATTTTTGGGCATACTCCAACACGCTTTTTAAACAAAAATAAAAGTAATGATGTTTATTTTGGCCAGAATAATGTTATCGGTATAGATGGAGGCGCTGTGTACGGTGGTCAATTAAATTGTTTAGAACTACCAAGTAAAAAAACATATTACGTGAAATGAAAAAGAGGCGAAAAGTTTCGCCTCTTTTTAGATTAATCAATGACAGACCACCAATGGAAACCGTCTTGAGCTAACAATTCATCTGCTTCCTTCGGTCCTTTTGTTCCTGCCTCATAATTCGGAAAGTCTGCCTTCTCATTTTCCCACACTTGTGAAATCGCATCGACATATTTCCAGGATAACGCAACTTCATCCCAATGGGTAAAGTTCGTGCCATCACCAATCATACAATCATAAATAAGTTTTTCGTAGGCTTCCGGTGTGTTAATTACTCCGTCAGCGTCTTTACTATCTGTTCGATAGGATAGTTTAATCGGTTCAGCAAAAGATCCTGTTCCGGTTTCTTTAACATTCATATGGAAGGTAACTCCTTCCTCCGGCTGAATGTCAATAACGAGTAAGTTTGGATGTTTTTCACTTTTGCTTTCATAATACAATTTCATCGGTATATCTTTGAATTCGACGACGATGCGCGTTGATTTTGCGGTCATGCGCTTTCCTGTTCGGATGTAAAAGGGAACGCCTGCCCAGCGGTAATTATCGATGAATATTCTCCCGGCAACAAAGGTTTCTGTGTTAGAATCCTTTAACAAAGGGTCTTCATCTCGATAAGCAGGTACTTTTTTGCCGTTAATTTCACCTGCATCATATTGACCACGGACAAAGTTCTTTCGCACGTCTTCCGCTGACATTTGTCTGAGCGCCCGTAAAACTTTTATTTTTTCCGAACGTATTTCATCGGTTGTTAATTTAATCGGAGGCTCCATCGCAAGTAATGCAACCATTTGTAACATATGGTTTTGGACCATATCTCGGTTTGCTCCTGCTCGATTGTAAAACTCATACCGTTCGCCAATACCGATCGATTCACTTGAAGTGACTTGAATGTTTGCGATAAATTGGTTCGTCCATAAATGTTCAAAAATAGCATTTGCAAAGCGAATCACTTCAATATTTTGAACCATTTCTTTCCCTAAATAATGATCAATACGATAAATTTCATGTTCTTCAAAGCCGGCTCGAATTTTTTCATTTAATGCTTTTGCAGATGGGTAATCATGTCCGAAAGGCTTTTCGATGACGAGTCGTGTCCAGCCTGCCCCACTCTTTAAACCATACTGTTTAATGTTATTTGACAATGTTCCGAAAAATTCAGGAGCCATCGCTAAATAAAACATGCGATTGCCTTCTGTGTCATACTCCTGTTCTAACCCTTCGATAAGATTGCCTAACTGAATGTAACCTTCTTTTTCATCAATATGTACTCGTTGGTAATAAAAGTGTGTCATAAACTCATCAGATACGTCTTGTCTTTGAAAAGCTTCCTTAATAGAAGTTTTAACATTTTCCCGGAAAATCTTATGATTCCAATCTCTTCTGCCGACACCGACAATAGCTACTTCCTCACATATTTTTCCTTCTGTATACAATCGAAAAATAGATGGGAATAATTTACGATTCGCTAAATCACCTGTTGCTCCAAAAATTACTAATACAGCCTTTGGTTTTTGTTTATTCGTCAATGAAGAAGCCCCCAACTATACATAAAATTTTATACACTATTTACCCTTAATATTGTAACGGAATCCAATGTAAAATCAAATATAGTTGCCTATATGATTGGAAAATGACGAAAAGGTTATACTAAAACGATAAAAAAAGCTAGTATCTGTCATTCAGATACTAGCTTATATCATTCGAGAAATATTATGAATAGACGTTTGTTCCGTCAATAAATACTTGTTCAACAGAGTTTCTTACGTCAAAGGGACTTCCGCTCCAAATTACAAAATCCGCATCTTTACCTTCTTCAATAGAACCAACACGATCACTTACACCAATATGCTTTGCGGCATTTAATGTAATTGCTCGTAAGGCTTGTTGTTCCGTCAGCCCATGTTTAATCGCTTCAATAGCACTGAAGGTTAAATATTCAATACCAATAACAGGATGGTCGGTCGTAATCGAACAAGACACACCGGCATCTGTTAATACTTTAAGTGTTTCCCATGTTTTATCTTTTAATTCAACTTTTGATCGGGTTGACATCGTTGGTCCAATAGACACTCGAACGTCTTTATCGGCAACATAATCTGGGATAAAGTGACCTTCTGTACAATGTTCAATCGTTATATCAATATCAAATTCTTCTTTGATACGTAATACTGTAACGATATCATCTGCACGATGGGCATGCACACGAAGTGGCATCTCTCTGCGTAATACTTTCGCTAACTGTTCGAGTCCAAGGTCACGTTTTTTGTTTTTATCTTTGTCATTTAAATAATCTTCAGCTTCCATTAGTTTGGCCCGTAATTTAGCGGCAATTCCCATTCGGGTCATTGGTTTTTTACCGCTTGTGCCAGGTCCTTGTCGTTTGGGGTTTTCTCCTAACGCAGCTTTCATTCCTGAAGGATTTTTAATAATCATTTCATCAACAATTTTTCCAGCTGTTTTCATGACAACCATTTCGCCACCTAAAATGTTTCCACTTCCCGGCATCACTTGAACAGTCGTAACACCTGAACGTCTCGCATCTTGAAAACCTTCTTCCCGAGGATTAATCCCATCAATTGCGCGAACTTCCGGTGTGATCGGGTCACTAGATTCATTAAAATCTGCACCTTCTCTACCAACACCTTGTTCATGAACACCTAAGTGAGTATGAACATCGATCAGTCCAGGGGTGATGATTTTTCCTTCAGCATCAATAAGGTCACAGTCCTTAGGCGCTTTTACTTTCTGACTAATTTTATGAAAGACACCATCCTTCACTAGAATTTGTTGATCCTCTAAAATTTCACCTGTGCCTGTGTAAATGACTGTATTTTTGATCAATAACATATTTGTAAGGCCTCCCAATTTGTGTGTATATTTACTTACTATACTAAAAATACTGACTTTATTCATTAAATAAGAAAGGATATTTGG
>DATGRX010000008.1:0-5092 GCA_035303185.1 Bacillota bacterium
GAACTATGATGCCTTTCCTCTTTCATCCACTGATCTAAAAAGATAACGACGAATAGCGCAGTCATGACAAATTCTAAACCTTCTGTACTGAAGGTAATATAGGACCCGAAGACCCCGCCTAAAGTTGCTCCCCCAACCCAATAAATTTGATTAAGTAATGTCACATAAAACATAAAGAGCCCTTGGTCCATATCTTTCGGAATTCGCGCAGAACTGTTAATGACAAAGGTTTCATCACACATTCCAAAAATTAAGTAAGGTTTCTTTTTTCCAGTGTTCCGAAACTTTTCTAACATCGAAATCCCATAAAATAAATGTCTTGAGTTGATCATTAATGTTAGAAAAAAGGCACTTAACGGATTAAAGGCTCCTAGCAACAAGCTGCCGGTTACAAACTCCATGGATCCAGCAAAAATAAGTAAACTCATGAGAAAAGGATAAATAGCTGAAAAACCGAGTGCATTCATATAAATACCGTAACTCATGCCAAGAAATAGAAATCCTGTCAAAATAGGGATTGAATAAGGAAAGGCAACACGTAATGCCTTGATATGTTTATTTTGTTTGCTCATGACTTGTAACACCCCTGTATATGTAAGACAAAGCATTAAAAGTATTATATAGTACGTTATATCTCTTAGCAAGATTTGGAATTGTCGGAGAATAGATAAGGATTAAGGTGAGGTTGTTTAAGAAAGAGGAATGACAGATTCAGTTTTATAGAAGCAAATACATATCTAAAAAACAACTTCCTAGCAAAAGACGTTAAGAAGTTTGTTTAGTAATCCTTTGAAAATGTTCGCCTGGGAATAGACAATAAAATAGAAAGGATGGAGATGTTGATGACCTTTTACGTTAGATTACCTCTGAAAAAGGCATACAATGTGAGGGAACTTGGAGGATATCCAACCATTGATGGAGAAGTGACAGTTTCGCAAAAGTTTCTACGCGGGGATGACCTTACGCAACTAACAGAAGCAGATATTACATTTTTGCTAGAATATGGAGTTACTTCGGTGCTAGATTTACGGAGTGATATAGAATTAGAGCATGCTCCAAATCCGTTAGCAAATCATAGTTCCATTCATTATTTACATAAATCCTTGCTAGATGTCGGGGCAAGCAGTGACTCTTTTGAAGACTTTGGCGAGCTTATCGAAGCGGAGCATGAGGATATTTTAGCAAATATGTACATTCATATTTTAAAGGAAAGTCAAAAGGAAATTAAAGAAATTTTTAACTGGTTTGCGGATCAGGAAGGATGTGTGTTATTCCATTGTACGGCTGGAAAGGATCGGACAGGAGTTATCGCCATGCTCCTTCTCGGTTTAGCAGGTGTGAGTGAGGAGGATATCATTGCAAATTACATGGTTACTCAAATATATAATAAAGCGAATCCTGAAGAAACAATGATGAATTTACCTATCGAACTTCCAAAAGAATTACTTGAATCAAAACCTGAATTTATGATAAAAGTTTATCATTATTTAGTGGAAAAATATGAGAACGTCGAGAATTATTTTCTGCAGATTGGTATTGATAAGGTCATTTTGGATACTATCAAGGAAAAATTTGTTACATAAAGTATGGGAGAAAAGAAATTTTCTAAGGATCTGTTTCAAAATAAATAGAAGTTATCTTCAATAACCCGAATTTTAACCCAGTTAAAGTTGATTATTCTTATCGACTACTAAGAAAGCATCGAAATTAAGGGGCGAAGTTTGTATAATAAAGATATAATAGTATAAAGTCCGTCAGTAAGGAAAAGGTTTTTAAATAGGTGGGTGAAGTTGATGGGAATAGAAAAAGTCAAAGAACTTCTTGTTACTCCTATAGTCAATAAATTAAATCCGGATTTTATCATCCTTTATGGATCCTTTGCGAAAGGAACACAGAATGAACATAGTGACCTAGATATTGCTTATTTTAGTGATGAAGAATTGTCTACCTATGAACGATTCATATTTGCCAGCAAACTGTCTCACATCGTGAAACGAGAAGTGGACTTAATAGACATTAAAAAAGCTAATACGGTGTTCACGATGGAAATCTTTTCAGAAGGAGAGCCTATCTACATTGCAAATGAAAATACCTTTGTACGTCAAAGGATGCGTGCTTACAGTATGTATGTAACACTGAATGAGCAGCGTAAACCAGTGATCGAGTCCATTAAAGAAAGCGGGCGTGTATTTAAACATGAATGATGCCGTTTTAAATAAAATCTCAATCATAGAACGTTGTGTGAAGCGTGTAGAGGAAGTATATGAAAATAATCCGGCAAATATCTCTGATTATACAAAACAAGATAGTATGGTTTTAAACATTCAACGAGCGTGTGAAGCAAGTATTGATTTAGCTATGCATCTTGTAAGTAAACATAAACTTGGACTTCCCCAAACAAGTCGAGATGCTTTTGCTATCTTACTGGAAGAAGGAATGCTAGATAGAAAGTTAGCTGTTTCACTTATGAATATGGTTGGATTCCGAAGTGTAGCTGTTCATTATTATCAGTCCTTGGATGTTAATATTTTAGAATCGATTATCGAAAAACATATGAAAGACTTTTTGTTGTTTACGCAAGTGATTATAGAGCTCGAACAATAAGGTAAATCGTTTCGTATCCCTTTTGTTAAGGATGGCAAAAGGGATTATTTTTCTATCGAAACAACAGTCAACTTAACGAATATAGACGTGCAAAAAGAATATCAATTGATAATGGCAAGCAAACTAACGATAAAAACTTCTAAGGATAGAAATTGCAAAACATTATGTTGAGCGTCGGGAATAATATGTTCTTTAATCGGCGGAAGTATTTTCAATGTATCTTGAAAATGGCTATCATAAAGTTCCCTTGGAAATTGTTTTAAATGTTTTCCTGTTATATAAGGCATCCACCAATTTAATAGTTGGACTAGTAAAAATAGGAACCAAAAAATGGTGGCGATAACCATTAACACTGGTTTTTTTGAAATAAATAAGGTGATACCAATAATGATTGTTATACCATTAACCGTCGCTTCGGTGATTTTTTCCTTTCGTGTGTATTTGGATAAATCGTTCCACGGATATAGGTTTATAAGAGTAGTTACTTCAAAATAAACAAGTAAAATTATTTGTGATATAAAAGCAAAAGTAAACATAATTCACATCTCCTATCTGAAGGATTGTCTTAAGTATAATCATACAGGAATATTTTTTTATAACATCCGTCTAAAGATGGAATTTATATGCAACTTTTTCATGAAAAAAAACGCCTCTTGAAAAGGAAAGTCTTTCAAGAGACGTTTAGCTTATTTTCTATTAGTTAATAATAATACAGAAGGCATTAACATTCCTCGAACGATAAAGGTGTCTAATAATATTCCAAAGGCCATGGTGAAGCCGAATAAATATAATTCTTGTAAGGGCTGTGTGATAAGCACTGCAAAGGTTGCTGCTAAAATCATCCCTGCTGAAGAAATGACTCCACCGGTTAAAGCAACGCCTCGCTTCACAGCTTCTGGAAATTCATAGCTTTTATTTTCTTCTCGAATTCTTGAAACTAACATAATATTATAGTCGATACCTAACGCAACCATAAAGACAAATGTGTATACAGGTATACGATAACTAATCGCATCTAAGTCAAGGAACTGCTTAAAGATGACCCAGCTAAAGCCCAGTGTTGCCGCATAGGATACTAAAATAGTTCCCATCATTAATAAGGGCATTAGGATAGAACGGGTTTGAAAACCTAACACAAGGGTCATTAATACAATGACTAAGGAGAATAGGATAATCATATCCCGTTTATTCATATGTTGAATGTCTACTTGTTCAGCAGTTTGCCCTGCATAGTGGATCTTGCTAAAGGATAGATCTTGTAACAAGGCATCCTCTTTATCCTGTAAGTCTTTAATCGTTTCTATTGCTTCTATTTCATAGGGATGATTCGATAACACGAGTTCAAATCGGGCAACTTGTTTATCATCGGATAAAAAGCTTCGTGGACTTTCTCCCATATCTTTATTAATTTCTGGCGTAACTTCTTCAACGCCCTTTTCTTCTGTTAATGTTTGTCGAAACTCTTCAAATTGTTCAATGTTTTCCTCATTCCACTCGATTTCTTTATCACTTTCAAGTAAAACTGTAGCAGGTGCTAGCTCACCGGCAGGGTAGTTTTCTTCCAGGAGCTCAAATCCTACCCGGGATGACATGTCTTCTGGAAAAGATTTAAGTAAATTATAGGAAAAAGTCATTGATGTTAAATTTATGATACCTATGACGAAAATGATTATTATAGTACTTGCAATGGCTGCCGGGTGTTTTGTAACAAAGGTACTTATTTTAGTCCAAAAGGTTTTCTTGTCCTTTTGTTTTTCCTCTACCTTTGGAATAAAGGGCCAAAAGGCAGGTCTACCTAATAGGGCAAATATACTTGGAATTAATGTTAACCCGGCTAGTAAAATAAAGATAACAGCTGTTGAGAACACTGGAGCAAAATAATTATATGGTTTAAAGATAGTGACAAATAAAGTTAACATCGCTAAAAAGATCGTACTACCACTAAAGAAAATCGGTTCAGATACGTGATACATCGCTTGTTGCATGGAAACATATTTTGATTCGACAGTCCGTAGTTTTTCACGATAGCGAGAAAAGATAAACAAGCTGTAATCTGTTAGTACCGCAAACATGAGAACGAGCATAATTGAAATAGCCTGACTGTCAATGGCAAACAAATTGGCAGCACCAAATATACCAATGACTCGATCAACGACTCCATACACAATTCCTGCAATAACTAAAGGTGTAATCGCAAGTAAGGGTGAACGATAAATGAGAATTAATAATACAAAAATTAACAATACCGTTGCGATTATTAAGACAAAATCTGCATTTTGAAATATTGAAATCGTATCTGCAGAAATTCCAGCTGGACCGGTAATTTCAAATTGCACATTTTCAAAGCCTATTTCTTCAACTTTATCTCGAAGGGTATCCATAACAGCATTCGTTTCACTAGCTTCAATACCTTCTTCTAACGAAACATGAAATAATAATGTCGAAAGATCTTCAGAAAGGAACTCTTCCTGTACTTCTTCTGGAAAAT
>DATGRX010000009.1:0-3443 GCA_035303185.1 Bacillota bacterium
GATGTCAGTTTGACTATTTCCCATCAAAAAGTTCCTGTGTTACCTCATACTTATGAACTTGCAGAAGATAACATTTTTCCAGGGGGTACAATAGAAAACGTCAACTGGCTAGCGGATAAAGTAAACTTTCACGAAAGTGTAACAACATCTTATCAAAGAATCCTTTGTGATGCGATAACTTCTGGCGGATTGCTTATCAGCTTACCCGAGGAAAAAGCAACTCAATACGTCCAATCCTTTAATAAGTTCTCACCTATAAAAGCAGAGATCATTGGTGAAGTAAAATCGAAAAGAGAAAAATTCATTCATGTCATTTAAAAAATGTAAGGAGGTTAACTTTTATGCTTTACGATGACAAAGTTAAAAATAGATTAAAGCGGATCGAAGGTCAAATTCGTGGTGTTTTAAAGATGATGGAAGAAGATAAAGAGTGTAAAGATGTTGTTGGTCAAATGACGGCCATCCGAACGGCTCTGGACCGAGCGATCGGTGTTGTTGTTAGTACGAATTTAGAGCAATGTGTTAGAGATCAAGTAAGCAAGGGAGAGAATACAGAGGAAGAGATTAAAGAGGCTGTAGAATTGCTCGTCAGGAGCCGATAAGCTACTCAATTGACGAGCGAAACAATTATCGCCTATAATAGTTTACGTATAGGGGTAGGGGTAGGGGTATACTTACGCTTGTAAGGAGTGTGACACATTGAAAAACAAACAAGAAAATTGTGAAACACAGACTTGAGGAACTAGCAAAGGAAATACTTCTAAGGGTCGAAAGTTTCCACCAATATGACCCGGAGTATATCTATGGCTCCTGGTAGGAGTTATCTTTATTATCAGTAAGTTATTCTTTTAAGCCATTATATTTCATCTGAAGAGGAGGTGCCTAAGTCATGTTACAAGTAACAGATGCTGCAATGAAGCAAATTAAAAAAGAATTAGATGAGATGGATGTTGATACGTCAAATCCATTCATTCGTGTTTACATGGCATTAGGGTGAGGGGGCCCAAGTTTACAACTGGCTCTGGAAGAGTCATCTAATCCTAATGATACTGTAACAGAAGTCGATGGCGTTAAATTTCTCGTTGATAAAAGTCAATCATCCTATTTTAACAATGTAAAATTAGATTATACGAAAAATTTATTTGGACTCGGTGAGTTTCAAATTGTTAATGTATAATCATAAATAAGCTGCACGTTTCTGTTCAAATAGAGACGTGCAGCTTTTTGTTTAACCCGTATTCATTAACCCTGCTGCTACCCCATTAATCGTAAGTAGCACTTCCGTAATTAATTGTTCTGACGGATGCTCCGTTTCTCGTAACTTTTTAATTAAATCAATTTGTAAAAAATTAAGCGGATCGACATAAGGATTTCTTAAATGAACAGATTCCTTTATATTCGGTGTATGGCTTAGCAATTCATTATTTTGTGTGATTTTTAACAAGGCATTTCTTGTCCGTTCATATTCAGAATGGATTTGACTAAAAATGCGTTCACCAATTTGTTTATCCTGAACAAGCTCAACATATTCCTTTCCTGTTTGCATATCAGATTTTACAAGGGCCATTTGTAAATTGTTTACCGTTGCATGGAAAAAACTCCAATTTTGATACATTTCTTGTAAAAGGGACAAATGACTTTCGTCCCCTTCGATAAACTCTTGAAAGGCTGACCCTGCTGCATACCAAGCGGGGATCATTTGTCTTGACTGTGTCCAAGCAAAGACCCAAGGGATTGCTCGTAAATCTTCAAATTTTTCACTGTTTTTTCGACTCATCGGGCGGGAACCGATATTTAACTCCCCTAATTCATAAAGAGGTGTTGCTTCATGGAAATAGGTTAAAAAGTCTGGATCCTTAAAGACCAACTTTTCATAGGTTTTTAAAGAAGCTTTTGAAATAAAATCCATTGCCTCTTCCCATTTACGTTTCCTTTTTTCCATTTCTTCAGGTACGACCTGGGCTTCTGCACAGCCAATGAATAAGGCAGATGCTGCTTGCTCTAAATTTCTAAAGGCAATATCCTCTAGTAAATAGCGAGAAGATAACACTTCCCCTTGTTCAGTAATTTTTACACCGTCCCCTAACGTTTCAGTCGGTTGGGATAAAATACTTGTATTTAGCGAACCACCACCACGTCCAAGGGAACCACCGCGACCATGGAAAAACTTTAATTCCACGCCATATTTTTTTGCAACATTATGAATATCTAACTGTGTTTTAAATAAGTTCCAGTTCGCACTTAATGTACTTCCGTCTTTACTCCCGTCGGAATAACCGAGCATAATTTCTTGACGCTTATCTCTTGCTTGAAGTTGTTTTTTATAGACATCTGCTTCAAACAGTTGTTTCATTGTTTCTGAGCCTTGCTTCAGATCATCAATTGTTTCTAACAGTGGAACGATATCTAAATCACTTTTAACAGCTCCATCATCAAGAACCTGATATAATCCTGTTTCTTTGGCAAGCAATAAGACTTCTAGTAAATCACTTGGAGATTCGGTCATGCTTACAATATATACTTGAATCGCACGTCTACCAAACTCTTGATGAGCATGATAAATCATTCGAAATACATCTAAAATCTCTTCCGTTCTTTCTGAATACTTTTGATGATGTAATAAGATTGGTCTTGGATCTTCTAACAAACGATATAAGACTTCCTGTTTTTCTTCTTCTAATAAATTTGGATAGTCTTTCTCTATTTGTACTTTACGCAAAATTTCTGCAACTGCCAATTCATGTTCACCACTATGATTTCTAATATCTAAAGTTGCCAAATGAAAGCCAAACAACTCAACTTGACGGATAACTTTACGTAGGGTCTTTAGCCGTTTATATCCTGTTAAAAAGGATTCTGCATTTTCGCGGATGTCAACTAAATCTTCAATTAACTGCTCAGGCTTCTCATAACCAGCTTTTGTCTTTCCTGTTTCCCGTACTCGTTTTAAAATAACTGCAAATCTTCGCCGATATACTTCTGAGGTAATCGGCCATTTTTCATCCTTAGCTAAATATTTCTGTTCAGCTTTTTTCGTTCGAGTAATAAAAGATTCATCAATAGAAATGCGCTCTGTCGATTGGCTAAATCTTTTCATAAGCTCAACGATAGCTTCATCGTATTTTTGTAAAATTAGATCGCGCTGCATCTTTAATGTCTCCCAGGTCACTTCCGGTGTGACATTTGGATTCCCATCTCGGTCCCCGCCAATCCAAGAGCCAAAATGAATGAAGTTAGGTACATTCCAATCTTCATCTCCTATTTTTTCCTTAAGCTGTTCTTCAAGCTCTTCAAATACAAGAGGTAATGTATCAAATAAGGTATCATCAAAATAGTAAAGACCGTTCTTCACTTCATCCATAACATCTAATTTTAACTGTCGTAATTCATTTGTATGCCATAAAGCTGTCACTTCATTAAATAAACTTTCTTTAATATTTTCT
>DATGRX010000010.1:0-23841 GCA_035303185.1 Bacillota bacterium
CGGATATACCGGAGAAGAATTGAAAATGATCGAAGAGACGAAAAAAATATTCAATGATAAAGAGATTTCAATTAGCGCAACATGTGTACGGGTGCCAGTGCTTACTTCTCATAGTGAAAGCATTTATGTAGAAACTAAAAAAAAGAATGTGTCATTACATGATATTGTTCATACGTTAAAGTTGATGCAAGGTGTTAAAGTGTTTGAACAACATGATTTGCCTATGCCTGTTGATGCAACAAATAAAGAGGAAGTCTTTGTTGGTAGAATAAGAAAAGATCCTAATTATCATAATGGATTTCACTTATGGGTAGTTTGTGACAATTTATTAAAAGGTGCAGCATTAAACACTGTTCAAATTGCCGAATGTATTGTAGAAGATGAACTTATATAGACAAAAAAAGGTAGTGATTTGAACAATGAAAATAACAGTTCAAAAATTTGGAGGTACATCTTTAAAAGATAAAAAAAGTCGAGAATCTGTAATTCGTCATATTAAAACTACACTGGAGCAAGACCAAAAAATTGTCGTTGTTGTTTCAGCTATAGGACGTTATCCCGATTGTTATGCAACGGATACATTACTATCCTTAGTTGATTATCCAAATCATGCAGTTACAAAACGAGAAATTGATCTATTAATGTCTTGTGGAGAAATTATTTCCTCCGTTGTTTTAACGAATGAATTAAGAAAACAAAATATTCGAGCCTATGCTATGTCCGGTGCTCAAGCAGGTATCGTAACAACGGATCAATTTATGAAAGCGAATATTAAATATATAAACACAACAAATATTTTTCATCAGTTAGAAAATCATGATGTCATTGTCATTGCAGGTTTTCAAGGTGAGACAATTAATCGAGAAATCACAACGATAGGTCGGGGTGGTAGTGATATTACAGCTGCTGCATTAGGAGTTGCTTTACAAGCAAACTTGATCGAAATTTATACGGATGTGTTAGGTGTTATGACTGCTGATCCAAAAATCGTTCCAGTTGCTAAACCGATTAAAATAGCTTCTTACCTTGAAGCAAGTGAACTAGCCTATCAAGGAGCAGAAGTTATTCATCCAACAGCTATTGAGATTGTTATGAATGAAAAAGTTCCGATTCATATTAAACCTACATTTACAAAAGGAAAAGGTACCGTCATTACATCTAAGCAAATTAAAAATACGTATTCATTAACACGTCAATTAATAACGAGTATTGCATATAGACGACATTTAACAAGAGTGTCGATTCATTTAAAGAAACATAGTTTAATTGAGCAATCAAAAGTATTTAAAGTATTAGCTAAACATAATGTTTCTGTCGATTTTATTTTTTTATCACCAACAAAACTTATGTTTACGATACCAAATGAATTAGCAGAACTTACTATTAAACTTCTTTCAAACTTATCTATCTATCCAACCATTCAATCAAATTGTGCTAAGGTTTCTATCATTGGGGTTCAACAAAAGAAACTTCCTCAAGTGATTTCCACTGCTGTTGGAACATTAACGAATAATGGTATAACAATTTATCAAAGTTCTGTTCATCATACTTCTGTTTGGCTTTTAATTGATGATGAACATATCAACTGTTCGATAAATAATTTACACAATATTTTTCATTATGAAAGAAAAGAGGTGAATGGATGAATTTTGGAGAAGTCATTACCGCTATGGTAACTCCCTTTGATGAAGATTTGCAAATTGATTATTCTCAATTAAAAATGTTGATACAATTTTTAATAAACAATGGTACAGATGCTATTATTGTCTCGGGAACGACTGGTGAATCACCTACATTATCTAGTGAAGAAAAGCTTGATTTGTTTCATCATTCAGTAGAAATTGTCGGAAATCGAATACCAGTTATTGCTGGAACGAGTACGTATCATACGAAAGAATCCATCTATCTAACTAAAGAGGCTGAACAAATTGGTTGTGATGGCATTATGGCTGTTACTCCCTATTATAATCGTCCGAATCAAAAAGGTTTATATCGTCATTTTTCACAATTAGCAAAAAATACAAAACTGCCGATCATGTTGTATAATGTTCCATCGAGAACCGGTGTAGATCTACAGCCAAAAACTGTTATTTCCTTAAGTGATATTCCGAACATTACATCTATTAAAGAAGCGAGTGGAAATTTAGAAGCGGTTAGTGAAATTATCGCTAACACTAGAGATAATTTTACAGTTTATTCAGGCGATGACAGTTTAACTTTACCAATTTTGTCCGTCGGTGGTTTCGGAGTCGTATCTGTTGCATCACATGTATATGGCCATAAAATTAAGCAAATGATCACAAATTATAATTTAGGAAATACAGAGATTGCAAGTGAGATCCATAAGCAATTATTACCGTTTATGCTTGAAATTTTTAATGTTCCCTCACCAGCTCCGATTAAATTTGCCTTAAATCATCTAGGAGTCGATGTCGGTAATGTTAGAGAACCCTTATTACCCCTCAATGAAACTGAAAAAACTGCTTTAACTAGTTTATTAGTGTAACGCTTGTTTTTTAAGCAAGCGTTTTTTAATTTGTTTTCATATTCATTTAAAACAATCAATTACTATATATAGATAAATCGTCCGAAAAGGAAATTGTTATATAGAACAATACTCAAATAAGTAGATTAAATATGTTATAATACGATTTAATTGCATGTATGGTAATTCATAGAAGATTTCACTTCTTAAATATATGTACATGTATCAAGAGGTGAGAGAATGTCTAAAAAGAAAAAGAAGAAAAAAAGCTTTAAAGACCAATTAAAAATTGATCTAATCGGATTATTACTTATTTTTTTAGCGATATTTGGCAGTGGTGCAAGTGCTATTAGTGGCGGGATTATTCCAAACACATTAGAACATATTTTTAGATTTATTTTTGGTGTTTGGTATTTTGTTGCATCAATTGCCCTTTTAGTAACGGGAATCATACTTATCGTTAAAAAACGTTTACCCAATTATAAAGACAAACGATTTATCGGTATTTATTTTATTTTTACAGGAATTTTATTGTTTACCCACATACAAGTATTTGAATCATTACTTGTAGAATCAAATCAATCGATTATTCGTTTAACTTGGGAAGGCTTTTTACAATATGTAAATGATAGTTCCTCTTCTGGTCAATTGGGTGGAGGATTCATCGGTGCTATTTTATTTGTGTTTTTTTATTATTTGTTTTCATCAATCGGTGCAAAAATTATTTCTGTATTTTCTGTTCTCGTTGGAATACTATTTTTGACAAATATTTCCTTACAAAAAATATTTTTATTTTTTGGAGATAAAAGTAAAAAGGTTTATCAATTTTTACGCAAGAAGTTAAAGGAGAGGAAGGAAAGACAGAAAGAAGTTACTGTAGAGGAGTATTATCAGACGGAAGAAGAGGCGGAAGTAGAAGAGTTTACTGAGATTACATATGCTAATGATTTTGAACAGAGCGAAGAAACATCGCAAGAGGAGATGGGAGAAGAAGTGAATGTTGTTGATCTTCCTACTACTAAACTTTCTGACTATGAGGCGGAAAATGAAGATTATCAACTTCCTTCGCCAGACTTATTAGATGAAGTAAAAGGTAATGTCCAAAAGCAAAATAAATCACTTATTCAAGCCACCGTAAGGAAACTTGAAAAAACCTTTGAAAGCTTCGGTGTACAAGCTCGTGTTGTAAAAGTTCATGTAGGGCCTGCCGTCACGAAATATGAAGTAAATCCAGCATCCGGGGTAAAGGTTAGTCGTATCGTAAATTTACATGATGATTTAGCCTTAGCTTTAGCTGCACAAGATATTCGAATCGAGGCACCTATACCTGGAAAATCTGCAGTTGGTATTGAAGTTCCTAATGACGATGTTTCTATGGTTTCTTTACGAGAAGTTTTAGATAGTTCCATGCATCATTCATCTAAACTTATGTTTGCTTTAGGTCGAGATATATCCGGTGATGCGGTTGTAGGGGATTTAGAAAAAATGCCCCATTTACTTATTGCGGGTGCAACGGGTAGTGGAAAAAGTGTTTGTATCAACAGCATTATTACAACAATTTTGATGCGGGCAAAACCACATGAAGTAAAAATGATGATGATTGATCCAAAAAAAGTTGAATTAAATGTTTATAACGGTATTCCACACTTATTAACGCCTGTTGTTACAGATCCTAAAAAAGCAGCCCAAGCTTTTAAAAAAGTCGTTGCCGAAATGGAACGGAGATATGAACTATTTTCCGAAAGTGGAACACGGAATATAAGAGCGTATAATGATTACGTTCACCAGTATAATCAAACAGCAGAAGAAAAAATTGCTCATCTTCCACAAATTGTCGTCATTGTCGATGAGTTATCAGATTTAATGATGGTTGCTTCAAAAGATGTAGAAGATGCTATTACTCGTCTTGCTCAAATGGCACGAGCGGCAGGTATCCATTTAATTATAGCAACACAAAGACCGTCTGTTGACGTTATTACTGGTGTGATCAAGGCAAACATTCCATCTCGAATAGCTTTTAGTGTTTCGTCTCAAGTCGATTCCCGAACAATTTTAGACGTTGGTGGAGCAGAAAAGCTTTTAGGCCGTGGAGACATGTTATACATTCCTGTAGGACAATCTAAGCCTGTCCGTGTTCAAGGAGCCTTTTTATCCGATGAAGAAGTAGAGCGGGTTGTTGAACATTGTAAAACACAACAAGAGGTCGTCTATCAAGAAGAAATGATACCAGAAACACCTTCAAAGGCTGAAAGTGAAGTTGATGATGAATTGTATGATGAAGCAGTTCAATTAGTGATAAATATGCAAACAGCTAGTGTTTCTATGTTACAACGAAGATTTAGAATTGGGTACAACCGTGCGGCTAGATTAATAGATGCGATGGAAGAGCGCGGAGTTGTTGGGCCATATGTAGGAAGTAGACCCCGTGATGTTTTAATTCGGATTGAAGAAACGGAAGAGGAATCCTAGCCTTTTATAATAGTTTTACTTTATTTGTCGAAATTGTTATATTATAAAAGGTAAGACTGCAGAAAATACAAGAGTTTTTACGTTAAGTTATGTATAATAAAATTCAGAGTGTGTAGTTTTGATCTATATTAGGTGATATTTAACCATAGGGGGGGTGGTTACTCAAGGATTGAGCAGATTTATTCACTAAATATATCATTAATTTAAATTTATGGAGGTTAGTAGAGTGAAAAGAAAAAATTTGTTTATTTTGTTTGCTGTGCTAGCAAGTTTAGTTTTAGTTTTAGCAGCTTGTGGTGGCGGAGACAACAACAATGATAACAATAATAATGACAATACTAATGTAGAAAATAACAATAACAATGACAACAATAATAATGATGGAAATGTAGCAGAAGGGGATTCCGACTTTAAAGTAGCGATGGTTACAGATGTCGGTGGGGTAGATGATAAATCCTTTAACCAGTCTGCTTGGGAAGGATTACAAGCATGGGGTGAAGAGCATGGTTTAGAAGAAAAGGAAAATTTCGACTATGCTCAATCAGATGATGATGCTGACTATTTACCAAACCTAAACTCATTAGTACGTGATGAGTTTGATTTAATTTTCGGAATCGGATACTTACTTGAGCCAGCTGTTGAAGAAATTGCTCAAAATAATCCAGACACATATTTCTCAATTGTTGATGCTGTTGTTGAGGAAGACAACGTAGCAAGTATTACATTTGCAGACAATGAAAGTTCATTCCTTGTAGGGGTAGCAGCAGCATTAAAAACAGAAACAGATAAACTTGGTTTTGTTGGTGGTGTTGAATCAGATATTATTACGGCCTTTGATGTCGGTTTTTATGCCGGTGTTAAATCCATAAATCCAGATATTGAAATTGACATACAGTATGCAGAAGCTTTCGATGCAGCTGATAAAGGGAAGTTAATTGCTTCACAAATGTACAACAATGATATTGACATTATTTTCCATGCTTCAGGTGATACTGGAAATGGTGTCTTTAGTGAAGCAAAAGATATTAAAAACAGTGACCCAGATCGTGAAATTTGGGTAATTGGTGTAGATCAAGATCAATATGAAGAAGGTCAAATTGGTGACTATAATGTCACATTAACATCAGCCTTAAAACGTGTTGACAACGCTGTTCAGCAAGTCAGTAACATGGCTATGGATGGAGACTTCCCAGGCGGTGAAGTTTTAGCTTTTGATTTAAGTGATGAAGGTGTTGGCTATGCAACGACAAATGAGGATGCTTTAACATCTGATATTATTGAAGAGATGGAAGAGTGGAAAGAAAAAATCATCAATGGTGAAGTCGACGTGCCAAGTACGCAAGAAGAATTAGAAGAGTATTTAGAATCTCTATAAATATAGCGTAAGACATCAAAGAGTAAAAAAGACTGGCATATTTTATGTCAGTCTTTTTTACCTAAAAGAGTTATCCAAAAAAGAGGTGAAAAATTTGGAGTATGTAGTAGAAATGTTGAACATTCGAAAAGAGTTCCCTGGTGTTGTAGCTAATGATAATATTACTATTCAACTGAAAAAAGGGGAGATACATGCTCTTCTCGGTGAAAACGGTGCAGGAAAATCTACTTTAATGAACGTTTTGTTCGGTTTATATCAGCCTGATGGAGGAAAAATTAAAGTAAATGGTAAAGAAGTTAAAATTACGGATCCGAATGTTGCTACAAACTTAGGGATTGGTATGGTTCATCAACATTTCATGTTAGTTGAAACGTTTTCTGTCACAGAGAATATTATTTTAGGTAGTGAACCGGCAGATTTTGGTGTTATCGATATTAAAAATGCTGAAAAAGAAGTCCAAAAGCTTTCGGATACATATGGACTTAGGATTGATCCAACAGCAAAAGTCCAAGATATATCTGTTGGTATGCAGCAACGCGTAGAAATTTTAAAGACGCTTTATCGAGGTGCCGATGTTCTTATTTTTGATGAACCAACTGCTGTATTAACCCCACAAGAAATAGATGAACTTATGGAAATTATGCGTGCGTTAATTCGAGAGGGAAAATCGATTATTTTAATTACGCATAAATTAAAAGAAATTATGCAAGTATGTGATCGGTGTACAGTCATACGTGATGGAAAAGGCATTGACACAGTAGAAGTAGCTGAGACAAATGTGAATGAGTTAGCTTCATTAATGGTTGGTCGAGAAGTTCTATTTAAAACAGAAAAAAAACCAGCTCAGCCAAAAGATACGGTTTTAACAGTGGAAGATTTATATGTAAAAGATGCTAGAGATGTAAATATTGTTAAAGGATTGGATTTAGAAGTAAAACGAGGTGAAATTGTCGGAATTGCTGGGGTTGATGGTAATGGACAAACAGAGCTAATTGAAGCTATTACCGGTATTCGTAACGTAGAAAAAGGGAAGATTTTATTAAGTGATAAAGATATTACCCATTTTGATCCACGAAGGGTAACAGAAAGTGGAGTCGGACATATACCCCAAGATCGGCAAAGGTTTGGGCTTGTTTTACAATATACGGTTGCAGAAAACATTGTGTTACAAACGTATTATAAAAAACCGTATGCTAAGTATAAGATGTTAAGTTTTGAGGAAATCGATAAAAAAGCAAAACAGTTAGTAGAAGAATATGACGTTCGAACACCTAGTGTAAACACATTAGCAAGTGCGTTGTCTGGAGGTAACCAACAGAAAGTAATTATTGGACGAGAAATAGACCGTTCACCAGATTTACTCATTGCTGCTCAACCAACAAGAGGATTAGACGTAGGAGCTATCGAATTTGTTCACAAAAGATTAATTGAGCAAAGAGATGAGGGACGCGCCGTTTTATTAATGTCTTTTGAACTTGATGAAATTTTAAATGTTAGTGATCGAATTGCAGTAATGTTTGATGGCAAGATTATTGCGACAGTCAAGCCAGAAGAGACATCTGAACAAGAATTAGGACTGCTAATGGCTGGTAGTGATGAGGCGGTGAAAGCTCGAAATGAATAGTAGATATTTTAATATACTTGTACCAATTATATCTGTTTTATTAGGGTTATTGATCGGTGGAATTGTCATGCTTGCATCTGGGTACAATCCTATTGATGGATTTAAAGCCTTATGGATGGGAGCTTTTGGAGATGCATATTATATCGGAGAGACGATTCGCCAAGTTATACCGTACATTTTAACAGGTTTAGCTGTCGCTTTTGCTTTTCGAACGGGATTATTTAATATTGGAGCAGAAGGTCAAGTTATCGTCGGTTGGCTAGCGGCCGTTTGGGTAGGTATTTCTTTTGAATTACCTATGTATATTCATCTACCCTTTGCCATATTAGCTGCTGCTTTAGCTGGAGCAATCTGGGGATTTATCCCAGGTATTTTAAAAGCGAAATTAGGTGTTCATGAAGTTATCGTAACGATCATGTTAAACTATACGGGTTTTCATATTTCTAACACACTCGTTCGTCACGTTCTATCGGATACACAAAATAGAACGGAAAATATTTATGAAACTGCTTCTTTAAAATCTGAGTGGGTTTCGGCATTAACGGGTGGTTCAAGAGCTCACTATGGTCTTTTGATCGCTATATTAGCAGCTGTTATTATGTGGTTTATTATTGAACGAACAACTTTTGGTTATGAAATGAAATCAGTCGGTTTTAACCGTCATGCTTCCTTATATGCGGGTATGAATGTAAGTCGAAATATAGTCATTTCCATGATGATTGCCGGTGCTTTTGCAGGTCTCGCAGGAGCGATGGAAGGATTAGGGACTTTCGGCTACAACTCGGTTAGAGGTGGTTTTACGAACTTAGGATTTGATGGGATTGCTGTTGCTTTACTCGGTGCCAATAGAGCTTTTGGTGTCGTTTTAGCTGCAATATTGTTCGGATCCCTTAAGATAGGAGCTTTGAATATGCCAAGAGCAGCTGGAATCCCGGAAGAATTAGCAGATATTATCATTGCGTTAATAATCTTTTTTGTAGCTTCAAGCTATATTATTCGTTGGGCAATCAATCGCTTTAAAAAGGGGGAAAATTAAATGGCTATATTCGATGTATTAGCTTCAATCGTACCTACTGCATTATTTTTCTCGGCGCCACTAATTTTTACAGCCCTTGGTGGAGTTTTTAGTGAGCGATCTGGTGTTATAAACATTGGACTTGAAGGATTAATGGTTATGGGTGCCTTTGTGGCTATTGTTTTCAACTTAACTTTTGCCGATGTTTTTGGGGCATTAACACCATGGATTTCCATTCTTGTAGCGATGATTGTTTCAGCTATATTCTCTCTTCTACACGCAGTTGCGTCTATTTCCTTTCGTGCTGATCAAGTGGTTAGTGGAGTTGCAATAAACTTTTTAGCCCTTGGTATTGGGCTCTTTTTAACGAAGATGTGGTACGATAAGGGGCAAACAGCAGCAGTAGAAAAACCTTTTTATACGAAAAATGTAAAATTTTTAGCTGACATTCCAATAATTGGAGACATATTGTTTAGAGGAGTTTATGCAACATCTTATATTGCCATTATTTTAGCTGTAATTTTATGGTTTGTATTATTTAAAACATCCTTTGGTCTAAGACTTCGTGCAGTTGGAGAACATCCAATGGCGGCTGATACAAACGGAATTAATGTTCCACGTATGAGATACACAGCGGTTGTTATATCTGGAGCATTAGGTGGTCTTGGAGGAGCCGTCTATGCTTTAACAATTGCAATGAACTTTTCCCATGCGACGATTTCAGGACAAGGATTTATGTCTTTAGCTGCAGTTATTTTTGGTAAATGGCATCCATTAGGTGCAATGGGAGCAGCTTTATTTTTCGGTTTTGCACAAAGTTTAAGTGTTGTCGGATCAAACTTACCGCTACTAAGCAATGTCCCACAAATCTTTTTACTTATTGCACCGTACGTGTTAACAATATTAGCTTTAGCAGGATTTATTGGTCGTGCTGAGCCACCTAACGCACTTGGAGACCCTTATATTAAAGGTAGTCGGTAAATATTCCTTTGTTTATGATTAAGAAAACTGTATATACTATCTATGGAAGATCATACAGTAAAAGGGGGCATTATATGCAACTCGTTGAAAGGCAATCGGAGCAATTTAATCATCTTAACGTTCATTATATAAAAACAGAAAAGTTTAAAACATTATATTTTGTCGTAAAGTTAAAGGCACCTTTACACAAGGATACGATTACGAAAAGAGCTTTGTTGCCGTATGTATTACGAAAAGGAACGGAGTCTTATCCGAGTGAAGTTAAATTACAAAGAAAATTAGATGATTTGTATGGAGCAACTTTATCGTTAGATGGCGCTAAAAAGGGCGATTATCATATCATAAGTGCACGTTTAGAAATCGCAAATGACAAATATATAAAAGATGAGGGATCGTTAGTTGACGATTCCCTCGCTTTATTATATGAACTTATTTATCGACCAAAAGTTAATGAAAATGCCTTTGATAAGCAAATATTTAATCGAGAAAAGGAAACGTTAAAAAATTCCATAGAATCGGTCATCGACGATAAAATGCGTTATGCAAACATGAGACTGATTGATGAGATGTGCAAAAATGAACGATATGCGATTAGAGTTCACGGGTATGTTGAGGAATTAGAAGAAATAACAGAAAAATCATTATACACATATTATCAAAATATGTTATTACAAGATGATATTGACATTTACATCGTTGGGGATTTTGAAAAGTCTTTTATGCAACAAAAGATACGAGATTATTTCCAAAGGGAAAAGCATGAACCACATATTTTTGAAAAGGAACAGATTCAACAACTACGTCATAAACCGAAAATCATTAAAGAAGTTCAAGAAATTAATCAAGCTAAACTTAATATTGGTTATCGAACTCTAGGTACAATTAAAGATAACAATTACTTTTCACTTCAAGTATTTAATGGTTTATTTGGTGGATTTCCAAGTTCCAAATTGTTTTTAAATGTTCGAGAAAAACATAGTCTAGCCTATTATGCAGCTTCTGGAATTGAGAGTCACAAAGGATTGTTACTTGTCGTTAGTGGCATTGATGCAAAGGATTTTTCTAAAGCTCATGAAATTATTGATGAGCAATTACGTGCCATTCAAAAGGGAGATTTTACAGAAGAAAATCTGGAAGAAACGAAAAAACAATTAGTAAATGGTCTGTTAGAAACTTTAGATCATCCAAACGGAATTGTTGAATTGTTATATCAACAAGATTTGGCACAAATTACCTATCCATTAAAAGAAATATTTACAAACATTCATCATGTAACAAAAGAAGATGTTATTCAAGTTGCTAATCAAATCCAAAAAGATACAGTTTATTTACTTACAAGTAAAGAAGGTGAACCAAATGAAAAAGACAATTCATGAAAATGTGAATGAAACAATATATTCTAAAACATTACAAAATGGTTTGCCTGTATTCTTACTACCGAGAAATAAAATGTCAAAAACCTTTGCAATATTTACGACAAACTATGGTTCCATTGATCGATCATTTATTCCGCTGAATGGAGAAAATAAAATTACCGTTCCAGATGGTGTGGCCCATTTTTTAGAGCATAAACTTTTTGAAAAAGAAGATCGGGATGTATTTGCAGACTTTGGAAAATTAGGAGCTTCACCGAATGCATATACATCTTTTACAAAGACGGCTTATTTATTTTCTGCCACAAATCACATCAAAGAAAATGTGGAGATATTGCTTGATTTTGTTCAATCACCTTACTTTTCCGATGATTCGGTAGAAAAAGAAAAAGGTATCATCGAACAAGAAATTAAAATGTATGAAGATCAAGCTGAAAACCGCTCCTTTATGGGTACGCTTGGAGCGATGTTTAAGCATCATCCTGTAAATATTGATATCGCAGGAACAGTATCTTCTATCTATCAAATAACAAAAGAAGATCTATATACGTGTTATGAGACCTTTTATCATCCAAGTAATATGACGTTATTTATTATCGGGAATTTTGATCCCCATGCCATGATGGAAATGATAGAAGAGAATCAGAAGAAAAAGACCTTTCAAAAGAGACAAGATATTCAAAGGTTTTTTCCTGATGAACCGCGTCACGTAGCGAAAAGTGAATATCGCATTCAAATGCCAGTGTCACGACCGAGAATGACAATAGGAATTAAAGAATCAGTCGATCGTTTATATGGTGATGAATACTTAAAGAAAGATTTACTCCAAAGTATGATCGTTGATTACTTCTTTTCTCGGGGAGGTAAGTTTTATCAAAAGTTATATCAAGATCGTTTGATTAACAAAAGCTTCTTCTTTAGCCCTTCATTAGAACGAAATTATGGCTACACATTAATAGGAAGCAATACAGATAAACCGGAACAATTTAGAGAAACACTTATGGAACTCCTAACAGGAACGAATAATTATCAGTTTTCTGAAGAAGAAGTTTCATTAATGAAAAGAAAACGTATCGGAAAAATGTTGAAACAGATGAACTCTCTTGAATACATTGCTAATGAATTTACACATTACCATATGTTGGGTATAGATTTCTTTGATATTATGCCACGAGTACATTCACTAACGACAGATGATTTTAATGAATTTATTTCTGAGTGGATTTCCGAAGATAAACTAACATCGTGTTTAATAAGTAGTGAAAATAAATAAAACGATGCTCCCTTCATGCATAAACTAATATGTATGTCGAATAATAATGATGATTACAATTACATCATAAGGAGGCATTGTTCATGTCAATGTTAGATAAATTCTCATCTTGGAAGGAGTTTTTAGCGAACAGAGTGAAGCAAGCAAAGGATAGTGGAATGGATGAAGAAACGCTGAAAAATATCGCTCACGAAATCGGTGATTATTTAGCCGAAAATGTTGAAGCATCAAATGAGGAAACAAAATTACTTCAGCAATTATGGACGGTAGCTGATGAAAGTGAACAGCAAGCAATTGCAAATGTTATGGTGAAGTATGTTCAAAATTAAATAAATAATAAAAGGAGCTGTCTCAATTTGTATTGAACCTTAAAAATTAGAACTATGCACTATTTTTAGGGTGCAAAGCAAATTGCACAGCTTCTTTATTTGCAAATTTTGACAAAAGTTATTGCATTTATATTTTTCATTAGGTAACATTAATATAGATGTTATAAGTAGGAGTAATGTATGATAAAAACAGAATGGTATTTCGAATATGAATTAGTAAAGGATCGCCCAGGTTTACTTGGAGAAATATCATCTTTATTAGGTATGTTATCGATTAATATTGTTACAATAAATGGTATCGAAAACAAACGTAGAGTGATGCTCTTATTAGCCGAGGAAACGAATATTATAAGACTTAAATCTATTTTAAAATTGGTAGAAACAATAAAAGTTATAAAAATTAAAAAACCTAATTTGCGTGATCGTTTAGCTGTTCGTCATGGAACATTTATTTCACGAGATAAAAACAACCGAAAGATTGTTAGATTCACTCGTGCAGAATTAGGGTTATTAGTCGATTTCATGGCCGAGTTATATAAAGGTGATGAACATAAAATGATCGGTGTCCGTGGAATGCCTAGAGTAGGTAAAACAGAGTCCATAGTTGCTGCAAGTGTAAGTGCAAATAAACGATGGGTCTTTGTTTCAAGTACTTTGTTAAAACAAACTGTAAGAAATAAGTTGTTTTCTGGAGAATATGATGAGCAAAATATTTATATTATCGATGGTGTCGTATCTAAGCAACGGGCAAATGAAGAACATTGGCAACTTATTAGAGAAATTATGCAACTATCTGCTGTAAAAGTAATAGAACATCCTGACATATTTGTACAAGGTACTGAATATACACTAGATGATTTTAATTATATAATAGAGCTACGGACAAAAGAAGATGAAATTATTCAATACGATAATTTCGGGCAAAATGAATTTCTATAGCTTAATATTGGATGGTGTTAAGTATGACAATAGGAGATAAATTAAGAGAAACTAGAGAAGCTAAAAACCTTTCTTTAGAAGAAATCCAAGAAAAAACAAAAATCCAAAAGCGATATTTACGTGCTATTGAAGAAGGGAATTTCCATATATTACCAGGATCGTTTTACGCTAGGGCGTTTATAAAAGAATATGCACAAGCTTTAGGAATCGACGCTAATCAACTATTAGAAACTCATGAGGATGAATTACCATCGATAGGTGAAAGAAGAAGCGAGGCACAATATACTCGTATTCAAAGAACCCGAAGAAGTAGTGGTCCCTCAAGAGCGACCGCTTTTTTTTCCTTCCTACCGACAGTAATCGTTATTTTACTCGTGTTAATCATTATCGGACTTGCCATATATTTTATTCAACAAAAGTCCTTTGAACCTGAAAATAATAATGTACAAAATAATGAACATAATGAATACTTTAGGGTAGACAATGACAATGTTAACGATAATGAAAACAATATGAATAACAATGAAAACGATGAATCAAAAAATGAAGAGAATGAAGAAAATGAAGAAAATGAAGAGGTTAATGAAACGATAGAATCAACCTTTGAGGTTTCTGAAACAAATGAAAGTGTTTCACCACCTCAAACAACTTATCAATTCATCCATGATGAAGATGAGCTTTTATTATCATTACAAGCAACAGATGAATCTTGGTTAGATATTGATCTTGATGGAGAAAGGGAATTTAGTAGTTTTATAAGCCCGGAAAATTCTCCACTAGAGTATAATCTAACTGAGCAAAATGAAGTTCGCTTAAATATAGGAAATGCATCTTACGTTGAGATTACTTTAAATGGAGTAACTCTTGATTATGAAATCGACGAAAATGATCATGTGTACCAATTGATTATCATCCAGTTAACAGATGAGGCTGAATAAATATTTCCCTTCCAATATTATGGGAGGGATTTATATATTTTATTATGAAAGGATAGTCACTAATGAATTTACCAAATAAAATTACACTTTCGAGAATTTTTCTCATTCCTATATTTATCGTCATTTTGTCAATACCCTTTGAATGGGGGACTATTACTCTTATTCAAAATGAAATTCCTGTGACTCATTTTATAGCGGCACTCATTTTTATAATAGCTTCTGGAACAGACTGGCTAGATGGATATATCGCAAGAAAATATGGTTTAATTACAAACTTAGGAAAGTTTTTAGACCCGCTTGCTGACAAACTACTCGTTGCAGCAGCTTTAATATTACTAATAGAAATAGAGTTAGCTCCAGCTTGGATTGTTATCATTATTTTAAGTCGTGAATTTGCAGTAACTGGATTAAGATTAGTTGCCGCAGGAGAAGGACTAGTTTTAGCAGCAAGTCATTTAGGAAAATTAAAAACAGTCTCACAAATGATAGCAATTATTTTACTGTTATTACATAACTTTCCATTTGCGAACTTTCCGTTAGATACAATTTTCTTATACATTG
Source organism: Bacillota bacterium (assembly GCA_035303185.1). Lineage (GTDB taxonomy): Bacteria > Bacillota > Bacilli > Bacillales > Amphibacillaceae > CALAMD01. The sequence goes on from DATGRX010000010.1 coordinate 15,363, forward strand.
CTTTATTTTTAACTGTTTTATCGGGTATTGAATATTTTCAAAAAAATTGGCACGTGATGAGGGAAGCGTAATATGCGACAATATAATGGAGAAATTATTGCATTAGGAACAGAATTGTTATTAGGTCAAATTGCAAATACAAATGCGAAATGGTTATCTAATGAATTAGCTAAATTTGGTATTAATTTGTTTTACCATACTGTCGTTGGTGATAATATCCATCGAGTGTTAAGTACATTTCAAGCCGCAGAAACACGGTCAAATATCGTTATCGTTACTGGTGGGCTTGGTCCAACAGAAGATGATATGACGAGAGATGCCTTTCAACAATTAACTAATTTACAAATGTATGAACATCAACTAACGATGGAAAAAATTACTAATTACTTTCAAGCAAGTAAAAGAAAAATGACACCAAATAACCGAAAACAAGCATTAGTATTTGAAACGGCTAAAGTTTTACATAATGAAACTGGAATGGCCCCAGGAATGATCGTTTTTCATAATGATGTATACTGGATCTTTTTACCTGGTGTCCCTCGTGAAATGAAATCGATTTTTGCCAATCAAGTGTCGCCATTTTTAAAAAGCCTAACAAATCAAAAGGAAATTATTACTTCTAAAGTGTTACGGTTTATAGGTATTGGTGAAGCTGATTTAGAACATCGTTTATCTAAACTTATTAAAAAACAATCAAATCCAACAATTGCACCCCTTGCACAAAAGTCGGGAATGACTGTTCGGTTAACAGTAAAAGCTAAATCCTATGATGAAGCAAATAAACTTTTATCTAAAACGAAAGAAGATATTTTAGACGTTGTTGGAGATTATTTTTATGGAATTGATGATGATACGATTCAAGAAGTTGTTGTCCATTTATTAACTGAAAATAATTTAACGATATCTGCAGCTGAAAGTATAACGGGTGGTCTTTTCATGAACCAATTAATCTCGGCTCCTGGTGCATCACAAGTAGCTGCAGGGAGTCTTGTCTCTTATCGTACAGAAATAAAACAAGATGTATTACATGTTGCTAAAGAAACAATTGAAACACACGGTGTTGTCAGCAAACAGTGTGCACGGGAAATGGCGATAAATGTTAAAAATAAATTTCAAACAAATATTGGTATTAGTTTTACAGGTGTAGCGGGGCCAGACTCTTTAGAAGGTCATGACATAGGAACTGTCTTTATGTGTATTTGTACGGATACAGAGATAAAAGATTTTCAATTTGTCTTTTCTGGAGATCGTAATCAAATTAGAGAACGAGCAAGTTTAAAAGGATTTGAATTATTATATCGTATGTTAAAATAAGCTTTCATGTACTTTTTTAAGTAAATAATTAAATTTATTTGCTCAATACGAAAAAAATATAAATTTAAACAGATTTTCACTTAAAATAACAGAACATACATTCGCATATTGTTTGTATAAATAGGTAAATAAATGTATTATAGTATTAGGTATATAAAGGAGGGTTTCTAATGAGCGATAGAAAGCAAGCATTAGATATGGCACTACGACAAATAGAAAGACAATTTGGTAAAGGTTCAATTATGAAACTTGGAGAAGAGGGAGCACAAGAAATAAACTCGATCCCTAGTGGTTCTTTAGCATTAGATGTTGCTTTAGGAATCGGTGGTTATCCGAGGGGAAGAGTTGTTGAAATATATGGACCGGAATCTTCAGGGAAAACGACCGTCGCATTACATGCAATTGCAGAAGCACAAAAACAAGGTGGTCATGCAGCTTTTATTGATGCTGAACATGCTCTTGATCCAAATTATGCACGAGCATTAGGAGTTAACATAGAGGATTTATTGTTATCACAACCAGATACAGGAGAACAAGCATTAGAAATTGCTGAAGCACTCGTTCGAAGTGGTGCAATCGATATAGTGGTCGTAGACTCTGTGGCGGCACTCGTTCCAAAAGCTGAAATTGAGGGAGAAATGGGTGATTCCCATGTTGGTTTACAGGCTCGTCTTATGTCCCAAGCATTGCGTAAATTATCTGGAGCGATTAATAAATCGGATACAATCGCTATTTTTATTAACCAAATTAGAGAAAAAGTAGGAGTCATGTTTGGAAATCCTGAGGTTACACCAGGTGGAAGAGCTCTTAAGTTTTATTCCTCTATTCGATTAGAGGTTCGTCGAGCTGAAACATTAAAGCAAGGTAATGATATGGTAGGAAATAAAACGAGATTAAAAATCGTTAAAAACAAAGTTGCACCTCCTTTTAAAGAGGCAATGGTTGACATCATGTACGGTAAGGGTATTTCAAAAGAGGGAGAACTTCTTGATATCGGTTCAGAATTAGATATCGTTACTAAGAGTGGTGCATGGTATTCATATAAAGATGAAAGATTAGGTCAAGGAAGAGAAAATGCAAAGCAATTTTTAATGGAGAATGAAGAAATTCGCGATGAAATTCATCAAGCGATTCGTGAGCATTATGACTTAGATAAAAATAGTCAAGATGAATCAGATGAAGATGTGGAAGAAGAATAAAATGTCTTAAAAGACTAGAGCAAATAAGCATTATTATGCTTATTGTTCTAGTCTTTTTATTAAAATAAAATAAGAACGTGTCTAGAAATGAATTATTTGTGACGTTTCCTTGACAATATATACCTAGACAATTAATATTAAATTGTATACTTTTTTATTTAGTAATAAATTGGTACTTTAAAAATGTTACATGCCGACATGATTCAGTTAAAATTTCATAGCAATGGGAGGTGAGAATCGTGGATAATCCCTGGATCATCTCCATTTTGCTTGCCGTAATCCTAATCGTCGGTATTGTTGTTGGTTATCTCATTCGTAAATCTATTGCAGAAGCTAAAATTTCAAGTGCGGAAACGTTAGCCAAACAAATTGTTGATGAAGCGAATAGAAATGCGAAAGCTACGAAGAAAGAAGCCCTTTTAGAAGCAAAAGATGAAAATCATAAACTTCTTCAACAAACGGAAATAGAAATACGCGAACGTCGTTCAGAGATACAAAATCAAGAAAATCGTTTAATGCAACGAGAAGAAAATCTCGATCGGAAAAGTGAAACATTAGATAAGCGTGAACTGATGTTGGAAGAGAGGGAAAGATCATTAACGGAACAACAACAACAAATTGAAGAAATGGAAAGCAAAGTGGAAACTATTATACAAGAGCAGCAAACCAAACTCGAGCGGATTTCAGGTTATACTGAAGAGCAAGCCAAAGAAGTAATTCTTAATCGAATGGAACAAGAGTTAACCCATGAAAAAGCAATGATGATAAAAGCCGCAGAAAACGAGGTAAAAGAAACTGCGAATAAACAAGCGAAAAACATTTTGTCATTAGCTTTACAACGTTTAGCAGCAGATCACGTTGCTGAAACAACAGTTTCTGTCGTTAATTTACCGAATGATGAGATGAAAGGTCGTATTATCGGGCGTGAAGGTCGAAACATTAGAACTTTGGAAACATTAACTGGAATCGACTTAATTATCGATGATACACCAGAAGCTGTTATATTGTCAGGGTTTGATCCGGTGCGTCGAGAAATAGCACGTATAGCCTTGGAAAATCTCGTTCAAGATGGGCGGATTCACCCAGCAAGAATAGAGGAAATGGTAGATAAAGCCCGCCGCGATGTGGATGAGTATATCCGCGAAGTTGGTGAGGAGGCAACGTTTGAAGTAGGTGTGCATGGATTACATCCTGATTTAATTAAGATTTTAGGACGATTAAAATATCGTACAAGCTATGGTCAGAATGTGTTGAAGCATTCAATGGAAGTCGCTTATTTATCAGGTCTACTTGCTGCAGAACTTGGTGAAGATGAAATGCTTGCTCGTCGAGCAGGATTACTTCATGACATTGGAAAAGCGATTGATCATGAAGTTGAGGGTAGCCACGTTGAAATAGGTAAAGAACTCGCACAAAAATATAAGGAACCAGAAGTAGTTGTAAATGCAATTGCATCTCATCATGGTGATGAGGAAGCAACTTCTGTTATCGCTACATTAGTAGCTACAGCTGATGCACTTTCAGCTGCAAGACCTGGTGCGAGAAGTGAAACACTTGAAAACTACATTAAACGTTTGGAAAAGTTAGAAGAAATTTCAAAATCATTTTCTGGTGTCGAACAATCCTATGCAGTTCAAGCAGGAAGAGAAATTCGCATCATGGTTAAGCCAGATGAAATCGATGATATATCTTCCGTTAAAATTGCAAGAGATATTAGAAAGCGAATTGAAGGTGAGCTTGATTACCCTGGACATATAAAAGTTACAGTAATTCGAGAAACAAGAGCGGTAGAATATGCAAAATAAAGCGGTATTCTTTTACCGCTTTTTTTCTATCTAACTTTAATTAAAGAATATTTTGAAATGGATGGATTATCGTGAAAATTTTATTTATCGGGGATGTGTATGGATCTCCCGGCAGATCAATGTTAGAGCAATATTTACCTACACTTAAGGAAAAGTACAAACCAAATATTGTAATTGTTAATGGTGAAAATGCAGCGGGCGGAAGAGGCATTACTGAAAAAATTTATAAACAATTTTTATCATTAGGGGTCCATGTGGTCACGATGGGCAATCATACTTGGGACCAAAGAGAGATCTTTGAATTTGTTGATGATGCTAATTTTTTAATCCGGCCAGCAAATTTTCCTTCAAACAATCCAGGAAAGGGGATTGTCTATCTTAATTATAATGGGAAAGAAGTAGCAGTTATGAATTTACAAGGAAGAACTTTTTTATCACCAATAGAAGATCCATTTGCAATAGTTGATGAATTAATAATGGAAGCTAAAAAAAGAACAAATATTATATTTTTAGATTTCCATGCAGAAGCAACAAGTGAAAAATTAGCCATGGGCTGGTATGTGGATGGTCGAATTAGCGCTATAGTCGGTACTCATACACATGTCCAAACGGCAGATGAAAGAATTTTACCAGATGGAACAGGTTATATTACTGATGTTGGCATGACAGGTCCATATAATGGTATAATTGGGGTAGATAAGGATATTGTTATTCAAAGATTTAAAACAAATTTGCCTAACAAATTTAAAGTTGCAAAAGGTCCAAAGCAATTAAATGGTGTTCTGTTTCATATTAATGATGAAACTGGTGAGGCTGAATCAGTGGAACGTATTTTAATTAATGATAGTAAACCACTATTTACTTAATGAGTGAAGGGTTTTCATATATAATAGGTTATAAGCTGTCCACTATAAGAATATAGTTATTATATAATATTAAAGTAATTTAAGGAGGTACATGTAATGGATATTTTAAAAGTTTCAGCAACATCTAACCCAAACTCTGTAGCAGGTGCTTTAGCGAATGTTATAAGAGAGGAAGGTTCTGCAGAATTACAAGCAATCGGAGCGGGGGCAATCAATCAAGCGGTAAAGGCAATCGCAATCGCAAGAGGGTTTGTAGCTCCTAGTGGTGTTGATTTAATTTGTATCCCTGCATTTACTGACATTATGATTAATGAAGAAGAGCGTACAGCCATTAAATTAATTGTTGAGCCTAGATAATGTGGGAGAAGGACGATGAAAGTGTTACGTCGATTAACGTAACACTTTTTATTTTTGTTTCATATTTTTTACTCATATGATAAGATGTTATCAATTACACCGTAGGAGCAATATATATGAAGAAATTACTACTAACAGGTTTTGAACCTTTTTTACATTATACAGAAAATCCAACAACGGAAATTGTTAAGTACTTTCATCAAAGGAAAGTAAATGATTATCATATTAAAGGGAAAGTATTACCTGTTCAATTTGAAGAGGCTGGACGATTGATAATTACATATATACATGAATATAATCCAGATATTATCATTTCGTTAGGCATTGCAAAGGGACGTTCAAAAGTTACGCCAGAAAGAATAGCTATCAACTGTAATGATGGTCATCAAGATAATGCGGGCTATAAACCGATGGGTGAAAAAATTTATTCGCAAGGCCCAGATGGATTGTTTTCGACTTTACCAAATAAAGTTTTTGTGAAACAGCTAAACAACAATCATTTACCTGCTAAAATATCAAATAGTGCTGGAACGTACCTATGTAATCATGTGATGTATCATAGTTTATATCATATACATAAAAATAATTTACCAACTAAAGCCGGTTTTATTCACTTGCCCATATCTCATCAATTAGTTAAAGAAAATGAGGATGTAACGAGTTGGTCTTATGATGATTTATTAGAATCCGTGCGGATTTGTATCAATAGTTTAACATAATCAAATTTATGTAATGAAAAATTGTGTAAATAAGAAAAAGGTATTATAATGAGATAATGTAGTGAAGGATATGAAATAGAAAGGAGTATCACGGATGACAAAAGAGAACACATCGAATAATACATTCGACGAACGGGATACTATTCATGAAAAATCTAGTGATGAAAAACCGTTAAGTGAAAAAACAACGGAAGATTTTGCAAAATATTTTCAAACAACATATAAACCACCAAATATAAATAAAGCTAGGAAACGATTCCGAGAAGATATAGAAGTCCATTATGATTTCGAAATTCCTCAAAATGTGCAAAATATAGGGGAAGGAAAGAAATTTCTCATTCAAACATATGGTTGTCAAATGAATGAACATGATTCGGAAACGATGGCAGGAATCTTACAAGAAATGGGTTACATGCCAACAACGGTAAAAGAAGAAGCAGATGTTATCTTACTTAATACTTGTGCGATTCGTGAAAATGCTGAAAATAAAGTTTTCGGTGAAATCGGTCACTTGAAAGCTCTAAAACGAGAAAATCCAGATCTTATCTTAGGTGTTTGTGGCTGTATGTCTCAACAAGAAACTGTTGTCAATCGAATTTTAGAAAAACATCAGCACGTAGATTTAATCTTTGGAACCCATAACATTCACCGTTTGCCAGCCCTAATTCAAGAAGCTTTATTTTCCAAAGCACAAGTCGTTGAAGTTTGGTCTCGAGAAGGAGATATTTATGAAAACCTTCCTAAAGCAAGGGAAGGAAAAATAAAAGCTTGGGTAAACATTATGTATGGATGTGATAAATTCTGTACATTTTGTATCGTTCCAATGACCAGGGGTAAGCAGCGTAGTCGTCGTCCCGAAGATATTATTCAGGAAGTACGTCATTTAGCAGCAAATGGTTATAAAGAAGTAACATTACTCGGACAGAACGTAAATGCTTATGGAAAAGACTTTGAAGACATAGATTATACGTTCGGGGATTTATTAAATGATTTGCATAAAATCGATATTCCGAGAATTCGCTTTACATCACCCCATCCAAGAGACTTTGATGATCATTGTATTGAAGTTTTATCTCAAGGTGGAAATTTATTAAATCACATTCACTTACCTGTCCAATCAGGAAATAGTTATATTTTGCGAAGAATGAATCGTAAATATACAAGGGAAGAGTACTTAGAGTTAGTCAGAAAAATAAAAGAAGCGATACCAGACGTTACGTTAACAACAGATATTATCGTAGGATTTCCAAATGAAACAGAAGAACAATTTCAAGATACATTAAGTTTAGTAGAAGAAGTAGGTTTTGAATCAGCTTTTACATTTATATACTCGCCAAGAGAAGGTACACCGGCTGCTATGCAGGATGACAATGTTTCTGAGGAAGAAAAACGGGATCGATTGGCTAGATTAAATGCATTAATTGATAAACAATCTGCTGAAGCAATGAAATCTTATAAAGGAAAAGTTGTTAAAGTTCTTGTTGAAGGAGAAAGTAAACGGGATCCTGAAGTGCTGTCAGGTTATACAGAAAAGAATAAAGTTGTTAACTTTAAAGGACCTAAATCTGTTATCGGAGAAATCGTTGATGTGAAAATTACAGAAACAAGAACATGGTCACTCAATGGTGAATTAGTTTCAAGTGAGGTAGGTGTAAAATAAATGGCTTTATATACAAGGGAAGAAGTATTAGATGAGGCAAAAAAGTTAGCCCATATGCTTTCAAATATTGAGGAAATTAATCGTTTTAAAGTTATTGAAGCGAAAATTAATCGAAATGAACGATTACAATCCCTCATTAAAAAATTAAAAGTACTACAAAAGCAAGCTGTAAATTTAGAAGCTTATGAGAAAAAGAAAGCACTAGAAATCGTCGAAACGGAAATTAAAAAGATCGAAGATGAAATCGACGAAATGCCTATCGTCCAAGAGTTTAAAGAAGTCCAAGACGTTGTCAATGATATTTTGCAATTAGTTAGCGGAACAATTGCTCGTTCTGTAACAAATAATATCATAGAAGAAACAGGCGGGGACTTATTAACTGGAAAAACAGGAACAAAAATTAAAGATAAATAAAGGTGAGGCTGGGACATAACTAGTCTTAAATAAACAAAAATGGTTGTGTTTATCGATAAATGATAAACACAACCATTTTTTCTTAATTTATTACATAAAAGGTTACCATTTTCGCGATTAGTGGCGGTATATTTTCTTAAGTTTA
>DATGRX010000011.1:0-4743 GCA_035303185.1 Bacillota bacterium
ACCCCGGGAGGTTCGCACCAAAATAAGCATATAGTTACCATAAAATGGAATCATAATATAGTGTTTTAAGACAAAATTCATATTCATTCCAAAGATTTTATCAGAAAAGGGGGTGAAAGATGGTTATTTAGACCATTTTTCCGCAGTCGCACTCTACATGGGTGCGTGGATTGAAATATCAAGTCTTTTTGCTAACTCTCGTTGAAAAGTATGTCGCACTCTACATGGGTGCGTGGATTGAAATCACCCTTTGTTTTAAGGGGGTGGTTTGAAATCACGTCGCACTCTACATGGGTGCGTGGATTGAAATAGCCGCTGCCAGCCGTCGAGGCTTACGAAATCGAGGTCGCACTCTACATGGGTGCGTGGATTGAAATTTGACCTTTTTGTAAAACTCATTCGCTTGTTTTTTGTGTCGCACTCTACATGGGTGCGTGGATTGAAATAATTCTTTCTGCCTGTTCTTTCGTCAATTTTACTGTCGCACTCTACATGGGTGCGTGGATTGAAATTGTTTTTAACTTAACTGGGCGTCAGTGATATCTTGTCGCACTCTACATGGGTGCGTGGATTGAAATTTCCCAGTGTCTAATTTTTACTTCCTCTATTTCTGGTCGCACTCTATATGCATAAGACTTAGCTTAGATAAGGTAAAAAGAAGGAACAAAAAAATTAACCATAGAAAATAAAAAAACTCCATAAGTGGAGCTTTTTTAATACTATTAACATCAAAAATTCAAAGTGTATTTTATTCCATCCGTACTTCAAAACTCCCTTTTAATTCTTTTCCCCAATACAATTGGAAATGGTCTCCATCACAAATAGCGCCAACACCTTCAGGGGTACCTGTAAAAATAATATCTCCTTGTCTTAGCTCAAAATGTTCATGAATGTATTCAAGTAAATGTTTGAAGGAAAATATAAGTTGAGAAGTATTTCCTTTCTGGACAACATTCCCATTTTTCACCAATGAAAAAGCTTTTTCATTGCACATTTTTTCACCAGGAAAACGCCAAAAGTCGGTTAAGACCGTTGCGTTTTTAAATCCTTTTGCTAAAAGCCATGGATGACCTTTTTCTTTTAGTGTTGTTTGAACATCCCTTTTTGTAAAATCAATTCCTAAAGCCATTTCTCCTATAATATCATCCGTCTGAATGGCTTCTCTTCCTACATCTTTACTAATTTTTAATACAACCTCTATTTCATAATGAATTTCACCGTCAATATTTGGATAAAATACTTTTTGTCCTTTTGCCTGGACAATCGAATTTGTCGGTTTTGAGAAAATAAGTGGATGTTCAGGTACAGGATTGTCTAGTTCCAAGGCATGTTCTCTATAATTTCTTCCTACACAAAAAATATTTTGAATCATGAAGAGCACGCTCCTTTATTCCATTAAATTACTATTATCCCTATTATAAAACAATCTTTGATTTGTTCCTAATCGTTTCTTTTTGTATAAAAGACTAGTTTTTCCAAATAGTAACATATAGATGAATTTTCATAAGTAGGTGGACGTTTATTGATGAATAAAAGAGTTATGATCTCGATCTTGCAAATTATTTTACTTTTTACGATGGTTACGGGTTTGAAAAATCATGTTATCATTATTCCGGCTCTTTTAAAAGAAGCGGGCCGAGATGCTTGGATGTCGGTTATTATCGTATTTTTTTTAATGTTTGTTTGGGGTATTTTAATTATATACATATATCGGTCGATGAAGGGAGAACATATTTATGATTGGTTAGAGAAATATATTGGGAAGTTAATTTCAAAAATTATTTTGGCTGTTATCTCGTTTTATTTCATTTTTTTAGCTAGTGTTACGTTAAAAGAAATGGTCATCTGGACGAATATATCTTATCTGTTTAAAACACCTGCTTTTGTTTTAGCGCTTTTTTTCATTATTCCTTGTGTCATTACTGCTTTAACAAGTTTTCGCACAATTATTGTTACAAATTTTATATTGTTAATTTTCGTCGTTGTGTTTGGATTTTTCGTTGCATTTACAAATATGCAATTTAAAGACTATGCACTTTTACGTCCGTTTTTGGAACATGGGATGGAACCTGTTATGAAAGCCACAGTTTTCCAAGGCTCTGGAATGGTTGAATTAATCATTTTATTGTTTTTACAACACCGGTTTGAATCGCCTTTCCGATATTGGCATTTTTTAATTATCGCTTTTATTTTAACAGGATTGACGTTAGGACCCCTTATCGGAGCCATTGTTGAATTCGGACCTGTTGAGGCGGCGTCTCAGCGGTATCCGGCATTTGATGAGTGGGGATTAGCTAGACTTGGTAAATATATTGAGCACGTTGATTATTTATCGATTTATCAATGGTTAGGTGGGGCGCTCATTCGAATTTCTTTATTTATCTATTTAGCAAGAGTTTTATTACAACCAAAAAGTTCACGGATGCATGTAGGAGTAACTATTGGTGCCGGTGTGCTCATTTTACTAATGGTAACAATCCCGTTTCAAGAAAAAATGTTTTTCTCATTACTTACAAAAATATTTTTGCCCACTTCGTTCTGGTTTTTACTTGGCTGTTCTTTATTTTTTGGAATGATAGCTTTTATAAGTCGAAGGAAAGAAAGGGTGGAAGAACGTGTTTAAAAAAATGAAACAGCGAAAGCAGCGAGAAAAGGATATGGGACAATTTACAAAAGAATCTTTGGAAAAGTTGTTTGAAAATAGTACTGATGTAATGATTGAAACGTATACCTTTACGAATCACAATGTAACGATGCTTATTTGTGAAGGAATGGTCGATCAAATTATTTTAAATGATGCCATTTATAAGAGGTTTGTTCATTTTTTCAAAGAACACGAACAAAATATACTGACAAAGGATTTAATTAAAGAGGATTTATATGTTCCTGACTTACAGGAGTTGAACAGTGAGGATGATATTACGAAGGAAGTTTTTGCTGGAAAGGTAATCCTATTATTTCACGACTTAAAGGTTGTTTTCTCAACAGATATAGCTCATAGACCGCAAAGGCAACCTGAGGAAACAAGTACGGAAATTTCCATTAAAGGTCCGCGAGATGATTTTATTGAAGATATTTTTGTCAATATTGCTCTCATTCGCAAACGACTTCGTACAAATTCTTTAGTGATTGATCGATATGAACTGGGGACTCGGACGCAAACACAAGTAGCTCTCTTATATATAAAAGATGTGATTGATCCGGAGATCATCAAAAATATTGATGAGCGTTTACGGAAAGTTGATGTCGATGGGATTTTTAGTGGAACACAATTAAAGGAAATTTTATCCGAAAGACCGTTCAATTTCTTCCCAATGTTTCATTACAGTGGTCGGCCTGATTTTGCCGTTGATAGTTTGTTAAGCGGAAGGTTTATACTAATTGTAGATGGTGTTCAATATGTTTTAGTTGCTCCGGTAAATTTATCTTTTATTATGAAATCTGCCGAAGATGCAGAATCAACGTATGTTTTTAATACCTTTGAACGTTTCATTCGATTAATGGCATTAGGTGTTGCAATTCTTTTACCAGGTCTTTGGGTTGCATTAAGTAGTTTTCATCAAAACCAATTACCGGTTGCCTTTCTCGGAACGGTCATTGAATCACGAAGGAGTGTTCCTTTACCCGCTCCTATTGAAACGTTACTAATGGTGTTGTTATTTGAGTTTTTTAAAGAAGCTGGTCTTCGGATGCCGATGGCGATTGGGCCGACACTAAGCGTTGTCGGTGGGATCATTATTGGTGATGCGGCTATTCGGGCGGGATTAGCTAGCCCGATATTAATTGTTGTGATAGCATCTTCCTCTGTTACTACGTATACCCTTGTTAGTATGTCATTACATGGAATCGTTTCGATTTTACGTATATTTGTTATTGTATTATCTTCTATTGTTGGATTATATGGTTTTTTAGTTGCCATATTTATGATTGTTTTGTTTGTTGCTAATATGGAATCGTTTGGAGTGTCTTACCTTTCTATCCCTGGAAAAGTAAGGTTCAGAGGTCTTTTCAAAACATTTATGAAATGGCCAGAAGGACAATATGAAAAACGGCCTTCGTTTACGACAGGAAAAGATGACACCAAACAAGGAGACAATTAATATGAAAAGAGTTCAAGGTGTTTTATTATTAATAACGTTATTAGTTTTGTCGGGATGTTGGGATATTGATGAAGCAGATCGAATGAATTATGTACACGGTGTTGGGATTGATTATATAGACGAAGAAATTGTTGTATATTTACAAATTCCGAATATGGGAAGTTTAGGTTCTCCAGAAGTAACCTCTGAAGTTGAAACAAATGTTGTGGTTGTAAAAGAAGAGGGACAAAATATAAGTAGTATTATTCATCATATGTATCAATCCGCTCAAAGGAAGTTGTATTTTGGCCATAATACATTTCTCGTTTTATCTGAAGAAGCATTGCGCAATGGTTTATTAAATCAATCCTTGGATTTAATGAATAGATTTCCGCAAACACGATATCGGATAAATATTTTTGCTACACAGTCAAACATCGAGGAATTGTTAAGTGTAACGACTCTTTTCGAAGATGCTGCGGTATTAACACGGGTTACAGATACGGAAAACACTTATGAAATAAGTTCATTAGTGAAAAATATTGATATGCGAGAAACAATTATCCAATTAACGGAACCAGGATATGATGCGATTATTCCAGCTATATCATTAAACACAGAAACGTGGAAAAGTGATGGGGAAACAATACCAACTATTGAAACA
>DATGRX010000012.1:0-9183 GCA_035303185.1 Bacillota bacterium
ATTGATAAACTGAATAACAAGTTCATGGAGAAGGGATACTAGTTAGATGAAATTGTGGATGAGAAGAATATTTGTTGCGATTGTAACAGTCGTTACGTTAGGGATGTATATTCCGCCTTTAGAAGCTCATCCAGATAAGGATCGGGCGAAGGATACGGAAAACTTCGTTGACGACAAATATTCATCTGCGGTACAAGTTACGGAAGAAAAACATGATTACACTGTTACACTTGATCCTGTAGATGAACATTTACAATTGTTATTGAATAAAGCAAAACAACAAACACAAATAAAACTCGGCCCTAGAATAATGACTGAAATTGAAGAGGATGTTATGAGAGAAATTTTCCCGAAGATGGAAGCGCTCATAGAAGATGTCGTTCAAGCTGTAGGACGAACAAAAGTTCCTTATCTTGAAATAACGGAAAACCCATCAAGTGGTATTGGCGAAAGGATTTTTGATGTTTATGATCATGAAACAAATTCTATTTTACTAAAGTTTCATGTCCGTCGAGTCAATCGCCCATTAGAAGGACATTGGTTTCATTTTCACTACCATGTCCATGATGATAACTTCGAAAATCATTATGATTTAGCGGAAGTTTACTGGGCAAAAAATGATCCACCTCAATGGATGTCTTAAACATATATAAATAGAGGCCGAGGCTTATCATTTCGCCTCGGCTTTTTTAATAGAAAGAAAATAAATAAGGATAAACTATTTTTCACTAAAGAAAGGGGATTGTTGATGCAACAAGAAACGATTGGTTTTGTTGGAACATATACTCGTGAGACGAGTGAAGGTATATACCGTTTTACATTAGATTATGTAGAGGAAACATTAAAAAATGTGCAAGTAGCAGCTAAAGTAGGTAGTCCCACATACTTGTCTATTGCAGAAAAACATTTATATGCTGTTGCACAAAATGGTGAACAAGGCGGAATTGCAGCTTATGAACTTACGAAAGAAACTGGAGGGTTACGCTATTTAAATCGTAAGTTAGCTGATGGAGCCCCACCGTGTCATGTAACAACCGTGGGGGAGAACATTTTAACAGCGAACTATCATAAAGGAACTGTTCATTTATATAAGAAAAATGGTTCGGGAAGTATTCAAAAAGAAGCAAGTGTTGTCGAACATGAAGGTAGTGGCCCTCATGAAAGACAAGAAAAACCTCACGTACATTACGCAGCTTATACACCCGATGGGAAGTACGTTCTAGCTGCAGATTTGGGAACAGATGAACTTGTTACGTATGCAGTGGAGCAGGATAAGTTGGTACATGTATCAACTTTACAAGTAAAACCTGGTAGTGGTCCAAGACATATTACTTTTCATCCAAAGGAAAAGATAGCTTATTTACTAACAGAATTAAGCTCCGAGATTATTGTTTTAGATTATAATAGCGACGAAGGTACATTTGCCGAACTTCAAACGATTAAAGCGATTCCAGAAGATTTTGGGGAAATAAATGATGCTAGTGCTATTCATGTTTCCAAAGACGGAAAGTTTTTATATACAGGAAATCGTGGCCATAATAGTATTGCTCTTTTTGCAATAAATGAAAACGGGACGTTAACATTTGTAGAACATACTTCTACAGAAGGTAAGTGGCCAAGGGATTTTGCTATTGATCCAACAGAGAAATTTATCGTCGTTGCGAATCAGCATAGTAATAATCTTGTCTTGTTTAAGCGAGATGAAGAAACAGGAAAGCTTTCATATACAGGTTCTGAAGTAACGGTTCCGGAAGGTGTATGTGTGAAGTTTCCATAATTAGAAAAGACGTAAGTGATTTTTTCACTTACGTCTTTTTGTATACCTTTCGATGAAGAATAAGATTGCTGTTATTGTTAAGGTTGTAAAGGCGCTTGAGAAAAATGGTAAACCAAGAAGTTGTGATGCTGCCCCAGAAACAAAGGATCCTAACACAGCTCCGAGGGAAAAAAAGGCATAAAAGACACCATATGCTTTTCCGCGATCAACTTTTTCAGTTGTTTCCGTAACGATTCGATTCATCGATGGAAATACGAAGGCAAAGCCAAAACCATAAATGATCATTAAGATGAATATAATAGGTAATTGGGTAACGGTATTCAACATGAAATGGACCATACCAATAATACCGATACCAGTAATAACTAGGTAGTTAGGCGCGAATCGGTCATAAATACGATTTAACGGGGATAAAAATACAATTAGCGTAATAATTCCATATGTACTTAAAAGAATTCCTGTATATTTTGTTTCTTCGACGATTCCAATCGCATCTAATTTTACTGGTAAAGCAAAAGCAAGGGTTCCCATACTAATCATTAAAGCAAAGGCCGCAAGGGATGCCTTTAAAATATTTGGATTTTTGATGAGTGGCACAAAATCAGCAAAAGAAAATTTCCCGCGATCAGTCCCTTCATAAGACTCGGAAACAAATTTAACTATTAATATGGAACTTAAGACGAAAAGAATGGATACTAAAATAAAGACGTGTTCAATTTTTGATTGGCTAGAAATGGCTCCACCTAATGCAGGGCCTAAAATAGCAGCTGTTCCGATGCTTGCACCGGTTAAAGCCATCACACGACCACGATTTTTTGTTGTCGATTGATCACCGACATAAGCAAAAGCAGCCGGTATTAAAATACCACCAGCTAGTCCGTGAATAAAGCGAATGGCTAAAAGTTGTTCTCCGGTTTGTGCGAGTGGATAAAAAAGTAAAATAATAGTCACGGCTAACATTCCGGTAAGTAACATTTTTTTCCGGCCATAAGTATCGATCCAATAGCCACCAAAAATATTTCCAATCATATTTGTTAAGGAATAGACTGCAACAATCGCTCCTCCAAGTATATGTGAAGCTCCTAATTGTAAGGAGTAAGGTGTAATGATTGGGAGTTGAATGAATGTATCTAAAAATGAAACAATAATAATGACATATAAGATTCTAGTCAAGATGTTCACCTCATTACTTTCGTATTAATTATACACAATTTTATAATGCTCATGTCACAATTATACTCAACTTTAAAAAATGTCACAATTTAGACATATAATGTTCATGTTACATTCATGATATAATGGTATATATTGGGGAATGGAATGATTTAGAAAGGAAGGTTCTACATGAATTTTAATATAGGACCACGGATGATGAAAACGGGAATAGCAGTTGCTTTATCAATTATTGTAACTGAATCCTTAGGTCTTGATTTAGGCATGGTAGCTGTTATTACAGCAGTTGTGACGATGCAACCGTCGATCATGCGGTCTATTTCACATATAAAAGAAGTAGCTCTTTCAACAGCAATAGGTGTCGTTTTTGCTTTAATCGGAGCGTATACACTAGGATTGGCCCCGGTTTCTATAGGTATTACAGTTATCTTAGCTATCGCTGTTAACATTCGGCTTGGCTGGGTAAAAACAGTTAATATTACAATTTTAACGATAGCTATTATTATGATGTCAAGTGATGAACAAATCCAATTTGTAAATTTAATTGATAGATTATCTTTAATTTTTATCGGAATTTCATCTGCCTTTTTAATCAATGCGTTAGTTTTTCCCCCAAATCATCAAAAATTACTTTATAACTTATTAACATCTGCTCAAGAAAAAACGAGTTTTTTACTTCGAGTTATACCGAATAAGACGATGAAAGTGCGAGAGTTAAAAAATTATAAGGATGAACTGACGAAGAAAATTAAAGAAGTAGATGATTATTTAGATGTCATTATCGATGAAAAAAGCCGGATGTTTATTCGCGATCGAATGACATTTATGCGAGATATCGTTATTTTTAAACAAATGTTGAAAGTCATCAAATTAGAAGCTCAACTTATTCAAAATCTCGAAAACAAGATGGAAAAAATTGAAGAAATTTCGGAAAATCAGTCTCATTTAGTGAAAAAGTTAGTGGCGAAAATAGTCGAGTATCACGAAAATATCATTTTAAAATATGAAGATCAAGTTACCTTACAAAAAGGTTTACAACGAGATAGCTTTGTTGCGATGAATTTAACAATCAATGATTTAATTGATGAATTACAACAATCAGAACTTGAAAAATGGACAGAAATTTTCCCAGTAGCTTCAAGTATCGTTACGTTAATGGTAGAATTAGAAAAGCTAGATAAACTAACACGCCGACATGTGAAAACTTTTTAAATGACTTTTGGAAGGAAGATGAATAAAAATGAAAAAACATACAATTTTAGTTGATCTTGATGATACTTTAAACGAATTTGCACCTATCTTTTGGAAGACATACAATAAAAAATATGATGAGAATCAAAATTATTTACACGTTGATTCATGGAACTTGCAAGCTTTTGCCCGGGATGATATCGATGTATATCAATTACTTAGAAAGCCTGGCTTCTTTAGATATTTACCATTAAAAGATTATGCAGAAGAGTTTTTAAAAAACATTTACGAAAAGCATAACGTATATTTAGTGACAGACGCTCCCGCAGGAACAAGCTTTTGTGATGTTAAAGCAGGGGAAAACTACGCAAATCCAGCCGATGATAAGCGTAAATGGGTTGCTGAACATTTTCCATATTTTCCCCAAGATCAAATCATCATCTGCTCCCATAAGTGGCTTATCGAAGGAGACATTTTGGTCGATGATAAACCAGCGACCTTTGAAAAATTTGAAGAGTTAGGGAAAAAGTGTATTTTAATTGATATGCCTTACAATCGCCATATTGAAACGAAGTGGCGAGCGAAGGATTTACGGGAAGCCGAGCAAATGATTGAAGAAATACTGTCAACGTCAAAGGTCACATAATTTTTCAGAGCGAAAAAGTTTATCGTCAGGTGGACGCTATTAGAGTGGACACCTTTTTTTGTTCTTACAAGACAATGTTTGCACAAAGTTTTATAGGAGGGTGTCTTATGTTAGAAAATGCTTTTACAATGGTTCTTATCATCCTAATCATTAACATCATTTACGTATCCTTTTTTACTGTACGTATGATTTTAACATTAAAAGGGAAACGATATATAGCGGCCTTTGTAAGTGTATTTGAAATTATCGTTTATGTGATTGGACTTGGTTTAGTGTTAGATAACTTAAATGAAATTCAAAACGTACTTGCTTATGCTGTTGGTTATGGAATTGGTGTTATTGTTGGTTCCATGATTGAAGAAAAGTTAGCCCTCGGATATATTACAGTTAACGTTGTTTCATCTAATCCTGATTTAGATTTTACGCGTAGATTACGGGAAGAAGGATATGGTGTGACAAGCTGGTTTTCTTATGGAATGGAAGGAGACCGACTATCGATGCAAATTTTAACCCCAAGAAAATATGAATTAAGACTTTATGAAATTATTCAAGAAATTGATGAAAAAGCATTTATTATTTCCTATGAGCCAACTCAAATTCATGGTGGCTTTTGGGTAAAACAAGTAAGACGTGGCAGACTCTTTAGGAAAAGATCTCGAGAAAAGAAAGAAGCAAGCTCTACATACGATGCCCAAAAAACGAACATTGATAAGTAATACTATGGAAAATATTCGCCTTTTGTGTTGACAGTAAATTGTTTCATTTGTTAAGATAAAAGCGACAAAACAAAAATAATATTCCCCATATATTTTTAAGAATATGGCTTAAAAGTTTCTACCTAGTACCGTAAATACTAGACTATGAGGGAAGATGACACGTAGATAGTTTGTGATCAAACGACTCTAATGGAAAGAATATGTCTATTCATCTTCTCTTACGTAAAATTAGAGGAGCTTGAATAGACTTTTTTAATTGAAAAATCATAAAGGAGAGATTTTATGGTTCAAGTAGGCGTTATTATGGGGAGTATATCGGATTGGAAAACGATGAAACATAGTTGTGACATATTAGATGAACTTAATATACCGTATGAAAAAGATGTCATTTCTGCACATCGAACACCGGACTTAATGGCAACCTATGCAAAAGAGGCGGAACAAAAGGGATTAAAGGTCATTATTGCTGGAGCAGGTGGTGCAGCCCACTTACCAGGAATGGTTGCTGCTTTTACGACAGTTCCAGTAATCGGTGTTCCCGTTGAAAGTCGTGCGTTAAAGGGAATGGATTCGTTACTATCGATTGTTCAAATGCCAGGTGGAGTACCAACGGCAACGATGGCGATTGGAAAAGCAGGAGCGACTAACGCCGGTCTTTATGCCGCACATATGATTGGAAGTTTTGATAAAGACGTTAGATGGCGAGTTGAAAAGTATCGAGAAAATATGCGCGCAGAAGTCGCTGAAATGAGGGAAGAACTTGACGAACAATAATGTAGTTTTACCAGGACAAACGATCGGAATTATTGGTGGTGGACAACTCGGTCGAATGATGGCAATCGAAGCAAAGTATATGGGCTATGATGTCATCGTCCTTGATCCTACCCTGAATTGTCCGACAGCCCAAGTGAGTGATGAACAAATTGTTGCTCCTTATGATGATCTAGAGGCGATTAAAGAACTTACTGCGAAAAGCGATGTTGTTACTTATGAATTTGAAAATGTCGATCTTGAAGCGGCTCGCTACATTGAAGATGAACATAAATTACCGCAAGGAGCAGATTTGTTACAAGTGACGCAAAATAGAGATCAAGAAAAACAATTGATTAAAGATTTATCGATACCTGTATCACCCTTTGTAATTGTAGATGAAGTGGCTGATTGTAAAAAAGCGCTAGAAGAAATCGGCTTTCCGTCCGTCATTAAGACATGTCATGGAGGTTATGATGGAAAGGGTCAATTAAAAATTAACAGTATGGATGACTTATCTGCAGTCGAAGATTTTGTTTTAGCCCATAAACAGCGATGTATTATTGAACATTGGATTACTTTTGATAAAGAAATTTCTGTTATTCTAACACGGGATCAAAAAGGGGAAATAGCCTTTTTTCCTTTAGCTGAAAATATTCATAAAGATCATATTTTAGCAGACACGATCGCCCCTGCTCGGGTAGGAGGGGAAGTTCGGAAAAAAGCTTTAGCAGCTGCCCGTAAGATAGCAGAACGCTTGAATGTCGTCGGAAGCTTTGCGATAGAAATGTTTGTGAAAAATGATGATATTTACATCAATGAATTGGCACCAAGACCTCATAATTCTGGTCATTATACGATTGAAGCGTGCAATGTTAACCAATTTGATCAGCATATTCGGGCAGTTTGTGGTCTTCCCCTGCAAAGGGTGCGATTACTTGAACAAGCTTACATGAAAAATATTTTAGGTGAACATGTGGAAGCACTCTTAAGGCAAATGCCAGTTGTTAAGGAAGGCCATGTGCATTTGTATGGAAAAGCTGAAGCGAAAGAAAAACGAAAAATGGGCCATGTTACTTTTACTGCACAAACGAGGGAACGATTAGATAAAATTGTTACTGATTTTGAGGAGGACCTTACATGATAGAACGATACACCCGGGAAGAAATGGGCCAGATTTGGTCTGAACAAAATAAATATGATGCTTGGTTAGAGGTAGAGCTGTTAGTTTGTGAAGCGTGGGCAGAACTCGGCATTATTCCGAAAGAGGATGTACAAAAATTACGCCAGAAGGCAAGCTTCTCCGTTGAGCGGATTTATGAAATCGAACAGGAAACCCGGCACGATGTCGTCGCTTTTACGCGAGCTGTTGCTGAAACTGTCGGAGAAGAACGAAAGTGGATTCATTATGGATTAACATCAACAGACGTTGTTGACACCGCTCTTTCTTATCTTATAAAACAAGCAAATAACATTATTCAAAGGGATTTGGAAAACTTTATTGAGATTTTAAAAAATAAAGCGATAGAACATAAACATTCGGTTATGATGGGCAGAACTCACGGTGTTCATGCAGAGCCAACTACTTTCGGCTTAAAAATCGCCTTATGGTATGAAGAAATGAAACGAAATTTAGAACGATTTAAAGAAGCGGCAGAGCGAGTTCAGTTCGGTAAGTTGTCTGGTGCTGTTGGAACCTATGCAAATATCGATCCAT
The DNA here is from genome assembly GCA_035303185.1 of Bacillota bacterium. Taxonomy (GTDB): domain Bacteria; phylum Bacillota; class Bacilli; order Bacillales; family Amphibacillaceae; genus CALAMD01. The sequence goes on from DATGRX010000012.1 coordinate 7,971, forward strand.
ATGTTGAGGAGTACGTTTGTAGGGAGTTAGGCTTAAGCCCGTCTCCACTATCAACACAAACTTTACAGCGGGATCGTCATGCAGAATATCTTTCTGTGCTTGCTTTAATTGCAACATCGATTGAAAAGATGGCCACAGAAATTCGCGGGTTGCAGAAAACAGAAGTACGTGAAGTGGAAGAATATTTCGCTAAAGGTCAAACCGGATCATCAGCTATGCCTCATAAACGAAACCCTATTGCTTCGGAAAACATGTCAGGAATGGCCCGGGTTGTTCGTGGCTATATGGTGACAGCCTATGAAAATGTATCCCTATGGCATGAACGAGATATTTCCCATTCATCTGCAGAGCGAATCATTATTCCAGATGCAACAATCGCAGTAAATTACATGTTGAATCGGTTTATGAATGTTGTGAAAAATTTAACCGTCAATAAGGAAAACATGGAAAAGAATATTGACGCAACAAATGGAGTCATCTTTTCTCAACGAGTTCTTTTATCCCTCGTTGAAAAAGGTGTTTCACGGGAAGAGGCTTATAGCATTGTTCAACCTTTAGCGATGAAGGCTTGGGAGGAAGAAATTCATTTTAAACAATTGTTAGAAAAAAATAACCGAGTTCAGGAGTTGCTTTCAAAAGACGATATCGATAGTTGTTTTGATAAAACATATCATTTAAAAAATGTTGATTTTGTATTTGAGCGACTTGGATTGTCATAGAAAAATTTAAAAGGTGGGAGTATCATCATGCATACAATCGAACCGGAACAAATTGAAACGGAAAAGCTGTACCAAGACATGGGATTAACGGATGAGGAATATGAGCAAATTAAACAAGTTTTACAACGTCGACCAAATTACACAGAAACCGGAATTTTTTCTGTCATGTGGTCTGAACATTGTAGTTATAAATCCTCGAAACCGTTACTAAAAACATTACCTTCTGAAGGAAAACGAGTTATCTTTGGTCCTGGAGAAGGGGCAGGCGTTGTCGATATTGATGATAACCAAGCGGTTGTCTTTAAAATGGAAAGTCACAATAGTCCTTCCTATGTTGATCCTTTCCAAGGAGCAGCTACTGGTGTCGGTGGAATCGTGCGAGATGTTTTCTCCATGGGGGCCCGGCCAATTGCATTATTAAATTCGTTACGTTTTGGTTCTTATAAAAGTGAGCGAACAAAGGAAATTGTTAGCGGTGTGCTAGAGGGAATGGC
>DATGRX010000013.1:0-26781 GCA_035303185.1 Bacillota bacterium
TCTGGTGCAATATCTCCGAGGGCTTCTTCAAGGGATTCCTGGAACTCATAATATTTTGAGATCGCTCGTTGTAAAGAATCCTTCGTCGCAATGGCTGGAACAATTTGATATCCAGTTGCCATTCGTAGTTCTTCGATGACATAATAGTCCATCGGATCAGACATAGCGATAAATAGTTGATTTTCCTCTGTCCGAATTGGCATAACTTGGTGCCTCATCGCAATGTCTTTTGGAACGAGTTGGATCGTTTCTTGTTCAATTGGGTATTGAGTTATATTAACGTGAGGAATGCCTAATTGAAATTCAAGGACTTCAATTAATTGTTGTTCTGTAATGTAACCTTCGCGAAGTAAAGTATCCCCTAATTTTTCTGTTGAAGATTGTTCCCGTAATGCATCTTGTAATTGTTCTTCGGTAATAAGACCTGCATCAACTAACAAATCTCCTAGTCGTTTTCTTCTCATCCGATCACTCATCCTTTTTTTCAAAATAAAAAGGCCTTTACGTCTTGAAAACGTAAAGGCCGGTTGCACAACTAGCTCGGTACGACTTATGTAAGTGCCCATCTATATCAGTCGTAATTCATCGCTTCCTTTATGTTATTGTAAAGCTATTTAATTTTATAAAAAAACCTAGTCCTAAAGGGCTAATCCCTAAGTTTTATGTTTGTCTAACAAAATAATAGCAATATCATTTTTAAATGTCAATATGTGTAAACTATATATCGCGTTTTTAAGTAAAATGTCGATAGTTGTTCAATAATGATTGTTTTTGACAGATGTTTTCACAATTGAACAGTTATTGTTTAAAAGGTGATTCATTCTCCCTCTGCTTGTTAAACTGGACAGTAAAGGAAGATAGGCATTTTACGTTGTCTAGTAAAATTTATTTACGGGACTATAGAAAGAAGGAAAAGGAACTTATTGTTTAGTTTCAATAAAAAATTGGACAATAATCACAAGTCACCTTTAAATATAGACACCTTTTAAAACATGTCATAAAAAAAGTACTTGTTCTCTTCACGAGTTATAACAACCTAAACAAGATGTGTTAGAAAAAAGTTTTTCTAGACAAAACAAAAGCCATTTTCTAGCCTGTAGCTAGAAAATGGTTTTATTTTTTAAGGGGTGATTTTTTCAATACCACCCATGTATGGTTGTAACACTTTTGGAATAGCGACAGAACCGTCTTCTTGTTGGTAGTTTTCAATAATGGCTGTTACTGTCCTTCCTACGGCAACACCAGAACCATTTAACGTATGGACAAATTCCGGTCGACTGTCTTTATCCCGACGGAAGCGAATTTTTGCCCGGCGAGCTTGGAAATCTTCAAAATTAGAACAGGATGAAATTTCGCGATACTTATTTTGACTTGGTACCCAAACTTCAATGTCATATTTCTTCGCTGCTGTAAAACCTAAATCTGCGGTACACATATTAAGTACTTGATAAGGAAGTTCAAGTAATTGTAACACTTGCTCCGCATCATTTGTTAGTTGTTCTAATGCTTCATAGGAGTCTTCTGGTTTGACAAGACGAACGAGTTCTACTTTATTAAATTGATGTTGCCTGATAAGTCCGCGGGTATCCCGTCCAGCTGATCCTGCTTCAGAGCGGAAATTCGCACTATAGGCGACAAACTTTTTCGGTAAATCTTCTGCTGTTAAAATTTCATCCCTATAATAGTTTGTGACTGGAACTTCAGATGTTGGAATTAAAAAGTAATCCCAATCCTCTAAATGAAAAGCGTCTTCTTGAAATTTGGGCAACTGTCCTGTCCCTGTCATCGCATCACGATTAACGATATACGGTGGAATCATTTCTTCATAGCCATGTTTATCGGCATGTAAATCCATCATGAAATTAATTAATGCCCGCTCAAGTCTTGCACCAAGACCTTTATAAAAGACGAAGCGGCTTCCGGCTACTTTTGATGCTCGTTCAAAATCTAAAATATCTAAGTTCTCAGCGATATCCCAATGGGCCTGGACGTCAAAATCAAAACTTGGCTTCTCTCCCCATATTCTAACAACTTCATTTTCGTCCTCACTTTCCCCGTACGGAACACTTTCATGAGGAATGTTTGGAATAGATAGCATAACATGGTCTAATTTTTCTTGTACGTCTGACAGTTCTTCATCGTACTGTTTAATTTGCGCAGCTACTTCACGCATGTTCGTAATCGCTTCTGTCGCGTCTTTCCCTTCGCGTTTTAAAACAGAGATTTGCTTGGATGCTTCATTTCTCTCTGCCTTAAGTTTTTCTGTTTTGGTAATTAGTTTTCGACGCTGTTCATCTAAGGCTGGAAATTGTTCAAATTCCGTTAAATCTTCGCCACGACCGACTAACTTTTCTTTTACTTTTTCATAGTTTTCTCGCAAGAATCGTAAATCAAGCATAAGGTCATTCCTCCTAATAAATTTATAAATAAAAAAACTCCCATCCCTAAAAAGGGACGAGAGTTTACTTTTCCCGCGTTGCCACCCAAGTTGAAGCATATATTGCTTCCGACTTTTCACAAGTAACGGCTGTGACGACCGAGTTTATATACTAAAGGTTCTATAAACTAGTTCAAGGACGGATTCACCAATGGGTTCCGTCGGTTTTCACCAACCACCGACTCTCTGAGGGCAAACCCTATTGATTACTACTTCCTATCATTACTTTTTATGTTCTAATTTGTGTATAGCATAACGAATTTATTATATTTATGCAAGAATGTTTATATTTGGCTAGGAAACTTTCTTCTATTATACCCAAAATTTACTTATGAAAACAATCCTTTTATTTTTTCAGTAACGGTTGAAAACAGGTTTGAGAAAAAGTCACCAATACTTTTCAATGTGAGCATAAACCAATTGCTTTCTTCAACGGATCCGATTGTGACAATATCAACAGTATCTTGACCATTTGGTAAAATATATCCGTGGTCTTCGCCGCCTGTATAAACAAGCTTCGCTTCACCGACTTTTTCTCCTTCTTCTATCGGTGCGGTTAATGCTCCGTCCTCATTTAAAACAGATTCATCGATATGATATTCAAGTTCATATTCTTCCTCTTCACCAGCTTTAATGACTTGCTCAAAACCGTCAGCAATCGCTATTTCAACTTCTTCTTCTTTTCCTTTAGCAACCGGTAACTCGGTTTCATCTTCCTTTTGATCGCCGGCTGCAAATAAAGAAGCTTCAGTGAAATTATTAAATCCATAATCAAAAAGTTTCGCAGTTTCTACAAATCGCTCATCATAACTATCTGTTTTCATAATAACGACGATTAATCGTTTACCATCTTGTTCAGCTGTCGCTGTAAAACAATATCCAGCTAGTTCTGTATATCCTGTTTTTAACCCATCGACACCTTCATAATAATATTGTTTGAAGTTTTCACCTTCATGAGGGAGCATCCAATTCCAATTCGTAATAATTTGTTCATCAAAAACTGAGGATGGTATTTTCGAAATATCTAACGATTCTGGATAATCATTTATTAAATGATAAGCAAGGAGTGCTGCACTTCTTGCTGAAAGTAAGTTAACATCATCTGGACTTGTACCTTCTGGGTAATTATCACCTAAATCTTTATTATCAAGACCTGTTGAATTAACAAAGCGAAAGTCTTCTAAACCGAGTTCTTCGCCTCTTTCATTCATCCGTTTGACAAATTCCCCTTCACTTCCTGCGATAAGCTCGGCTAAAGCAATGGACGTTCCATTGTCTGAATTAATCGCCATCGCTTCATACAGTTCTTCAACGGTATAAGGGACATTTTGGCGTAAACCGACACCAGAAAAAGCGGGAACGGCGGATATTTCATACGCATAATCACTAATTTCTGTCGTATCATCCCAAGATATTTCACCATTTTCAACGGCTTCCCAGACGAGATATTCTGTCATCATTTTTGTCATACTCGCTGGAGGTAGGGCGATGTCTGGCTTTTTGGCGTATAAAACTTTCCCTGAATCTGCATCAACGATGATCGCTGATTCAGCTTCTGTATCTAAGGACGATGCATCAACCGTTATTGGGTTGAATACAACGGATAAAATTAATGTAAAAATAAGTATATGTACATAAAAATGTTTTCTTTTAACTATCAACTTCTTGTACCTCCGAATTTTATTTACACGTATAGTATTTTATCATACTTTTTTCAAATAGAGAATAAAATTTGTGGTGAAAAACAATGTTATTTTTTTCAAAATTGACAAAAAATGAGTTCCAAACAAATCGTTATGAAAATAGCTTTTGACGAACTTGATTGGAACTCATATGTTTACATTTTAGTTTTCTAAGGAGTAATTCGGTGATTCTTTTGTAATTTGCACTTGGTGTGGATGGCTTTCGCGTAGACCAGCATTCGTTATTTTCACGAAACGAGCATCTTTTCGTAAATTTTCGATCGTTCGTGCTCCGCAATAACCCATTCCAGATCGAAGTCCTCCTGTTAATTGATGGAAGGTTGCTTCTAATGGTCCTTTGTAAGCGACTCTTCCTTCAATACCTTCAGGAACAAGTTTTTTCGTTTCAGACGTATCCTGGAAATAACGATCCTTTGAACCAGCGGTCATCGCGCCAATAGATCCCATTCCACGATATACTTTATATTGTCTTCCTTGGAAGATTTCTCTGTCACCAGGACTCTCACTTACTCCAGCTAACATACTCCCTAACATAACGGCATGGGCTCCGGCTGCAATAGCTTTCACAATATCGCCGGAATACTTAATTCCACCGTCAGCAATAACAGGGATATCATATTCGCTTGCTGCTTCGGCACAATCATTAACTGCGGTAATTTGTGGCACGCCAACTCCTGCTACAACCCGGGTCGTACAAATAGAGCCTGGCCCAATACCGACTTTTATAATATTTGCCCCGGCTTCAATAAGCTCGCGGGTAGCTTCTTTCGTTGCAACGTTTCCAGCAATAATATCTAATTCTGGATATTTTTCACGAACAGTTTTTACTTGTTCGATAACGCCTTGGGAATGACCATGGGCGGTATCAATGACGATTACATCTACTTCTGCTTCAACTAATTTTTCAATTCTTGACATGGCATCAGCGGTTACACCAACAGCTGCGCCAACAAGCAGTCGACCTTGTTCATCTTTTGCTGAATGAGGATATTCGATGACCTTTTCAATATCTTTAATTGTAATAAGTCCTTGTAAAACACCGTCATCATTGACAAGGGGTAATTTTTCGATTTTATATTCTTGTAAAACACTTTTTGCTTCTTCTAACGTCGTTCCAATTGGTGCTGTAATTAAATTTTCACTCGTCATTACTTTTGAAATTTCTAAGGAATAATCTTCAATAAATCGTAAATCTCGGTTCGTTAAAATACCAACTAATTTTCTTTCTTCAATGTCGTTGACGATAGGAACTCCTGAAATTCGATATTTACTCATTAAATGTTCAGCATCATAGGCGAAATGTTCCGGGGTTAAATAAAAAGGATTTGTAATGACACCACTTTCAGAACGTTTTACTTTATCGACCATATCTGCTTGTTCATCAATCGACATATTTTTATGAATAATCCCGATACCACCTTGTCTTGCCATCGCAATCGCCATATCTGATTCAGTGACCGTATCCATTCCTGCACTTAAAATGGGTGCATTTAATTGAATCCGTTCAGACAGTTTTGTGCGTAAATCTACTTCTCGCGGTAAAACGTCTGATTTGTCAGGAACGAGCAACACATCATCAAAGGTTAGCCCTTCTTTTGCAAATTTGTCTGTCCGCATGTTGATTCTCCTTTTTGTAATCGTCTTTTGTATTGATATTACAATACGTGAACACACCTTTTTTTTCAACTTCAGTGTACTTAATGAATAAAAGTATTAATTTTCAAAAAAATAACCGACAAAATAAAGCGTTTCCTCAACGTTTAGAAACTACTTTTTCAATGAATACCCTTTGTTCGTCTGATAAAATGATAAATTCATCTTCAGCTACTTTGACAATCGGTCGGACAGGATGATCTGGATCGATATAAACAATTTCTCCTTTTTGACCAGTTGATAATTGTACAAATTGACCAACTTCTAATGGAGAAACCGCGCGGATAAAGGATTCTACGACCGTTTCAATAAATTTTGTATATTTTTGTTGAACAATTTGTTCAAGTGCTTGAAAAGGTGAAGCCTCTTCTTGATAGTAACGCTCACATGCCACCGCATGATAAGTGTCACAAATCGCTAATATATGTGAGTACGGATGAATTTTGTCTTTGCTTAATCCAAGGGGATAGCCGCTTCCATCATTACGTTCATGATGTTGTAAAATAGCTAATTTAGCTGCATCAGATAATGTCGGTATATGTTCAACGAGTCGATAAGAATAGGTTGGATGTTGCTTAACATCTTCCTGTTCTTGCTGATGAAGGGTCCGTTTGGCAGAAAAGATGCGCGGATGAATTTTAGACATCCCACTATCCATTAAAAGTCCTGCCAAGCCAATTTGAATTTGCTCTCCCCGCTCATACTCCATCTGTTTAGCCACGTAAGCAGCTAATAATCCAACGGAAATGGCATGATGATACATATACTCTTCTTTAGTAGATAATTCACTTAATTGATATAAATTATCCTCGATTCCTTGAATTTGGTCATATAATGGAATGAACATATCTCTTACTTTTGACATATCTATTGAAAAGCCACTTTGCCATTTATGAAACATTTCTTTGTATGCTTGGACACTTTGTTCATACTGTTTTTCAAAGGATAAATCTTTGGTCCTTTTCGAAGGTGATGATGTTGTCGGTTTTTTGGATATTTGCGTTACTTCTTGTGGAATAAATGTCTTTCCATTGGCAAGTTCAGAGGAAACATTCACCTCTTCGATTAAAAAAGAATGAATTACTTTTATATGGGTTTCGGTTAAAATCGTATCCTTGGGAATAATTGTATTTCCGGATTTCGCTTTAATATCGTCTAATAATATATTTTCAGGAATCACTTGTTCTGCTTTTACCCACAAAAATATCTCCCCCCGAAATAAAATTTTTATGAAGAAAGGTGACTCAAATTTACTTTGAGTCACCTAAAACATTTCCTAATTTTCCTCGTCTGGCATTTCTGGCGTATCGTTAGAGTCATTTTTATCTTCCGCTTGTTTTTCAATTTCCTCTTCGATTTCCTCATCATCGGTAATTTTCGCAATCGTCGCAACTTCTTCATCATCCCGGAGTCGGATGAGGCGAACTCCTTGTGTATTTCTTCCTGTTTGTGAAATATCACTGACCGGAATTCGAATTAATACACCATCTACTGTAATTAACATAATATCTTCATCACCGGAGACAGGCATGACAGCAACTACATGTCCTGTGTCTTCTGTCAATCGACATGTGTATACTCCTTTTCCACCTCGGTTAATGACACGATATTCTTTTTCTGGTGTTCGTTTTCCAATTCCTAAATTTGTTACGTGAAGAATTTGCATGTCATCTTCTAAAATGTCCATCGACACGACTTCATCATCTTCTCGGAGACTTATACCTCGGACTCCGTAAGTGGCTCGTCCCATCGAACGTACGTCATCTTCTTTAAACCGGACGAGATATCCTCGTTTCGTTCCGATCATAATATGTTTATTTCCGTCTGTCAGTCGAACGGAAATAAGTTCATCATCTTCCCGTAAGCGAATCGCAATTAATCCGCCTCGACGAATGTTTGCAAACTGGGATAAAGACGTTCGCTTAGAAAGTCCATGTTTTGTCGTAAAGAAGAAATACCAATCATCTTCAAACTCATTTACAGACTTCACCGCATTGACCCACTCATCTTGTTCAATCTCTAGTAAATTAATAAGAGGTAAACCTTTTGCGGTTCGACCAAATTCTGGAATTTCAAAACCACGCAAACGGTATACTTTTCCTTTGTTCGTAAAGAAAAGAATGGTTGCATGGGTTGATGTTGGAATGAGGTGTTCAACGAAATCATCATCATGGGTTCCCATTCCTTGAATGCCTCGTCCTCCACGATGTTGTGTTCTGTACGTTGTTGCTGGTAGTCGTTTAATGTACCCTTTATGAGTAAGCGTAATAATAATTTGTTCTTCAGGAATTAGATCTTCGTCTTCAAAGAAGTCAACACCACCAGGGACGATTTCTGTTCGGCGTTCATCATTGTATCTCTCTTTAATTTCCGTTAATTCCTCACGAATAATTTCAAGCACTTTTTCTTCATCCGCTAAAATCGCTTTATATTCTTCAATTTTTGCGAGTAACTCTTTATATTCTTCTTCAATTTTTTCCCGCTCAAGACCAGTAAGCCGTTGTAAGCGCATATCCAAAATCGCTTGGGCTTGTTTTTCGGATAAATCATAGGTTTCCATTAAGCCCGTTCTGGCAATATCCGTCGTTTCAGAATTTCGAATGAGAGAAATGACGTCATCTAAATGATCAAGAGCGACGCGTAAACCTTCTAAAATATGAGCTCTTGCTTCAGCTCGTCTTAAATCATAAGCTGTTCTTCGTTTAATAATATTTATTTGATGGTCTAAATAATGTTTGAGTACTTCTTTTAACGTTAATACTTTCGGATGACCATTGACGAGGGCGAGCATGTTAATGCCGAAAGTTGTTTGTAATGCCGTATGTTTATATAAATTGTTTAATAATATATCTGCATGAACATCCCTGCGTAATTCCATCACAATCCGCATTCCATTTCGATCGGATTCATCTCGGAGCGCAGTAATACCATCGATTCGTTTTTCCCGAACGAGTTCAGCAATTTTTTCAATCAGTCTTGCCTTATTTACTTGATAAGGAAGCTCAGTAACAATAATGGACTGACCACCGTTTGCACGTTCTTCTATTTCTGTTTTCGCGCGTAAGGTGATAGAGCCACGACCAGTTTCATACGCTTTCCGAATACCGCTAATGCCTAAAATACTTCCTGCCGTCGGGAAGTCTGGTCCGTGAATATAATTTTCCATCAATTCTTCGACAGTAATATCCGGATCTTCACTAATGGCTAACACAGCATCGATCGTCTCCCCTAAATTGTGGGGCGGAATATTTGTCGCCATTCCAACCGCAATTCCGGAGGACCCGTTGACTAAAAGGTTTGGGAATCGTGCAGGTAAAAAAGCTGGTTCTTTCTCTGTTGCATCATAGTTATCTTGATAGTCGATCGTATCTTTATTAATATCCCGTAACATTTCATGGGAAAGTCGTGACATTCTCGCTTCGGTATACCGCATCGCTGCAGCTGAATCTCCATCAATCGAACCGAAGTTTCCGTGTCCATCGACGAGCAAATAACGATGACTAAAATCTTGCGCCATTCGTACCATCGCTTCGTAAATCGAGGAGTCACCGTGGGGATGATATTTTCCCATGACGTCTCCGACAATTCGAGCAGACTTTTTATAAGATTTATTTGCATGCATCCCAGACTCATTCATCGCATAAAGAATTCGACGGTGAACAGGTTTTAAGCCATCCCGAACATCTGGAAGCGCCCGGGAGACGATAACACTCATCGCATAATCTAAAAAGGATGTTTGCATTTCTTCACTTAAATTAATTTGTTCTACATTTGACCGTTGTTCATCCACGTTTTTCCTACCTCCTGTTGTTGGATCCGTTCCAACTTAGCAACTTCAATACATCTATTTAAAAGTCAATATTTTCAGCATACTGAGCATTTTCTTCTATAAAGGTTCGTCTCGGTCCGACCCGATCCCCCATTAAAATATCAAAGATTTGATCCGCTTCAATCGCATCTTGTAATTGAACTTGAAGTAAGGTTCGCGAATCCGGATTCATTGTCGTTTCCCACAATTGATCCGCATTCATTTCACCAAGTCCTTTATATCTTTGAATAGTCGGTCTCGGTGTTTCTGGTAATTCTGCTAATTTATTATCTAATTGTTCATCACTGTACGTATAATAAATGGCTCGACCTTGTTTGATTTGATAAAGAGGTGGTTGAGCGATATATACGTAACCGTGCTCGATTAATGGTTTCATATAGCGATAGAAAAATGTCAGTAACAATGTTCGAATATGGGCACCGTCAACATCCGCATCGGTCATAATGATAATTTTATGGTAGCGGGCCTTTTCAATATCAAAATCTTCGCCAATACCAGTACCTAAGGCAGTAATCATCATACGAATTTCGTCATTATTAAGAACTCGATCAAGTCTCGCTTTTTCAACGTTAAGAATTTTCCCCCGAAGCGGTAAGATCGCTTGGAAATGACGATCTCGCCCTTGTTTTGCTGAACCACCAGCAGAATCCCCTTCAACGATGTATAATTCACTAATCGAAGCATCTCGGCTTGAGCAATCAGATAACTTTCCTGGTAAGTTTGATACATCTAAAGCACTTTTTCGTCGAGTTAACTCTCTCGCCTGGCGTGCTGCAAGTCGTGCCCTAGAAGCCATTTTTCCTTTTTCAACGATCATTCGACCGATTTGGGGATTTTCAAATAAATACTTAGAAAACTCCTGACTGAAAACTGAATCGGTTACGGAACGAACGTCACTATTTCCTAATTTCGTCTTCGTTTGTCCTTCAAATTGTGGTTCCGTATGTTTAATCGAAACGACTGCTGTAAGTCCCTCTCGAACATCATCACCGACTAGGTTTTCATCATTTTCATCGAATAAATTACTTCGTCTTGCATAATCATTAATAACTCGAGTGAGAGCTGTTCGGAATCCGACTTCATGAGTTCCACCTTCATGGGTATGAATGTTGTTCGCATAGGATAATAAGTTACTTGCATACCCGTCATTGTACTGGAGGGATATCTCTACAGTAATATCATCAATTTCATCTTCAACATAAAAGGGTTCATGAAGAACTTCTTTCGTTTGATTAATATCTTCCACATAAGAGCGAATTCCGCCTTCATAGTAGTATTCGACTGGATCCGCGTCTGTTCGTTTATCTTCTAATGTAATTTTTAAACCTTTTGTTAAAAAGGCTAATTCTTTAATCCGATGCGCTAAAATATCTGCATCAAATTGTGTACCTTCCTGGAAAATTTCTGGATCTGGTTTGAAATTGACAATCGTACCTGTCTCTTCCGTTTCTCCGATGACTTTTAACTCATCTTTAATGATACCTTGTTCAAAAGATAAATAATACACTTTTCCATCACGGTGTACGTATACTTCTAAACTTGAGGAAAGAGCATTTACAACAGCTGCTCCGACCCCGTGAAGTCCTCCAGAAACTTTATATCCCCCACCACCGAACTTTCCACCGGCATGGAGAATGGTCATAATAACTTCAACAGCTGGCTTCCCAGTATCTTCCATAATATCAACTGGGATCCCCCGACCATTATCTTGAACCGTAATACTTTCATCTTCTTCAACGATAACTTGAATATGATCACAATAACCAGCCAATGCTTCATCAATACTGTTATCTGTAATTTCCCATACTAAATGGTGAAGTCCTTCAGAAGTTGTTGAACCAATATACATACTCGGACGTTTTCTTACAGCTTCTAAACCTTCTAATACTTGAATTTGTTCAGCATCATAAGCTTGTTCATTCATCATATTTTCTTCTTTTGACATTTTTTCACCTACATCCTTTAGTCATGTTTTCAATCAAGTTGTTCAATATCATCATAATAATTTTTAAATTTCTGTAACATCGATTGGATACTTGACCGTTTTTTCAATGTCGTTACAGATAAAGAGCAATAATATATTTGATCAACGGTTACGATAATTGATTTGGCATTCTCTTTATCACCTTTAATATTGTCAAACATCCCCATTTGTTCCATCATTTTATCAGTGATTGTCGAGGCTTCAATCATATCAAAGTTAATAATCGTCACGATATCTCGTGAACGAATAACGTGATCATCACCTATATGGATAAACAAAACTAGATTCCTCCTAAGTAGAAATCGTTCCATTGCTTACGTAAAAAATTTCAGCTTTTTCTAATATTTCATGATCGATACCGTCAACACTAGTTGTCGATACAAAGGTTTGGACTTTTCCTTGAATCGTATCTAATAAATGGGATTGACGCTGATCATCTAATTCACTTAAGACATCATCAAGAAGTAAAACAGGATACTCACCGATTTCATGGTGAATGAGTTCAAGTTCTGCAAGTTTCACAGATAGGGCGGTTGTTCGTTGTTGACCCTGGGAACCATATGTTTGAACATCTTTTTCATTCACAAAAAACGTCATATCATCTCGGTGGGGACCGATTAACGTTGTTCCGCGTTCAATTTCTTTTGCTTGAATATCAGCAAATTTATCGTAATAACTCTTTTCTATTTTTTCCCTATTATCTTCCTTTGAAACGTCAATCGTCGGATTATAAACAATTTCGAGTTGTTCTTTCTGTCGAGATATGTCGGAAAGAATCGGTTCGGCCCATTTTTGCAACATATGTATAAAGGTAAATCGTCTTTCTAGTAGTGTACAGGCATGTTCAATTAATTGTTCGGTTAAAATTTGTAACAATGTTTCATCTTGGATTTCGTTTCTTCGAATTTGCTTTAATAAATGATTTCTCTGTCTAAGTAGTTTTTGATATTGGCCTAGATGATAAATATAACTCGGCTGTATTTGACCGAGTTCCATATCGATAAATCGTCTACGTGTTGAAGGTGGACCTTTTACGAGTGTTAAATCTTCCGGAGCGAACATAACGACATTTAATGCCCCGATAAAATCACTTAATCTTTCTTGTTCAATATGGTTTAGTTTCACCCGTTTCCCTTTACTCGTCATTAAAACTTCAAGGGGAAAACGACGCTTGCGCTTTATCATATGACCTGTAATTTTCGCAAAATCTTCCTGCCACTTGATAAGTTCTCTTTCCCTAGACGTTCGATAAGAGCGTGTAAAGGCGAGTACGTAAATGGCTTCCATTAAATTCGTTTTTCCTTGGGCATTTTCGCCGATAATGACGTTTATTTTGTCATCGAAAGTTATATCTAAATATTCATAATTCCGGTAGTTTTTTAATTGTAATTGTTCGATATGCATGGAAACTCCTCATTTGACGATTAAAATTTCTTTTAGCCATCAGCACTTGTTACGATAAAAGTGCTCACTTGTTCAACTTCGACTACATCTCCTGGATAAAGTTTTCTACCACGACGGTGCTCATGCTCTCCGTTGACGATAACTCCTTCATTTTGGATAAAATCTTTAATTATACCACCGGATTCAAAAACATTTGCAAATTTTAAAAATTGCCCTAGCGTAATAAATTTTGTCTTAATCGAAATTTCTTCTTTCACAAATGTCACCTAAACTTTCATAAACGTTTAATCTTGCTAAAAGTCTGTTATATCTATTTTACTAAAGATTTCATCATAAATGAAGGATAACCCTTGGAAAACGGTAGAAACGCCTAAAAACGGATGAGATTGAACATTTTAGCTATTACTACGTATCTTTTTGAATAATTAAAAACTATTTTTAGAACAAAAAAGGAATGTTCCATGTAAATGAATGGAAAAAGTCCTTTGCATTTTACATGGCATTCCTTTTTTGTTTATATGTGTAGCTTTTTCTCATTTAAAATGTTCGAACCGGTAAAATAAGTTGTAAAACAGAATCATCTTCTGGTGGTGTAATGATAAATGGTCTCATCGCACCGGTGAAATTTATTTTTACTTCATCACTTTCTACAGCTCGAAGTGCTTCTAACATATACCTTGCACTAAAAGATATATTTAGCGCTTCTCCTACAACAGATTTAACGTAAACTTGTTCAGAAACTTGTCCAATTTCTGGAGAATTACTTGTAATTTCAATCGTATGATCATTTTCGGTCGTTACCTTAACAATATTATTTTGTTGTTCAGTGGCAAGTAGTGACGCACGATCAATCGCATGAAGTAACTCATTTGTCTTAACGTGTATCGTTGTTTGACTTTCGGTCGGAATAAGTCTAGATGTTTCTGGATAATTCCCGTCGAGTAATCGCGATAAGAAGTAAATATTTTTTGCTCGGAATAAAATTAAATTATCTGTTGCACTTATTTCAACGAGTTCATCAGTATCATCTAAAATTTTATCAAGTTCATTTAAACTTTTACCAGGTACGACTAAATTTGAAAATTCAAGTTCTGCTGTAGATAATGGAATATGTTTTTGGGCGAGACGGTGACTATCTGTCGCTGTAAAATTTAAGTTACCGTCTTCTAACGTAATATTAACACCTGTTAAAATAGGACGTGTTTCCATGGCAGATATAGCAAATACTGTTTGACGGATCATTCCTTTTAATAAATCTGCTTGAATTTCAAAACTATTATCCGCTTGTAATTTTGGTAATTGTGGGTAATCATCCGCATCTTGACCATTTAAATTAAACTCTGCTTGTCCAGAGGTTATCTGAACGTTTAACTGTTCATCAACTTCTATGGATACGGTAGTTTCTGGTAGTTTTCGGATAATATCGACAAAATACCGTGCTTGAATAACTACTTCGCCTTCCTCAATCTCATCGATATGGATAACTCCATCTTCTTCTGTCGGAATAAAAGATTCAATAGAAATATCAGAATCACTTCCAGTTAACGTGACACCATCAGCTCTTGCTTCAATTTTCATTCCTGTTAATATTGGAATGGCAGCTCGTGAGGAAATCGCTTTGCTAACATCTTGAATACTAGCGAGCAGTTTCGTTCGCTCTATTGTTATTTTCATGGTCATCCTCCTATATATATTAATTATAAAATATAATAGTCATAATAATAAGGCTTGTGAGTATGTGGATAACTCCTTTAGAACTATGAAAATATGAGTTACACACATGTGCATAACCTGTGAATGGTTTTAAAAAGTTGTGCACACTATTCACAAGTTATGATGATTTTAATTTTTCTTCTAAAGAATTTAATGTATTTTTAAATTCAGGATCTTCTTCTAAAAGTTCTTCAATTTTTGTACAAGCGTGCATGACGGTTGTATGATCCCTTCCACCAAATTCCTCACCGATTTTTGGTAAAGAGAGTTCGGTTAATTTTCTAGATAAATACATAGCAATTTGTCTTGGAAAGGCGATCGAATGTGTTCGTTTTCGCGCTGCAAAATCTTCTATTTGAATGCCGTATTCCTGTGCGACTAGCTTTTGAATCGCAGCAACCGTTATTTTCTTTGGTTGATGGTTCGGAATAATATCGCGTAAAGCCTCAACAGCAAGCGGTGTGTCAATATCAGCATTAACAAGGGATGAATATGCTACAACTCGGATTAAAGCACCTTCTAATTCACGAATGTTTGTATCAATTTGATTCGCTATGTAAAGCATAACTTCATTTGGAATTTCAAGTCCTTCTGCTTTTGCCTTTTTTGATAAAATGGCGATTCTCGTTTCTAAATCTGGAGGAGTAATATCTGTAATTAATCCCCATTCGAAACGGGAACGTAAGCGATCTTCTAATGTCGGAATTTCCTTTGGTGGTCGATCACTTGAAATAATAATTTGTTTATTATCTTCATGTAATGCATTAAATGTATGGAAAAACTCCTCTTGGGTTTGTTCCTTTCCGGCTAAAAATTGAATATCATCGACTAAAAGGACATCAACATTTCGATAAATATTTCTAAAATCAGTCGCTTTATTGTCCATTATTGCGTTAATAAATTCATTCGTAAATTTCTCAGAAGTTAAATATAAAACATTTGCTTCTGGATTTGTTTCCTGTACGTAATGGCCGATTGCATGCATTAAATGAGTTTTTCCTAAACCGACACCTCCATAAATAAACAATGGATTATAAGCTTTAGCAGGGGCTTCGGCTACAGCTAATGATGCTGCATGGGCAAAGCGATTTCCAGCACCGATAACAAAGGTTTCAAAAGTATATTTAGGGTTTAGCATTGTCGAAGGACTGATTTCTGTTACTTGTGGGGTTTGTTTTTTGACTTCTTTCTTTTCTTGTGGTTCAACAACTTCTGTATTAGGAATAACAAATTTGACAGTTAATTCTGCTCCAGTTAAATCGTATAAAATTTCTCGAATAAGGTTTGTATAATGTCCTTCAAGCCAGTCCCGCGCAAATTCATTTGGAACATCAATAATAATCGTCTCTTCATCAATCGTTCGTGCTTCTGTATTTTTCAGCCAAGTGTCAAAACTCGGTTTACTAATTTTTTGTTCGATATTATTAAGTGTAGCCGCCCAAAGCTCTTCAATATTTTCCATGCCGATTCCTACCTTTCCGTTCGTTAAAGATGATGAAAAATAAGCTTAAAATAGCCTCTCGTAATCTTTCATGAGAAGTTATTTAGATGAAAGATTGACAGGCTCCTATGTCTAACTCAAGGATTAATATGTATACAAAATAAAAATGTACAGGGACTATATATCTTAAAGGATTTCATCCACATTGTCCACAGACATTCCTTGAAAAATTTTCACAAGTTGTTTATAAATATCCACAAGTTATCCACATAATGTGAATAACTATTAAGTGAGGAGAATTTATCCACAGATAGAATAACAATATAATAGCAGAGAAAAGTAATATATGCAAAGGTTCTTCGACAGTTATCCACAAGAAAGGGAACATGTAGACAAAAACTATTCACAAACGTGGATATTGTGGGTAATTTGTCGATAAATGTCTGAATAAAATTTTAAGGATAAATATATATTCATAACCAGTGTGGATAAAAATGTCCACTTATAAAAAAGTATCCACAAGGGAATGTATGTTAAGAATAATAAACATAATTATAAAATAAGGGGATGTATGATAGTCATAGTAGTAACCGTGAATAGGATAGGGGGATAATATTCATCAAATGATTGTACGTATTTTAAAAAATGAACCAAAGGATGGGAGAGTTTTTTGGTATATAGGATTTGATGATTTGTCTTGACTAGATGAACAAACAACGAGAAATCTTGTCTATTCACCGACATATTTAGCGTATATATATGATGGGCCTTGTGCATTTTTTCTTCCGGTAAAATTAGTTAATGGTTAGCAAAAGTCGCTAAACGTTTAGGCGTAGACATTTATGAACATAGTAAAGTAATAGCTATTGTTAAACGGAAAAACATTGTTCGATCAGAAATAAATCAAATCCAGAGAGAAAAATATCATTTACAGCAAATACATATTACAGTTTTTATATAATGAAGAAATTAAAAGAACGAACACATTTTACATCAATCTACGTAAGTTTCCGCTTCCTTCCTGAATTACTACGATGTGTTATAATATCTGCAAGTACAATCCTTTTTACGTTATGAAGATAAACTTAGACAAAACTAATCGAATATTTATATCAATGCATTTAGAGACAAAAGTGTACTCAATCATTAATATGTTGACAAAAGAAGTAAACTATCTATATAATTAGTTGGACTGTTTATTATTACTGATTATATCCGCGTTGGAGGTGTAGGAAAATGAAAAGAACATATCAACCATCAAGACGTAAACGAAAACGTGTACACGGATTCCGCGCGCGTATGAGAACAAAAAGCGGCAGAAGAACTCTCGCACGCCGTCGTCGAAAAGGAAGAAAAAGATTGTCCGTATAGCCACTGACAAACAAATCAGTGGTTTTTTTCCTATTTACTAATAATTTTAATTTAAAATATAGCGAATAGCTTTGCTTTTGCTTAGGTGATGACATGAAGAAGATGTACCGTATTAAAAATAATAAAGAGTTCCAGGAAGTTTTTAAAAGAGGAGAATCCTTTGCTAATCGACAGCTCGTTATTTATTACTTAGAAAAACGTAAGCAGAAACACTTCCGCATTGGACTTTCTGTAGGTACGAAAATAGGAAATGCAGTGACGAGAAATCGGATCAAAAGGTATTTACGGGAAAGTTTTCGTTCATTACGAGAAGACATTAAACCGACATTCGATATCGTCATTATTGCTAGACAACCGACAAAAGATATGAATTATCATGACATAAGAAAAAGCTTAATTCACCTATTAAAAAGAAAAAAGTTATTTAAGCATAATGATTAGTTGCTAATTATATTGTAATTATTTACTATTAATATATGTAAGATTTGGTCTGTCTAGTTAGGAGGAAAACTTTTGAGTAGTCGAATGAGTAGTCGAAGTAAATATATCATTATAGGCTTATTAATTGGTCTAATTTTATTTTTATCAGGCTGTAGCTCTTTAGATGAACCGATTACAGCAGAAAGTACTGGCTTTTGGAGTAAGTATTTTGTTTATCCAATGTCTCAATTAATTACATTTTTTGCTGAACTCGTCAGCAACTATGGATTAGCTATTGTTATTGTGACATTAATCATTCGTTTATTACTTTTACCATTAAACGTCAAGCAAATTAGAAGTTCAATTGCCATGCAAAAAATCCAACCTGAATTACAAGAACTTCAAAAGAAATATAGTTCAAAAGATGCGAATACACAACAGAAATTACAACAAGAAACGATGGCTCTTTTCCAAAAACATGGAGCAAACCCGCTTGCTGGATGTTTACCCATTTTAGTACAAATGCCGATTTTAATTGCGATGTACCAAGCGATTATGCGGACCGAAGCAATTAAACAAGGTAGCTTCTTATGGTTGCAATTAGGTTCACCCGACCCAATTTACATTTTACCAATTATTGTCGGTGGAGCAACGTTTTTACAACAACGATTAATGATGGCTGACATGCAACAAGGACAACAAAATCCGCAAATGCAAATGATGATGTATATGATGCCGATTATGCTTACAGTTATTACGTTTATTTTACCGTCTGCTTTAGGATTATACTGGGTAGTTGGTAACTTGTTTATGGTTGCTCAAACAATATTTGTCAGAAAGCCAATGATGGAACAAGCGAAAACTGGAGGCGAAAAGTAGTGAGACAAATAACTGCTAGTGGACAAACAGTAGAAGAAGCGGTCGAATCAGCTTTAGAGCAATTACAAACAACAAGAGACCAAGTAGAGGTAACTGTTATTGATGAAGGAAAACGTGGTATTCTAGGATTGTTTGGTTCAAAACTTGCGGTTGTGAATGTATCCATAAAAGAAGATCCGATAGAAGAAACAGAAGCATTTATCGAAGAAGTTGCTAAAAATATGGGTGTTTCCATAAGTGTAGAAACAACTGTTGAAGATAATAACATTTTGTTTGAACTATCTGGAGAAAAAATAGCTCTTATTATTGGAAAACGAGGACAAACATTAAATGCACTCCAATACTTAGTTCAATTGGCAATCAATAAAAAAAGCGATGAATATTATCGAGTGATGCTTGATGCAGAAGGATATCGCTCTCGACGTGAGGAAACATTAAGAAAATTAGCTGGTCGTCTTGCTAATCGTGCAATACGGATAAATAAAAAGGTCGTTTTAGAACCAATGCCAGCTTTTGAGCGCAAAATTATCCATACTGAATTACAAAACAATGATGAAGTAAAAACATATTCAGAAGGCGAAGAGCCCCATCGATATTTAGTCATTGAACCTTAATAAATTTAACATGATATTCGTAATATTTGAGCCCCTAAGTAAAAACTTAAGGGGCTTTTGATTCGGAAATTTTTATCATACATGTTATGAATTAATTTGGAAAAACATAAGATGAATCTTGTTATATGGATAGTCCCTTCATTTTATGTTATTCTATACCATTAGGAATAACCATGATTATTCATACGTTTTAATAGATATTTCATTATTTTGGAGGTGAACAAACGTGAAAGGAGATACAATTGCTGCCATATCTACACCGATTGGTGAAGGTGCGATCGGTATTGTTCGGCTAAGTGGCCCAGAGGCAATTTCTATTGCTGCAAAAATTTTTAAAGGGCCTAATTTATTTGAAGTTGATTCTCACACAATTCATTACGGACGGATTTTTGAACCGGATTCAAAGGAATTAGTCGATGAAGTAATGACTACGGTTATGAGAACACCGAAAACATATACGAGAGAAGACATCGTAGAAATTAATTGTCATGGTGGAATGGTCGCAGTGAACCGAGTGTTAGAACTATTACTTGAATGTGGCGCGCGATTAGCAGAACCTGGTGAATTTACGAAGCGCGCTTTTTTAAATGGCCGAATTGATTTATCCCAAGCAGAAGGGGTAATGGATATTATTCGAGCGAAGACAGATAAAGCGATGTCTGTTGCTGCTGGACAAATCGATGGACGACTTTCAACATTAATTCAAAAATTACGGGACGAATTAATTGAAACTGTCGCTCATGTAGAAGTAAACATCGATTATCCAGAATACGATGATGTCGAAGAAATGACTCATGAAATGATGGAAACAAAAACAAAAGAAGTCCATCAAGAAATCGAACGACTCTTACAAGTATCCAGGCAAGGTAAAATTTTACGAGAAGGGATTCAAACAGGAATCATTGGACGACCGAATGTAGGAAAATCTTCCCTCATGAATACATTCGTTCAAGAAACGAAAGCTATTGTTACTGAAATTCCAGGGACGACCCGGGATACGATAGAAGAATATGTAAATGTTCGTGGTGTTCCCCTTCGTTTAATTGATACAGCGGGAATTCGTGAAACAGAGGATATCGTTGAACGAATAGGTGTTGAACGGGCTCACCAAGTGTTACGGGAATCTGATTTACTATTATTCGTGTTAAATTATAGTGAACCGTTGTCTGAAGATGATGAACAGTTATTTGAAGCGATAGGTGATTTGCAAACGATTATTATTTTAAATAAAACCGATCTCCCAAGGCGAATAGATATGGAAAGAGTAGAGGAACTTGCGAACGGACGTCCAATTATACCGATGTCTATTTTAGAAGATGAAGGAATTGATGAGTTAGAAGAATCAATTGCTGAATTGTTTTATGCCGGGGAAGTTGATACTGGAGATTTTACGTACGTATCAAATGCTCGCCATATTCAGTTATTAAAAGAAGCAAAAAAGGCTTTAGAAGATGCAATGGAAGCTCTTCAAATGAACATCCCTATCGATATCGTTCAAATTGATATTACAAGAACGTGGGAGTTACTCGGGGAAATTGTTGGAGATACGGCAAGTGAAGCGTTAATCGATCAATTATTTTCCCAGTTTTGTTTAGGTAAATAGCGAGTAGAAAGGAATGAAAAATATGTTACATGATGGAGGTAAATATGATGTCATCGTCGTAGGGGCGGGTCATGCTGGTGTTGAAGCAGGAATGGCCGCTGCAAAGATGGGAGCAAAAACGTTAATGCTTACACTTAACTTAGATATGATCGCTTATATGCCTTGTAACCCATCTTTAGGTGGACCAGCGAAGGGTATCGTTGTTAGAGAAATTGATGCTCTTGGTGGTGTGATGGGGAAAGTAATTGATAAAACATACATTCAAATGCGCATGTTAAATACAGCAAAGGGGCCAGCCGTCCAAGCGTTACGTGCTCAGGCAGATAAAGCTTTATACGTTAAGGAAATGAAACGTGTATTAGAAGAGCAAGAAAACTTAACGGTATTACAATCAAAAGTAACTGATCTAATCATTGAAAATGATATTTGTAAAGGCGTTATCACCGAAACGAAAATGGCTTATTACGCTGATTCCATTGTCATTACAACAGGAACCTTTATGCGTGGGAAGGTGTTAATCGGTAATTTAGAATATGAAAGTGGTCCAAATAATCAAAGACCGTCCATTAAATTATCCGAAAACCTTGAGGAATTAGGCTTTGAATTGACTAGATTTAGTACAGGAACTCCGCCAAGGGTTCATAATCGTTCCATTGATTATTCAAAAACGATCGAACAGCCGGGAGATAAAGATCATAAAGGATTTTCCTATGAAACGACAGAGTTTATTTCTGAACAAGTTTCTTGTTGGTTAACCCATACAAATGAAAAAACTCATGAAATTATTAATGATCATTTACATTTATCAGCGATGTATTCAGGAGCAGTGCCAGGTTCAGGGCCAAGATATTGTCCTTCGATAGAAGATAAGGTCGTTCGGTTCAATGATAAGCCGAGACACCAAGTCTTTTTAGAGCCAGAAGGCTGGGACACAGAGGAAGTATATGTGCAAGGATTATCGATTTCCTTGCCTGAATGGATCCAAGATGATGTCATTAAATCTATTGATGGTTTAGAAAACGCAGAAATTATGCGACCTGGATATGCGATTGAATATGATTCGATTATTCCAACCCAACTTTGGCCAACCCTTGAAACGAAGCGTATCGAGGGACTATTTACAGCTGGGCAAATCAATGGAACATCAGGATACGAAGAAGCGGCAGGACAAGGAATTATTGCGGGAATTAATGCAGCAGCAAAAATATTAGGAAAAGAACCCTTCGTTCTTGATCGTTCTGAAGCATATATCGGTGTCTTAATTGATGATTTAGTGACAAAGGGAACCCGGGAACCGTATCGTCTTTTAACATCACGAGCAGAATATCGTTTATTATTAAGACACGATAATGCAGATTTACGCTTAACAGAACATGGTTATCAATTAGGATTAATTTCAGAAGAAAGATATAAAAAATTTGTTGAGAAAAAAGAACAAATTAAACGAGAACGCGAGCGATTAAATAAAATTACGATAAAAGCAGATCTACATGTTAATGAAATATTAAAGAAGGCAAATTCAAGCCCGATTAAAGAGGCTCAAAAAGCAAAGGATTTATTAAAACGTCCAGAAGTAACTTATGAAATGATTGAACAAATGATGAGAGCTTGTTCATTGTTTTCAGAAGAAGTTAAAGAACAAGTTGAAATTCAAGTAAAATATGAAGGCTATATTAAAAAGGCGAAAGAACAAGTTGAACGAATGAAAAACTTAGAAACAAAGAGGATACCAAAAAATATTGATTATGATGCGATTAACGGATTATCTACAGAAGCAAGAGAAAAATTAAAAGAGGTAAAACCATTATCTGTCGGGCAAGCATCAAGAACTTCTGGAGTGACTCCTTCAGATGTTTCTATATTGCTCGTATATATTGAACAAGGTAATGTTGCAAGAACAAGTTAATAGGGAGGAAATAGGAATGAATCCAGCTCAATTTGTTTCAAAATTACAGGAAAAAGGTATTCAATTGTCAGAAAAACAGCAAAAGGAATTTACCAAATATTACCAAACCCTTGTCGAATGGAATGAAAAAATGAATTTGACTGGTCTAACAGAAGAACAAGATGTTTATTTAAAACACTTTTACGATTCAATATCTTTAGCTTTTTATGTTAATTTTGAAGAAGTTGAATCAATTTGTGATATCGGTTCTGGAGCTGGATTCCCTAGTATCCCATTAAAAATCTGTTTTCCACATATAAAAGTAACAATTATTGATTCTTTACAAAAACGGATTCGTTTTTTAGAACATTTAGCAAAGGAATTAAGCTTGGATGATGTTTCGTTTATTCATTCAAGAGCGGAAGATGCTGGTCAAAACAAAAGATTTCGAGAAGCTTTTGACGTAGTAACAGCCCGGGCAGTCGCTAGAATGTCAGTATTAAGCGAGCTATGCTTACCTTTTGTTCAAAAGAAAGGCATTTTCGCAGCGATGAAAGGTGCCAATATAGATGACGAATTAGAACAAGGTAAAAAAGCAATACAAACGTTAGGTGGAAATATACAAGATGTTCATTCATTTTCCTTACCAATCCAAGAAAGCGAACGGACAATTGTTATTATCGAAAAGCAAAAAAACACACCGAATAAATATCCGAGAAAAGCAGGAACACCAAATAGACAGCCGATAAAAAGATAAGTCTTTTTTATAATTTTTTCAGAAAAAAAATCTCATTACTTTTTATATGATATATGATAGAATAATGATAGTTTACTAAACTTCCGTTGCAATTGTTTCACGTGAAACAATTTACCGAAATGTTTAGAGTAGGTGGTGTTATTATGTATTTTCCATTCAGTCGAATTTTTGGGAAAAACGATCAAAATACACAATTAGATGAAGACTTTTCACAAGATGAAGTCATTGAAATACCAATTCAACAAATTGTCCCGAATCGTTTTCAACCGAGAACGATTTTTAATGAAGAAAAAATAGAAGAATTAGCCCAAACAATTCGGACTCATGGAATCATTCAACCAATCATCGTAAGAACAACAAACAATGATGTATATGAAATTATTGCTGGAGAAAGACGTTGGCGTGCTGTAGAAACAATAGGTTGGAAAACTATTCCTGCTATTCTTCGAGATATGACTGATACAGAAACAGCATCTGTAGCATTAATTGAAAACTTACAACGGGAAGAATTAACGGTTATTGAAGAAGCGACTGCTTATAAGCAGTTACTTGAGTTACATTCCTTAACTCAAGAAGCATTAGCTCAAAGGTTAGGAAGAAGTCAATCAACGATTGCTAATAAATTAAGATTATTACATTTACCTGAACAAGTTCAAGAGGCATTACTTCAAAAGCAAATTTCCGAACGTCATGCTCGTGCACTTATCCGTTTGGAAAATATTGAAGAGCAATTATTTGTTTTAGATAAAATAAAAGAAGAACAGTTAAATGTTAAGCAAACAGAAGAACTTGTTAAAAACTTGCATGAACCAAAGGAAGAAAAAAACCGTAAAAAACAAGTTCAGTTAAAAGGAATTAATAAAGACATCCGAATTGCTTTAAATACGATAAGACAATCATTACATATGGTTTCAGATACTGGATTAGAAGTTGAATCTGAAGAAGAAGATTTGGAAGATTTTTATCAAATTACGATAAAAATCCCGAAAAATTAATAGAGGATTATCATGATTGGTTGGAAATGCCCATCAAAACAAATAGATGGGCATTTTTTCTTATTTCACTAGTTTTTTAGTTACGTGAAATGATAGAATAAAGAGTACAAGTAAAATAATTTTTTAATAATAGATTAGAATTAATGAGCAGGTGACATAATGAGTAAAATAATAGCAATTACAAACCAAAAAGGTGGTGTAGGAAAGACTACAACATCCGTGAATCTAAGTGCGTCATTAGCTAAATTGGGTAAGAAAGTTTTGTTAGTAGATATTGACCCACAAGGTAATGCTACAAGTGGGATTGGTATTAATAAAGGTGATCTTGAAAAATGTGTGTATAATGTTCTTATTGAAGAGGCAAGCACTGAAGAAATTATTGTACCAACTAACCTTAGTCGTTTAGACGTTATTCCCGCAACTATTCAATTAGCCGGAGCGGAAATCGAACTAGTTCCAACAATATCGAGGGAAATAAGACTTAAAAAAGCTTTAGATGATATAAGAGACAATTATGATTATATTATTATTGATTGTCCGCCATCTTTAGGACTTCTTACATTAAATGCCTTAACGGCGGCAGATTCCGTACTTATCCCTGTTCAATGTGAGTTTTATGCATTAGAGGGACTTAGTCAATTACTTAATACAATACGTCTTGTGCAAAAACATTTAAATAAGACATTAATGATCGAAGGTGTTTTATTAACGATGTTAGATGCCCGGACAAACTTAGGAATTCAAGTTGTTGAAGAAGTGAAGAAGTATTTCCAAGAAAAAGTCTATCAATCAATTATTCCACGTAACGTTAGACTTGGAGAAGCCCCAAGTCATGGTGAGTCTATTATCACTTATGATCCTAGATCAAAAGGTGCTGAAGTGTATCTTGAATTAGCGAAGGAAGTGATTTCTAGTGGGGAAAAGATTAGGTAAAGGACTTGATGCATTTGGATTTGATCCAGGTGTTTTAGATGATCTTAGTCCAACGGATCATGAAGAAGTTCAGCAAATTCCAATTGATGAATGCCGTCCAAACCCTTATCAACCGAGAAAGACGTTTCATGCAGATTCTATTGAAGAATTAAAAGAATCTATATTGGAATATGGCATTATTCAACCGCTTGTTGCAAGAAAAAGTATTAAAGGATATGAAATCGTCGTTGGTGAGCGAAGATTACGCGCAGCAAAAGAAGCTAAATTAGAAACAATCCCAGTTATTGTTAAGGATTTAACCGATGAACGAATGATGGAAGTTGCATTACTTGAAAACCTACAACGCGAAGATTTAACACCAATCGAGGAAGCAGAAGCATATAAGAATTTAATTACAGAACTAGAGATTACTCAGGAAGAATTATCAAAACGATTAGGTAAAAGCCGTTCACATATCGCAAATATGGTTCGCTTATTATCTTTACCTGATCACGTTATTTCCTATGTAAACAATGGAGAGCTCTCCATGGGTCATGCAAGAGCGTTATTAGGGATAAAAGATCAGTCGAAAGTTACTGAAATAGCTAAACGAGTGATTAAAGAAAAGTTAAATGTAAGACAAGTTGAACAGCTCATTCAAGAAGAAAGCAATAATAAACCGAAGAAACGAAAGAGGAAACCGAAAGTTGAAAAGAAAGATATCTTTTTACAAGAAAAAGAATCTGTTTTAAGAGAACATTTTGGAACGGCTGTTCATATTTCGAAAGGTAAAAACAAAGGAAAAATAGAAATTGAATTTTATACAAATGAAGATTTAGAACGAATTATTGAGCTATTAAAATCATAAAGTAAAGCTGACAACAATTTGTCAGCTTTATTTATACGGAAAGGAAGGATGATGTTGATATATCTTAATCAAGCAGCTACTTCTTATCCTAAACCAAAAGTTGTTATCGATGAAATGGTACGAGTTTTAACAAGCATTAGTGGAAATCCCGGTAGAGGAGAAGCTAGTCATATAAGATCAGCCTCAACAATTCTTCAAGAGACAAGAGAAAATTTAAAAGAAGTATTTGGTATGTCAAATGCACGAAAAGCTATCTTTTTTGAAAATGCAACAGTTGCATTAAACCAAGCTATAAAGGGAGTTAAATGGGAAA
>DATGRX010000014.1:0-11775 GCA_035303185.1 Bacillota bacterium
CTTGCAGCTGTTGTTCGCATATTTTTCGTAACTAGGTTGTCTTTAATACCGATTGGTAGAGCAGCAAAGGGCGCATCTTTAGGAATCCCTTGTTCATCTAGTTCTTTTGCTTGCTCAAGCGCTCCTTCTTTATCTAATGTAATAAATGCCTTGATTTCATCTTCTACTTCATCAATCCGGTCGATAGACATTTGCACGAGTTC
Organism: Bacillota bacterium; assembly: GCA_035303185.1. Taxonomy (GTDB): domain Bacteria; phylum Bacillota; class Bacilli; order Bacillales; family Amphibacillaceae; genus CALAMD01. The sequence goes on from DATGRX010000014.1 coordinate 204, forward strand.
TTCTGCAGAAATATGTTTTTTATGTAACATCTCTTCTAATTTTTCAATCGTATATCCTAAAAGTGACATGAATTTCTTTCCTCCTTACTCCAAAATTGACGGTACTTTAAAATGACCATCTTTATGTTCTGGAGCATTTTTTAATGCTTCGTCTTGTGTTAATGACGACTTCGCCTGATCATCACGTAAAGCGACCGGTTGTTCTTTTAAAACATGTGTTGTTCGCTCTACATCCGCTGTATTTAATTCATCAATTTTTGCAGCAAAATCCATAAAGGAACGTAAATGTTCGGTCATTTCATCAAGTTCTTTTTCCGATAAAGTTAATTTAGCAACATCAGCAATCTTTTTAACTTCATCTTTATTAATCGTCGTCATGGACGCACCTCCAATTATAAATTCTTACGCTGTCATTTCATGTTGTATAATACTTGATTACGTATTATATCATACAGAAAGAACGTCATGTTATCAAATTTACCTCTTTTCCCAAGACATATACTTCTGCAAAAAAAATCGTCTGAAATAGCCAAATGACTATTTCAGACGACCTTTCTCTTCTATTAAAACATTTCGGATGTTGTTTTTCCTTGCATATGATGGAGTAAATAGTCAGGTCCACCTGCTTTTGAATCCGTTCCTGACATGTTAAATCCACCAAAGGGCTGGTAACCAACGATAGCTCCTGTACAGCCTCGATTGAAGTATAAGTTTCCGACATGGAAGTCTTCTCTTGCTTGTTCGATATGCTTACGGTTATTTGTGATAACGGCTCCTGTTAATCCATACTCTGTGTTATTTGCAATATCGATAGCTTCATCAAAGTCTTTAGCCTTTGTTAAAGCAACGACAGGTCCGAAGATTTCTTCTTGCATAATTCTTGCTTCAGGATCAACTTCTCCAAATACCGTTGGATTGACGAACCAACCTGTTGAGTCATCGCCATCTCCGCCGACGAGAAGGTTTCCTTCTTCTTTTCCAATTTCTACATAACTTAAGATCTTATCATAAGCCGCTTGATCGATGACTGGACCCATAAAATGTTCACCAGTTTCCGGATCACCGACTGTAATTTCTTTCGTTAACTCTACAACACGTTGTTCAACCTCATCATAAACATCTTCTAAAATGACAGCTCGTGAACATGCAGAACATTTTTGTCCAGAAAATCCAAAGGCAGATTGTACGATTGATAGGGCAGCAAGTTCAAGATCCGCTTCTTTATCAACAACAATTGTATCTTTTCCACCCATTTCTAAAATCGTTCGTTTGAGCCAAATTTGACCTTCTTGAATTTTAGCTGCTCGCTCAAAAATTCGCGTCCCTACTTCACGAGATCCAGTAAAGCTGACGAAACGTGTTCGTGGATGGTCCACTAAATAGTCACCAACTTCGCTTCCAGATCCAGGAATATAGTTAACAACACCCTTTGGCATACCCGCTTCTTCAAGAACTTCAATAAATTTATGTGCAATCACTGGTGTGTTACTTGCTGGTTTTAGGAGTACAGTATTTCCAGAAACCATTGCGGCAGATGTCGTTCCTGCCATAATCGCAAATAAGAAGTTCCATGGTGATATGACGACTCCTACACCTAATGGAATGTAATGGAACTGGTTTCTTTCACCTGGACGGCTTTCGACGTGTTGTCCTTCTCCTTTACCAATTTTCACCATTTGTCGACCATAATATTCTAAGAAGTCAATCCCTTCAGCAGTATCTGCATCTGCTTCGTTCCAAGGTTTTCCACCTTCTTTAACGAGCATTGCACTAAATTCATGTTTTCTGCGGCGAATAATTGATGCTGCACGGAATAAAATATCAGCACGGAACTGTGGATCTGTCTTTCGCCACATTTCAAATTTTTCATCGGCTACTTGCATCGCTTTTTCAGCAAGTTCTTGATTTGCTTTAGAAACGACACCGATAACTTCATCTTTATTCGCTGGGTTTACTGACATAATCTTATCTTCAGTTGTAATCCGCTCTCCATTAATAATTAATGGATACTCTTTACCTAAATCTGCCCCTACCTTTTTAAGAGCCTCTTCCATTGCCTGTTTATTTTCCTCAATGGAAAAGTCTGTAAAAGGCTCATGTCTATATGGTTGTACCATCGTTTATATCCTACCTTTCTTTAGGTTAATTTTTGTCCATTTCCCATTTTACCTTAAAAATTAGTTGAGTTCAAAAAATGTCCGTTACTTATATTTTATTGGAGAATATGAGCAGTCGGTTCTTCATCGCCTGCTTTTTGAAAAATGATACTCTCTATTTGATCACTAGATGCAATTTGGACATCAATATCATAATCTCCTGTGAAAGAATTTTTCACTAAACCATAAACATACTGGGTGAATCCTACAATTTCACTTGAACCATTAAACTCTATGGGAATATGAATGTTTAATCTTTTTAAATCATTGTCTACATAAAATCCGTTCCCAATATATCCGACATAGTTTGGAAAATAATCAGCTATTTTTTGTCCGAATTCTTCTAACACTTTGTTCGTGTCTGGAAAGTTTTCTTTCGCATAGTTTGATGGAAAAAGAACATTTTCTTCATTTACTTCTTCCCAATCTCCAATTAACATATCTGAGCCTTGAACATATGTTTTGGCCACATAACTTCCTGGAACAGGAGAAGCAATTTCTTCCTCCCGATACAAGGCGATCATAATTGGAACACTTTGAACATCTTCATATTCACGTAAATGCTCTAATAAATCTTGGGCAATTTTTTTCCCTTTCTCAAGCATATCACTTTCGGAAATATCTTCTGTATATGGGCCGCCGGTTTCTGTTTCAAAACGGTAAACAGATTTTAAGGCAATACCAATCGAAACACCTCTTAATTCGATTTCATCCTCTTCAACTTCTACATAATTTTGTTCTAACACATGGGAAAATACACGAGGGTTTTCACGATGTTCTTCTTCTGTTTTAATTTCTTGTTTTGGCGGGTTTAGATCGTCTATTAAAGTTTTCACTGTGTTTTCTGATAAGTATTGCCCTTCATCATAATAATATTCTTTTGGATCAAAATATTCCATAGAAAGTCGGCGTAATCCTTTCTCCATCTCATCAATGTCTAATCGGTTTCTAACTTGATCGGTAATAACCCCTCGAGCTGCACTCGGTCTGAAAGGAATAATTGGCTTATATTGCTCTTCCGATAATTGATATGTCGGTACAATTGATGTTTCTCCTTCTTCATTATCCTCTTGTTGGATCACCTCTTCTTCACTAGATTCTGGCGGTGTGGGAATACAACTAGCTAGCAAAAAAAGTACGCCTATTAAGATAAATAACTTCTTCCAAAGGTTTGTTATTTTCATGATGTCCCATCCTCAATCGCTTTTTGTAAATCCGCCTCTTCCCAAATATCAACATTCAACTCTAAGGCACGTTCATATTTTGAACCAGCATTTTCTCCCGCAATGACTACATCTGTATTACCACTTACATTTCCTGTTACTTTCCCACCATTTGCTTCGATAATATCACTAGCTTCTTTTCGTGTGAAATGTTCTAAGCGACCAGTAAGAACAAACGTTTTATCTATAAAAGGATTGTCTCTGGATATTTCCTCCGTCGGCATCGGACCTGTATAAACAGTGTTTACCTCAAGCTGTTTTAACTCTTCTATAAGTGTGACTACTTTTTCATCGGCAAAAAATTGCACGACCGAATCAGCCATCACTTCGCCAATTTCATCGATGGCTACTATATCTTCATAACTTGCTTCAAGTAAGGCATCAATCGTTTGAAAATGCATCGCTAACGTTCGAGCAGCTTTTGCTCCAATATGGCGAATACCAAAACCAAATAAGAGTCTTTCTAAGGAATTGTCTCGGGATGCATCAATAGATGTAAGTAAATTATGAACTGATTTTTCTCCCATGCGCTCTAATTGTAAAAGCTTTTCCCTTTCAAGCCGGTATAAATCGGCAACTGACTCGACTAGATCTGCTTCATATAACTGATGAATGATACGCTCACCTAGACCCTCAATATTCATTGCATTTCGTGAGACAAAATGAATTAACCCCTCAATTAATTGAGCAGGACATGCTGGATTAATACAACGTAAAGCAACTTCATCTTCAATATGAACGAGCTCATTATCACATGCCGGACATTTTGTTGGCATTTTATAAGGCTTTTCATCCCCTGTTCGTTTTTCTGTAATGACTCGAACGACTTTTGGAATAATATCTCCAGCCTTTTTCAAAACAACTGTATCACCAATTCTTACGTCTAACTCTGCAATTAAATCCGCATTGTGAAGGGAAGCACGACTAACTGTTGAACCATCTACAACGACTGGTTCTAAGATCGCTGTTGGCGTGACCACTCCTGTACGTCCAACGCTTAGTTCAATATCGTTTAATTTAGTAACTGCCTCTTCCTCAGGAAACTTATAAGCAATTGCCCATCGCGGGCTATTCGCCGTGTAGCCGAGTTCTTCCTGTGCATCAAGGTCATCTACTTTAACAACGATTCCGTCAATTTCATAATGTAAGTTTGGTCGCTCTAGTAACCAATGTTCAATAAATTCAATGACCTCTTCAATCGTAGAACACATCTTCCATTCATGGTTTACTTTAAAACCAATTGATTGCAGATATTCCAGTCGCCCACTATGGGTGTTAATCTCTTTTCCTTCCCAAGCTCCATAACTAAATAAATAAACATCTAAGTTTCGGCTTGCTGCTATTTTTGGATCAAGCTGGCGAAGGGAGCCTGCTGCAGCATTTCTCGGATTAGCAAAAGGGGCTTCATCTCGTTTCTCGCGAGCTTCATTTAAAGCGATAAAGGATTGTTTCGGCATAAAGGCCTCCCCGCGAACTTCGATAAAGCCTTGCTCTTCAATCGTTAATGGAATACTTCGAATCGTTTTTAAGTTTTCCGTAATATCTTCACCAATTGTCCCGTCTCCTCGAGTAGCCCCACGAATGAGATGACCGTTTTCATACGTCAGAGAAATCGCTAGTCCATCAATTTTAAGTTCACAAACATAATTAACATCGTCACCGATACGCTCTTTAACACGGCGATCAAACTGTCGCAAATCTTCTTCATTAAAGGCATTGCCTAAACTTAGCATCGGAACTTGGTGCTCATATTTTTCAAAAGCATCTAAAGGTTCACCACCAACACGTTGCGTCGGTGAATGCTCTAGTTTGTATGCTGGATACTTTTCTTCTAAAGAAACTAATTCCTCGTAAAGTTTGTCATAATGAGCATCAGAAACTGTCGGTTCATCGAGAACATAATATTCATGGCCATATTTATTTAATAGTTCTACTAATTTCTTTATTCTTTCTTGAACAGATGTTGTCAATGTTATGCACCTCCTGACTTTTTCTTAATCGGAGCGAATTTTGCTAATAAATGTTTGATCCCTGTTGGGTTTGGAAAAGCAATTTGTAGCTCCATATCTTCACCAGAACCGGTTGTACTTACAATTGTTCCTGTTCCCCATTTTTTATGGACTACTTTTTCACCAGGGGTCCAAGTTGTTTTCTCTGCTCCGGATGTTTGTTTTCTTAATCGCCTTGGTCGACGTACACTCCGGTGTTCATTTTTGTTTTGAATCATTGTTCGTTCAAAAGGAAAGGATATATGATCCCTTTCCCCTTTTATCATCATTCCATCAATTAAATCTACTGGTAATTCATCGATAAATCGGCTCCGGGGATTGTTCATCATTCTCCCGTACATTTGTCGTCTTATCGCATGGGTCATATATAGCTTTTGTTCAGCCCGGGTAATCCCTACATAGGCTAATCGACGTTCCTCCTCTAATTCTTCGGGATCATCGATGGAGCGTGAATGGGGAAAAATTCCTTCTTCCATACCAATTAAAAAGACGACAGGAAACTCTAATCCTTTTGCTGAATGTAATGTCATTAATGTTAAAAGTTCTCTTTGCTCGATATCCTCTTCATCTAACTCATCTATATCAGCTACTAGCGCTAAATCGGTTAAAAAGTCGATTAATGTAGCATCTTCATTTTCCTCCATCGTTTGATCAAAGTGGTTTGTAACTGTTAAAAACTCATCAATGTTTTCTAGCCGACTTTGGGCTTCTAATGTATTTTCCTTAATAAGTGCATCGCGATAACCCGTTCGCTTTAATATTTCTTCAGTTAAATCAGTTATTGTTAAAAACTCTTCTTGTTTACGGAAGGTTTCAATAAGTTCATTGAATTTTGCAAGGGCATTTGCTGCTCTTGGTGTGACTCCAGCAAAGTCAACTTCTTGCACCGCTTCATATAAAGTAATATCCTCAGCTGAAGCATAAGCTTCTAATCGTTCCATTGTCGTTTGACCAATACCTCGTTTTGGCTCATTGACAACCCGTTGAAAACTTAAATCATCATTTGGGTTAGCAACTAGTCGTAAATAAGCAATGATATCTTTAATTTCTTTTCGCTCATAGAACTTCAACCCACCAATAATTTGATAATCAAAGGTGGACTTCATAATTTCCTCTTCCATCACTCGCGACTGAGCATTCGTTCGGTAAAGAATAGCTATATCATTCGGACTATACCCTTTTTCATCAATTAATTCACGGATAATTTGCAAAACATATCTTGCTTCTGCCCGCTCATCAAAAGCTTGGTGATATTGAATCTTGTCCCCTTCTTTATTATCTGTCCATAAGTTTTTCGGTTTACGGTTTGGATTGTTTTGAATCACTTCATTAGCAGCTTTTAAAATCGTTTTCGTTGATCGATAGTTTTGTTCAAGCATAATGACTTTTGTTTGCACGTAATCTTTTTCAAAGTTTAAAATGTTTTCTATGTTCGCCCCACGCCAGCGATAAATCGATTGGTCCGAATCTCCAACGACACAAATGTTTTCATACCGTTTCGATAGTTGATGGACTAATACGTATTGTGCATAGTTCGTATCTTGGTATTCATCAACATGGATATATTGAAATCTTCGTTGATAATAGGATAATACCTCAGGCACCCGTTCAAATAAATGTACGGTTTGCATAATGAGATCATCGAAGTCTAAGGAATGGTTACTTCGAATGAGTTTTTGATAAGCTTGATAAATATCAGCATATATTTCTTCTCGGTAACTGCTTGCTTCTTCGGCAAATTTTTCCGGTGTAATAAGCTCATTTTTTGCTGCACTTATTCGATTTAATACTGTCCTTGGATCAAACTGTTTCGTATCAATATTTAAATTTCGTAACACTTGGCGAATGGCCGTTAATTGATCTGATGTATCTAAAATTGTAAAGTTTGAATCATATCCTATTTGATCAATGTTACGCCTTAATATTCGTACACACATAGCGTGAAAAGTTGATACCCACATCGATTCACCAGCAGTTCCAACTAATTCCTCAACCCTTTCTTTCATTTCACGAGCTGCTTTATTCGTAAATGTAATCGCTAAAATATTGTAAGGTGGGACTCCTTTTTCATGAATCAAATAAGCGATACGATGGGTAAGAACCCGAGTTTTTCCACTTCCTGCTCCAGCCATAATTAGCAGAGGTCCTTCCGTATGTTTAACAGCTTTTTGTTGTTGTTTATTTAAATTTTTAAGTAAGTGATCCGTCTGTTGGCTCACAAATCATACCACCTTTTTGTATTTTACTAATCAATATGTACAGTTTCTAAAGCAAGGGGAAAGTCTGTATAAATACTATTACCTACAACAATAATATCGGCATGTTGTTTCATTTCCCTTGCTTGTTCTTTCGTTGTAATACCACCACCATAAATAAGTCGTGTGTCTACTAATTCTTGTTTCACTTTTTTGACGAGTTGTGGATCACCGTAGGTTCCACTATATTCTACATAGAAAAATGGAAAAGAAAATACATGTTCTGCCATATAAGCATAGATTAAAATGTCTTCTTTCGTTGGAAGTTTGCATCTCGTTTTTTGAAACGCCTTTGAATATTCGTTCAATATACAATACCCTTCATAATAAATTTCAATGTTTTCGATGAAAGGTTTTAACTGTTTTAATGCTTTATGTTGAATATCCATCATCCACTTTTTTTCCGTACTATTCATGACCATCGGGATAAAATAGGAATCAAAACCCGGAACGATGGATGTAAAAGTAGATACTTCTAAAATTGTTGGAAGATGATATCGTCTTACTCTAGTAAAAAGTTCATAAACATTTTCATATGTAACATTATCTGTTCCACCGATAATAATCGCATCTGTGCCCGAGTGACATAGTTGTTTAAGGTTTTCATCGGATATATTTTTTGCTGGGTCAAGTTTAAAAATATGTTTCCACCGTTTCATAAAATATCCTCCATACCAACACGTTAATTTATTATATCAAAAGTTTGCTCTTGATTGAATAAAATCACGCACACAAAAAAACTGATTCTCAAATATTCTTGAGAATCAGTTTACAGTCTTACACTTTAAGAGAACTTGTTCTCTTTAAAGCCAATTTATATCCATTATCACCGTTTTCAAGCGTTCTTTTTACCCGTGAGATGGTTGCCGTAGATGCTTGAGTTTTTTCTTCAATACTTTTATACGTATGGCCTTCTTCTAACAATCTCGCTACTTCAAGCCGTTGACTTAGGACTTCTAGTTCATGCACTGTCGTTAAATCTTTGAGAAATTTAGCGCATTCTTCTTGGGTTTCTAACGATAATATAGCATCATACAAACTATTTAATTGTTCTTCAGATACTTTACTGATATACATATTATACTCCCCCCTATCTTTCCTACTCGCCTATGACTTCTACTGATTCAGCAATGGATGGAACGACATTTACCCATGTCTTCCCAGGTATAAAAGGTATAATTTCCCCTTCCTTAACAGGAACGATCACTCCATCTCGATTTTTCCATGTCACATCTTGTCTATGTCCATTTTGTAGCAAAATACCTTGACCATTAGACTTTAAATCTATCGCTCTCCGGCCCTCTTCATCAATAACTTGGTGACTTGTTTCAATAATAAAAACATTGTGAGCTTGCACAGGGCTTTCGTCAGAGAGCTCTTTTGCCTGCTCACCATCTGAGATTCTGTTATAGGAACCGTTCTGTTCATTATATTTATATTCCACTGTATGATGGGGTTGATCTGCGATATAACCGATCTTTGCATATGTTCCCGTTTTATCCTCTGGTAATTTTTCATCTTCATCAAGAAATTCAAAGGGTTCAATGCGATCAGTGATATCATAGCCTTTTTGGGAAGCAAAATCATACACATTATCCATTAACAAATAAGAATTGTGTGGCGCTTTTCGAAAGGATTCTCTTTTAAATAACTTTTGATCATTATCGTGTTGAGAACCATTTAAATGTTCGATCCCTCGAGTGATAATCATGTCGTTGATATGATCGGCTGCACCATGATAGACATAGACCGCATTGTAATCTTTTGCTAGTTCAAAATAATATTCTCGAGCACTTCTGACCGGACCTACAACGTCTGGAAGTTCACTATGAAAAAGAGCTAAGAATCTCGTCGTTGAACCTTCTGCTAATATTTCAAAAACTATATCTGCTTTTGAAAGACCTGACTGGGGCCTCGCGGCGGGGTGGTTATTAATCATCACACCTATCACTCGATGATCGATATCATCATTTGTCTCAATTCCTGTTAATGGGTATACATGATCATAAGTCTTTTCCTTTTCTGAAACATCTTCATTTTCATCATCATTTGTTTCGTTCATTGTTTGATTATTTTTTTCATTTTCATTATCTTCGACTTCTTTTTTCTTGCAGCCAGCTATTCCAATGAGCAAGAAAAAAATGAGAAAAATAGTTACTACATTTCTTTTTTTCATACAATCCACCTTTTTTAGAAAAAATTACACACTTTTCCGTAAGCGCTTACTTGTATTTTATATAAATAAAACCACATTTCATTTTACCATAGTATATATGAAAGGGAAACGAAACATGAAAAAATATTTACATATGTGAAACATCATTACCCGCAATGTTAAGAACATTTTCCGTTTTTACTTATGAAGATTAGTCACCTAATCCTTATGCTCTAAACAGAATTTGGAGTATATCGTGAGGATTAGCACTACATTCCTTACACTTAACTAGTAATTCAATACTATATGTTAGGATCGTTGAACGAAATATTTTTTAAAAACGATTTTTTGTATGATGATAGATTTTTTCCATAAAAAAGAGCTTAGCTACAACTAAGCCCTTTTTTCATTCAAAACCTTTACCAATGTCCGTTCGGAAAAAGAAATTTTCATTTATTGAAAAATGAGCCAAACAAGCATAAGCATCTTTTGCCGCTTGAGTAATTGAATCTGATACTGCTCCGACTAACAAAACTCGTCCACCATTTGAGAGTTGAGTATTTCCTTCATAAACTGTCCCTGCTTCAACAACAAACGAATTATTCCTCGTTTTAATGTCTGGAATACGTTTACCCTTTTCATAAGACCCAGGATAACCTCTTGATGCGACAACAACACCTACACATGCCGCATCTTTCCACTTAAGTTTCGGATCTCTTCCAGCTAGAACGTCCGTTAACACTTGAAACAAATCATTTTCTAATAAAGGCAATACAACTTGAGTTTCTGGATCACCAAAACGTGTGTTAAATTCAATGACTTTCGGTCCACCTTCCGTTAACATAAGTCCAGCATATAAAATGCCCGTAAACGAACGACCTTCGTCAACTAGTTTGTCTGCAACAACTTGTAAAATGTTTTTAACGGAAAATTGATAATAGTCTTCAGTTACATCAGGCACCGGAGCAAAGGAACCCATACCCCCAGTATTTGGTCCTTCATCATCATCATAAGCACGCTTATAATCTCGGGCAGCGATCATTGGATAGACAGAACGACCATGAACAAAAGCCATTAATGAATATTCTTCTCCTTCTAAAAACTCTTCAACAACAATTTTCTCACCAGCGGAAGCAAATTCACGATCAACTAACATCATATCTACGGCTTCAAGGGCCTCTTGTTCAGTCATAGCAACAATAACCCCTTTTCCTTCCGCTAACCCGTCTGCTTTAATGACTATCGGCGCACCCTGTTTTCGAATATATGTCTTCGCTTCTTCTGCATCCGTAAACGTTTCATAGGCTGCCGTTGGGATATTATGCCGCTTCATAAAATCCTTCGCAAACTGTTTACTTCCTTCAAGTAAAGCAGCTTCCTTCGTCGGAGCAAAAATAGGCAAATCTTCTTCTATAAACCGATTCGCAATCCCAGCATTTAACGGTGCTTCCGGTCCAACCACCGTAAAGTCAATTTTCTTTTTTTTAACAAATTGCACTAACCCGTCGATATCTATCTCATCAATATCAACACACGTACCTAGTTTTGCGATTCCACCATTTCCAGGTGCTGCGAAAAGTTCCGAAACCTGCTCACTTTCCGCTAAATGAGTCATTAAACTATGTTCTCTACCACCACGGCCAACGACTAAAACTTTCATCGCTATTTATCCCACTCCTTAATGTTTAAAGTGACGGACATTCGTAAACACCATCGCTATATTATATTCATCACACACTTTTATCGAATCCTCATCCCGCTTCGAACCACCAGG
>DATGRX010000015.1:0-4249 GCA_035303185.1 Bacillota bacterium
GGAAATTAATGCTTTAATCGGTTTAGATGAAGTAAAAGAATCTTTAAACGAACTAAAATTTTACATCGAACATCAGAAACAACGGGAAGAACGAGGCATTTCCTCAGACTTAATCGGCTTACATTTACTGTTTAAAGGTAACCCAGGGACAGGAAAAACGACAATCGCCCGTTTAATTGCCGAATATTTAAAAGAAGTAGGCTACTTATCCGAAGGCCATTTAGTTGAAGTCGATCGATCCGGCCTTGTCGGACAATATATCGGCCATACCGCTGTGAAAACGATGAATAAAATTGAAGCAGCCTTAGGCGGCGTTCTTTTTATCGATGAAGCTTATGCTTTATCTCGAAGCGGGGCAAGTAGTAATGACTTTGGTCAAGAAGCCATAGATACGATTGTAAAAGCAATGGAAGATCATCAAGGCGAATTTGTCGTTATTTTTGCCGGATATCCAGAAGAAATGGACACCTTTTTAGAATCAAATCCAGGGCTTCAATCGAGAATCTCTCAGACGTTCTTTTTCAGTGATTATACGAGTGAACAATTAGTTGAAATTGCTGAACTTATCGCAAGCAATCAAGGATATGCAATTGATAGCCAAGTGAAACAAAGACTTCCAGAGTACTTTGATCAACATCAAATTAAAGGACGAACCGACAGTGGAAATGGAAGGCTTGCTAGAAATGTCGTCGAAAGTGCGATTACAAAACATGCCGCACGAATTATCGAAAACGAACTACCCGAAAGTGAACACGACATTTTAACATTAGAAGACTTTGGCCTAGAAGATGAAGCACCCTTTGATCTAGAAGAAGCACTTGAGCAAATTGTTGGCTTAGACGAAGTAAAAGACATTCTTCGCACCTTGCACAAACAAGAATTAATGAATCAGCGACGACGAGAGTTAAATCCAGCGTTCACCTATGAACAATCCTTACATTTTGTCTTTACAGGAAATCCAGGAACCGGAAAAACGACAATGGCTCGCGTTATCGCCGAGTTACTCAAAAGTATTAACGTCCTGAAAAAGGGCCATTTAGTCGAAGTGTCAAGGGCAGATTTAGTGGCTGGTTATGTTGGCCAAACAGCCATAAAGACAGAAAAAGTGTTCCGCCGAGCATTAGGTGGTGTCCTATTTATCGATGAAGCGTACGCTTTAGCCGAGGATAATCAAGGCTTTGGCCGGGAAGCGATTGACACTTTACTTACGCTAATGGAAAATCACCGGGATTCAACCGCCGTCATTTTAGCCGGCTATGAGCAAGATATGGAAGTTCTACTCCAAACAAATGAAGGATTACGCTCACGATTTACGAGATATATCCATTTTGAAGATTACACAACGGAAGAACTGTATGACATCGCCTTAACAATTATTAAGGAAAAAGGATTTGAATTAAGTGAAGCAGGCACGAAAGCCTTATGGTTTTTTATCCAAAAACATTGTGTTAACGTAGAAGGTAATGGAAGATACATCCGAAATATGGTCGAAGAACTGATTGGAATTTTATCCAATCGATTATTTACTCAAGAAGATGTATCTGATGAAGAGTTACTTTTAATTACAGAAGAAGATGTTCAGTTGTATATGAATCAATTAAATCTCTAAATGTAAAGGAGGCTAATGATGTCAGTTCATCAGTTTTCCGCTAAGTTAATAACCGGAGAGGACAAGCCCTTAGCAGATTATGAAGGAAATGTGTTATTAATTGTCAATACAGCAACACAATGTGGGTTTACCCCACAGCTCGAAGGTTTAGAAAAACTTCATCAAACCTATCAGGATGAAGGTTTCTCAGTCCTAGGCTTTCCGTGTAATCAGTTCGGAAATCAAGAACCCGGCACAAACGAAGAAGTCGCCGAAACATGCTCAATGGAATATGGCGTTAATTTCCCACTCTTTGAAAAGATTGATGTGAATGGTGAAGACGCCCACCCACTTTATCAATATTTAACAAGCGAAGCAAAGGGGGTATTTTCCGGTAAAATTAAATGGAATTTTACAAAATTTCTCGTGGACCGGGATGGAAAGGTCGTTGAACGATTTGCCCCAACGACAAAGCCAGAGAAGATAGAGGAGCATGTAAAGGAGTTGTTGTGAAGTGGTTTTAGGCTTACATCACGCCCAAATTACGATCCCAAAAGGAACCGAAAATAAGGGTAGACAGTTTTATTTGGATGTATTAGGGCTTCAGGAAATTGAAAAGCCAGACTCATTAAAAGCGCGTGGTGGATTTTGGATGAAAGCAGGAAACGCCGAAATCCATGTTGGCGTTGAGGATGACTTTGATCGCTTGCAAACGAAGGCGCACTTGGCCTATGAAGTTACAGATTTAACTTATTGGAAGAAAGTATTGGAAAAAGAAGGTATTGAAACGTTTGAAGGAGTCAAAATTCCTGGTTATGTGAGATTTGAATTTCGCGATCCATTCGGTAATCGAGTAGAACTTATTCAACGAACAAACAAAGGATAAAGAATAACCCTAGGGTATACGCAATGATGCGTCCCTAGGGATTTTTTTAATCCAACACAGCTTTCATATGCGCCTTTGTCACTGCCCAATGTGTGGCTGACCAATATGGCTTTTTATCCTTGACACAAATAATTTGTGGAGACTCATGTTTTAAATCAAGATCCTTTTCAATTTTATTTGACACTGGACGGGATTCCCGCACTTTCACTAATGTATAATCAATATCTTTACGAGGGTCTTCAGCTAAATAATCGTTATATTCATCTAACGCATTAAAACTAACTGGACAAGTTGTACTATGTTTTAAAATGACTTGATCTTTTTCTGTAGACTTTTCAAAGATCTCGTCCCACTCTTCAATTTCTGTAATTTCTCTCCATTCCATTGACAAAACTCCTTTCTCTATTAACATTCTCTCAAATAATAGTTTACGCTACGAAGGGAAAATGTCAAAAAGATAGATTTTTAATAATATAATATTAGTAAAGAGAAAGGCTTATCTTATACGTGTAAACAACTCTTTCAATACTTATGAAGAAGCGACAGAGCAATCCAGTGTCTCAACAACATTTTAACTAATTTCATTAATAATCTCGATTTTTATATGAATATCATTAACTCCTCATGTCTAATTACTGAATAAAAGCTGCAGGTACTTTTTTTGTTTTCTCTGAATCCGGACATATTGAAGAAATTATAAAAGAAAGATTGTAATAAAATGGATATAAATGGATATAAAAGGTATTAATAAGTTTTTTCTTACTATTCAATACTTTGCATTAGATACTTTAGGCTATGTATTCTAATAAAATTCCTATAAAATAACTATTTACAAATGGTGAGTTTAAAACTATAATCACTCATAACTACTTAGAATACCTCGCGCAGATGAAGGAGTGAGAGCGTGAGATATTTGGGGTTCATTAATATAATAATTCTTGTCCTTGTGCTAGGTGGATGCAACATTATGGGAAAAACAACAAACGATGACAATAAACATAACGAAAATGAAAACAATGAAACAAATCCAGGACAAAATTATGAAGACGCCTTTTACGTACACGTTCAAGAATATAAAGGAGAAAACTTCCATGTTGAAGTTACGATCCATAATATTGTTGGAACGAAAGACGGGGCCTCAGCTTTTGTTGAAGCAAAGGGTGAACCATACTTTAATAGTATTGTGGTCATTCCTGTCGATGTAGAAAAGCAGCAAGTTAAATATGACCAGTTCACAACGATTGAAGTCCGCGTAGAAAATGGTATTAAAGGTGGCCTGTATGTTATGGCCTACCCAGAAGAATTCGAGAAGCTCGACCAATATTTAGAAGAATTTGCTGAGGAATATCCAGTAACGACGAGAAATCAAGAGGTTGTCACCCATGTGACAGGAAACGGTTATTCAACCCATACTACTTCTTAACACCGCTAGGAAGTGTATTTGCTGAACTGTATGACAAATATACAGAACAACCGGATATGACAGGGGAAGAAGCCCGTCAATTTTTAGAAGACAATCCTTTTGACCTTGATCATATGAGTACACTGATTTATGGACAGCTCGAAGGAATTATTAAGGAATAGGCGGTTCACAACCTGTCAAGAAGAGTGTCTCCTAAAGTTTATCTTGTCATAAAGAACTTATACAGATAAATGAGCAAAATAAATAAGAAGAGAGATCGGAACAAACACATATTAATTACTGGAATAATTTATTATACCTAACAAAATTGTAACGAATGAAAACGTGAAGTACGCGAGGTGCGAATATGAAA
>DATGRX010000016.1:0-2543 GCA_035303185.1 Bacillota bacterium
GCACAAGCTATGTTAGCTCAGGCAAACCAAGTCCCACAAGGTGTACTTCAGCTATTACGATAATAACAAAAAAGAGAACTCTAGCAAATTTGCTAGGGTTCTTTTTTATAGGTAATATAATATTACTTTGGTATTTTGCTAGAATGGGATAGATTTAATGGATATTTTATTTATAGTGAATATTAAAACATTAAAGGAATTTTGGAGAACGTTAACGTTTGAGAATAAACTGAATGTGGTAATTGCAGTTCTTACTTTTATATCAGTATTTGTTAGTGTTTATAAATATAAATCGCAAAAAGCAATCGAAGAAAGAAAGTTTAAGGAAAAGAGTAAAAAGAAATACATGAGTTATAAATGTTCATTTGAAAAAATTCCTGTTCATTGTAGAATGTTGTTAGAAGGGACGACTGTTTATAAAAGTGATATAAACATTTTATGAAGAGACTTAAGAAATCATCTAAACAAAATAAAAACTTCTGACATTTTAAAAGTGGCTACAACTGAAATTTATAATCCCTTAGTGACCTTTTTGGACAACAGTTTCATGTTTTTAGAAACGTTTGAATTAGTAGTACATAAACTAGATATGCTTGATGAGATAAGATATGAGGAGTATTTGTTAAGTGAAGAAGGAAGAAATGACGAAGAGGTTAAAGCACATATTGAAAATATGTACACTTATTTAAAAATATCGAAAATGCATATGAATGCATACAAAAATACTATGAGTAGAATAAGGTATAGTGTCATTTGGTGACGGACAGTAAAGGGAAAAATTCAATAAGTCAGTTGAAAATATTATTATTTTAGTATTATAATAAAGATAAATAAAACTTCGCAAGGAATCATAATTTTAAAAAAACATAATGAACAAATGGAACTCGATTTAAGGGGGAGAAATGTACATAAAAGCTTTATTCCATGGTGCAAATAAAAAAAGAAGCCATGAAATGTTAAAAACTCAAAAAATGTTGTTTTCACGCGGCAAACATCATTGGTTGGGTGATGGGGCTTACTTATTTGAAGAAGACTTTTATGCCTTTAAATGGATTAGAGATATGTTTGAAGAGTGTCATCATAGATTTCCTTCAGATAAGAAAGAATTATTACAATATTATTCTATTTTACAAGTTGATGTAACTGTTCCTGAAGATAGAATTTTTGATCTAATGAAAGCGGAACATAAAATTCTTTATGATCGTGTGTATAGTTATCTTGAAGCTAAAAAAAGTATTGAAGGAATTGCCGAAGGAACTGTTATAAACTATATGTTCAACGAACTGCCAGGATACGAAGAAAAGTTTGATGTAGTACGAGCTTTATTTACTGTGAACAGAGGTCGGTATAAACATATACAACATAAAACTCGTCTTGGATTTATGCCACAAGAACAGGTATGCATAAGAAATAATAATGTTGTTCAAACTATTGAAAAATATGATTTCAGTGAACGTTATGATCAGTTCAACTTATTACTAAAAGATTACTATTTTGAAGAAAATATTTCCAAAGAAGAATCATATAGTAAGATAAGAAAGTTTGGCTATTACCAAAAATAAAAACTTTCAAAGGGAGGAATGATTTGTATGGATATAGAGAAAAAGTTAAGAGACATTGATGAGCATTTTCAGCATATTACGGAAGAGGAATTAGAAGAGAATCTAATGAAGGCAGGTTTTAATGAAATTCGACCTAGCAAAAGTATGGGAATGGAATTAAGTGATAAGGTAAATTTTTGGAAGCTAAAACAAGGGTCAACTTATTCCCTTAAGAAAACTAGGTATACATTTGATTCACTTCCAAATACAGGAAGTTTAGAAATAGAGGTTGCGTAATGACTGATAATTTAGAAAGTGAATTAAAATTTATTAACTATACTGTAAATGATTTGGTTTATAAAATAAATTATAATTTTGATGAGCAAGATGTAGAAGTTGATTTTTCTATTAAAAGAAAAATTGATTTTTTAGATGATGAAAAAAATAAAATGTTGGTTCACCTAACTGTCTCTGTCTTTGAGGATGCCGAAGAAAATAATTATCCTTTTTCTTTAACAATTGATATAACAGGAGTTTTTGAATTAAAAAATGTAGATGATGAAGTTGAAAGAAAAAAATATGCTGAAGTAAATGCTGTTGCCATTTTATTCCCATACATTAGGTCTTTAATAAGTACAATAACAGCAAATGTAAATATACCTCCTTTAATTTTACCACCAATTAATATAGTCAAGTTAATTGAAAATGAGGAAGAATAAATTCATAGTTGTAAAATTTTTGAAACACTATTTTTAACGAAGAGCTCTTAACGGAGAACTCTTCGTTTTTTATTGAAGATTAAAAATTAATGATAGTAACAAATATTATCTGAGATTATATAATTAGAAAACAATATACAAAAATTGTTACCAATTTCTAAACAATTGTATTTTTTATTTACTTGCTTTTGGATTTTCAGTAAACTGTAGGGGATAGACTGAATCATTTTTGAAATTTAACAGGTCTTACATAAAAGACTTCTTGGAGGAATTGTCATGAAAA
>DATGRX010000017.1:0-7744 GCA_035303185.1 Bacillota bacterium
CTTACGTATTCTAATGCATTAAATCGAAAATCATAACTTTCATAAATATCAACTTCAATCGTTTCAATGCCATACCCTACATATTCCCGATATACTAAATCATCGTTTTCATCGTATAAATAAACGTAACCGGTTCCTTCAGCATAAATTTCATACCGTCCTGTAGGAACTTGATAAGGACGATCGGATAAGTTATCTATTTCTAAGATATTTCCTTCATCAATCTTATCTGTTACAAGTGCTGGTTTAAAGATATCTGGATGAATCTCACCGATAATCTCTGCTTTTTCTTCACCGATAATTTCATGATTTTTTTCATATTTAGCCGCTTCTTCTGTTAATTCTGTACTTGCTAATAGTTGGCATCCAGCCATAAAAAGAAGCAGAGTTACGAAAGGGATGAATCTTTTCATAACGCTCCACCTTTCATTTTATCCACCTAAAATGTATCGTAATAATACCGTTCATATTGTTCATGGGTCCCTAAAGGTCCAATCGTTATATTTTCGCTCGCATGAGGCATAAATCGCTCGATCCATTCATATTGATTGTCTTTAATATCCTCTAAAGGTAGGGCTAATAATCGATCAGCTATATATAAATGACTTTCTGGTAACTCATGAACAACTTTAAAGGATTCATATTCTTCGGGAACTAAGGGTACTTTTAAGTACAATTCACTTTCTTCCTCCCGCTTTTTATCATGAATTATATTCCGATCTCGTAAAAACAAAACACGATCAGCATACAAATCAAGATTATCAAGTAAATGTGAAGCGATAAAAATAAGTTTGTTTTCGGAACGAAGTCGTTCTAAATGTTCCGTAATTAAAATCACATTGGAAATATCAAGACCATTCATAACCTCATCCATAAGCATAATCGGGGTGTTTGCTGCCAGCATCATGGCAAAACAAAGTCTTTGTCGCATACCTAGTGAATAGGTATATACTTTGTCCTTTACATAATAGCCCATATTTAAATCCTCGATAACTTGTTCGACATGCTCATCCGTCTTTTGCCACATATTTGCATATAACTTTAAATGATCGACACCATTTAACTGATGAAATAAATCCCTTTGTTCTGGCATAAAGGCTAAATGATGTCTTATTTTTAGTTCATTTTTTTCAGTACCATATTTATCTTCACCAAAAAAGATAACCTCCCCTTTGTTTGGTTTCACATAGTTAGAAATGACATTAAACATCGTTGTTTTACCCATACCATTTGGAGCAACGACCCCGATAATTTGACCTTCCCCTGCATTCAATGTTAAATCTTCTAAAACAACATTATCACCAAAGGCGACAGTAATATTTTTTAACGTAAGCATTGTTAACCTCCTTTTTAAATGTTAAAAAAACGTTCTTTATTTATGATTTTCATCGTAAGTAAAACAAGAAACTCAATGACAATAAAGGAAATAATCATTAAAAGAATTCCTTTACTATAATTGAGAGTTTCCATGTTAATGAGGAAATTCTTTTCACCAGTAACAATTTTCCCAAACTCGAAAAAGGTTTGAGGGAAATGTTCGATTCCAATCGAAAACAACTCTCTTTTATCTCGAGCATAGTAAAACTGTTCTGAAAATAATAAAAATGAACTGATAATTAGTACAATCCATTCATTCTTGAATAATAAACTCAAGATAATATTCAGACGGATAAAAACAAAGATAAAAATCGGTATAAAGCTAAATGTAAGGGCAAAAAACTTCAAAATAGACATAGTTTGATAATCATAAGTTAACAGTCCACTACTTTTATCTATTTTTTCAAAGGGTACACCCATTTTGAAAGAACCAAAACCATTAGTGATTGATAACAGTATTAATGTTAATGCGATTAGCGCAACTAATATGATGGCTGTATAGGTAAAGGCAACAAGGGATTTCGTATTTAAGTACCGATACCAGGAAACGGGTAAACCTTGAATAGTAGACGTTTGCCTCCGATCACGAACCAATATGTCATTGCTAAAATAAATCGCCGTAAACAGAATAAGAAATGGTCCAAAGGATAAAAATATTGCCACCATTGTTTGAAGGGCAGCTTTTCCTTCAATCATTTCATAAGTCACGGGTATATCTGCAGCTAATATCGCTTGGTTTTCCCTTATTTTCTTATTAATATAATGTCCCTTATCTTTTATAGGAAAAGGAGAATCTGGAAACATCTCTTCATCATCAATATCAATGTTGCCCGTAAGCATACTCGATAAATAATATGTACGTAAATTCATAAACCGTCGATAGTTTTCATCAGCAAAGGATGCAAGCATACCTTTTTGTAAAAATTTTTTGTAGTTCTTTTGCGAATAAAAACTAACGGAAAAAGGTCCTCCAGTATGTCTTCTCCTTTCCCTAGCTTTTTGCATGGATTCAAGTTCCCTAACCTCTGCATCGACTTTTTCAACATCAAAACTTTCAATCTTTTCCTCATTAGGTAAAATGATAAAAACAAAACTAAAAATAGCAATTGCGAAAAATAAAATAAAGAGCAAATTCTTCCTGTTTTGAAACATTACTTTCCATTCATGGCGAAACAAAGAAAAATGCATGTAACTTTCTCCTTCAAAAAAGGTGAAATTGTTTAATGATTTAGAAAATTGTTATTTTGCGTAATTATATCAGAGATCCCCGCAAAATACAAAGGTGATATTTACAAATTAATCTTGCTCGATTTTAGATTCTTCTAACTCATTTGTTTTTTGTTGTACCACGAAGGCTAAGTCATGATTCCCAAAGGTTTGTAACGCTTGCAATAGCACATCATCACTTATTGAATCAGATTCTTCTTTCGATACCGTCCTTCTAACAGCTTCCTCTAAAACATCATTTGTTTGTTGCTCTGGATAAGCTTCGTGATAAAGCTCAATCGGATCAATACCGTGATTGACACACCATTGTGCATATATAAGAATCATCATTTTTTCCTGTTCTTTGTAGTTATTGATAATACGTTTATCTTTGTTAAAATGTTTCATATATTATCATCCTTTTTATTTTATATTAAATCTTACGAGTAAAGACTTGAAAACGCAAACACTGATTTCAATAAAAAAGGCTTATCTCATTAAGAGATAAGCCTTTTTTCGTGTCTTATTATAGAGCAACAACATTTGCTGCTTGAGGTCCACGCTCGCCTTCAACAATTTCAAACTGAACTTCTTGAC
This sequence comes from Bacillota bacterium, assembly GCA_035303185.1. Classification (GTDB taxonomy): domain Bacteria; phylum Bacillota; class Bacilli; order Bacillales; family Amphibacillaceae; genus CALAMD01. The sequence continues at coordinate 3,181 of DATGRX010000017.1, forward strand.
CTTCTTCAAGTGTCTTAAATCCTTCAGCTTGGATTGCTGAAAAGTGTACGAATACATCGTCGCCATCTTCGCGCTCGATGAAACCGAAACCTTTTTCAGCGTTAAACCATTTTACTGTACCGTTCATGATAAGACGACCTCCTTATACAAAATATCGTGCAAACTCATTGAATCTGAAATACATTTACACTCATCTTGATAAAGAGATCGTAAAGTATTCTTGCTCTTCAACTACCATTTGCTAACTTAAGTTTACTAGGACTTTTCTTGAAAAGCAAGCTATATAACAAATTACTTTATAAAATCAATTATTTGTGACAAAAACGTCTATAAAAGATGCATATCCTTTTTGTTTTAGCTGCTTTATTTGCTTTTCAGCATTTTTTCGAGAACGGAATGATCCTGTTACTACGCGAAAATATTCCTCACCACTCACAGTTGTTCGATACATAAACGAATCAAATCCTTTATTTTTTAAATCGCGTATGTGATTTTTTGCATTCTTTTTCTGTTTAAAAGAACCTGAAATAACACGGTAAAATTTCTGCTTATTTCCAGTTGACTTTTTTGACAAGTTCAATGCCTTGGCAATACCTAAAACATGTCCTCTAGCAATTTGGGTTAAAAAGTTATCATTCTTTAATTTATTAGCATCTTCAGTTCGATCAATAAAACCATTTTCTGTTAGCACGGCTGACATGTTTGATTCCCTTAACATATGAAAGTTCGCTTCCTTTTTCCCCCGGTCTACAAACTTTGTCGCTTCAATAATATTTTTATGAATAACAGAGCGTAATTCATTTGTTCGCGTCTTATTTCGAAAACTTCCATTATAAATGAAGGATTCAAAGCCTGTTCCTCCACCAGCATTTACATGGATTGATAGTAAATAATGTGCTCCCCAATTATTTGCCATCCTCGTTCGTTCATGAAGAGATACTGTTTTGTCTGTAGTTCGGGACATTTTGATGGAATAACCATTGTAAGTTTCCGCTAACATTGCTTTTACTTTTAAAGCAATTTTTAATGTAATGTCTTTTTCCCGTAAACCATTGCCAACAGCTCCTGAATCACTTCCACCATGACCAGGATCAATAAATATTTTCTTCATAAAAAATTTCCCTCCTTCCTATTCTTTCTCATATATTATGAAAAAGTGATACAACAGACAGGACCTTTACCATAGAAAGAAGAAAAATGGGAAAAGTCACCTCATGACGATCATCGAAAAGTTAGGAAGTAAGGTGGCATTTTAGTTTTTTATAAATGGTAAGTTAATAGTGTACCATTTTGTTTATTTGGAGTAAGGATGCATGCCCGGAGTATGGTTATTCTACTTTTACAATGTAAGTTTATTTGGAATAAGAGCTTATTTCATGAACGTACTTAGATTAAAGTTGTACATTATTCAATCATTTTGTACATCCTTAGACTATTATTTATATTTGATTTGAACGATTCGGTATGATGTTGGTATATATAGTATAATAGAAGAAAAAGGAGGGATACACTCATGGAAAAGATCGTTCTTTTTGATGGAGATTGTGCATTTTGTAATGAAGCTGTCCACTTTATTATTAAACGGGATAAATATGCGAGGTTTTACTTTGCTCCTTTAAATAGTTCACTAGGTGTTAAACTGAGACGGAGACACAAAGTCATAAACGAACATAGCTTACTATTTATTGAAAATAACAAAATTCATACAAAATCGAGTGCTGTTCTACACATTAATAAATATCTTCATGGTCTTTGGAAAGTATTTTTTCTCTTCACAATTATTCCTAAACGCCTTCGTGACTCGATGTATCAATATGTTGCCAATCGCCGTTTAAAATGGTTTGGCAAACAAAAAGTGTGTCGGATTTATCCAACACACATTCAAAAAAGATTTTTGACATAAAAACACCTCTAATATTAGACATATAGCTAATTTTTAGAGGTGTTTTTCATTTTGAGATATGAACGCTTTTAATAAGCTCGTGCCCAATATACTAATGTATCAGCTTCTTCTTCACAATAAACACACTTGTTATCTAACTTTTCTTGCTCAAAAGGAATACATCTTGATGTTGCGCCAGTTTCATCTTGAATTCCTTCTTCACAATTTTCGGAGCCACACCACATAGCCTTTATATATCCTGATTTTTCTTCTAATGTTTCCTGAAACTCTTTCATATTTGTTGCTGAATGGGTCATTTTTTTACGATGTTCATCCGCTTGGTCATATAAATTTTGCTGAATTTCTTCTAATAACTGTGGTAGCCTTTTTTCCAAGTCCGCAAAAGAAACGAATTCTTTCTCCCCAGTATCCCGACGAACGAGGACAACTTGCTCATTTTCAATATCCCTTGGTCCAATTTCTAGTCGAACGGGGTAGCCTTTCATTTCACTTTCGTTAAATTTCCACCCTGGCATATGATCACTTGCATCAATATCGACTCGGGCATACTTACTAATTTCTTCCCTAACATCATAAGCCTTATCTAACACACCCTCGCGATGCTGAGCTACTGGAACAATCATTACTTGTGTTGGGGCAATTTTTGGGGGAATGACAAGCCCACGATTATCTCCGTGAACCATAATTAACGCCCCGATTAAGCGAGTCGTTACACCCCAAGACGTTTGATGGACATATTGTTCTTTTCCTTCTTTATCTAAATACTTAATATCAAAGGCTTCGGCAAATCCTGTCCCAAATAAATGTGACGTTCCTGCTTGAAGAGCTCGACCATCATGCATAAGCGTTTCAACCGTTAATGTATACTCTGCTCCAGCAAATTTTTCACTTTCTGTTTTACGGCCCTTTAATACTGGTATCGCTAAATAGTTTTCTAATAAATCGGCGTATACTTCAAGCATTCGATCCGTTTCCTCTGCCGCTTCCTCATGGGTCGCATGGGCTGTATGTCCTTCTTGCCATAAAAATTCAAGCGACCTTAAGAAAGGACGAGTCGTCTTTTCCCAACGAACGACATTTGCCCATTGATTATAAAGCTTTGGTAAATCCCGGTAGGAATGGATTTTATCGGAATAATACTCACAGAATAAAACCTCAGATGTTGGTCGTACAACGAGTCGCTCTCCTAACTCATCATCCCCACCATGGGTTACCCAGGCTACTTCTGGTGCAAAGCCTTCAATATGATCCTTTTCCTTTTCCAGTAAACTTTCTGGGATGAAAAGCGGGAAATAGACGTTCGTATGTCCCGTATCTTTAATCATCTTATCTAAGGCAGCTTTAATATTTTCCCAAATCGCAAAACCATACGGCTCAATAATCATCGTTCCTCGTACAGCACCATAATCAACTAATTCAGCTTGCTTGACGACATCGGTATACCACTGACCGAAATCATCTTCCATATTCGTTACTTTTTCTACAAAGTCTTTCTTGCTCATGTCTTACACCTTCCTTTATATAATAAAAAACCTCGGAATCCCTGTAAAAGGGACCGAGGTTTGGTGGTACCACCCTTGTTTGTAAATGATGCACATTTACACACTTCATTAAGATAACGGTATAATCCGCACCGATCTTTGAGCATAACGCTTTTCTGACGGTGAACTCTGAGGTAGGTTCTTATTTACATCTTTAGGAATTTCCACCGACCATTCCCTCTCTTGAAAAGACACTAAATAATACTATTCCTCTTCATCGTTTCCATTTTGAATTACTAACAATATATAGTGAACCATTTAGATTGTCAACTAAATAAAAACTACACGAAGGATTAAACAACTTTTGCCCCAAGAGTGTCTGTAAAATGAGTAAGCGCCCAATCATGCCCTGCTTGATTAAAGCTTGCAACACCTTTTTCATGAACGACAATGTCAAAGCCTTTATTATAAGCATCAACAGCTGTATGCAAAATACAAATATCCGTACAAACACCGACTAAGTGGATTTCATTAATATTACGCTCACGTAAGCGTAATTCCAAATCAGTTCCAGTAAAGGCACTATATCTCGTCTTGTCATAGTAGTATACATTTTCCTTATCTTTATGCTTTTCATAAACATCCTGCAGTTTACCGTACAATTTGATACCTGATGTCCCTACAATATTGTGGGGAGGGAAAAGTTTCGTTTCTGGATGATAAGGGTCATTTTCCTCATGGGCATCAATTGGAAAAACGACATATTCTCCCGCTTCGATAAATTCTTCGGTTAAAGAAACGATATAATCTTCTAACTCTTGACCTGGAACACCACAAGTTAACTTCCCATCCTCCGCTACGAAATCATAGGTGTAATCGATATTAAGCAATGCTTTTCTCAAAAAAACCACTCCTTTTAATAGTATTGTGATGCACTTCACAAATTACTTTATATAAAGAAAGGAATGATATCATTCCTTTCATAATGATAACTTATCGTTTATGTTCTGTAACTTTGATCGGATGGGCGGCACCTTTCAGTCGCATGGCCGCATGGTATGTTGGTCCGACAAAGTTTGTATAAGAAAAGCCGTGCTCGATCGCTGTTGTCACAAAATCCTTTGCTAAACGAATCGCACTTGGAACTGTTTCACCTTTTGCTAAATAAGCGGTAATTGCT
>DATGRX010000018.1:0-14289 GCA_035303185.1 Bacillota bacterium
TCTGGTGTTAAATCGTACTCCTCGACAATTGCATCAACAGGGCAAACGGCAACACATGCCCCACAATCGATACAAACATCTGGATCAATGTAAAATTGATCTTCTCCTTCTTCTATACAATCGACAGGGCAAACTGTTACACATTCGCCTGATTTTTCCCCTTGACATGGATCTAATATAACGAAAGCCATCTATTGATTACCTCCTTGATATTGTGTAAATGAAACGGCATAAAGATAAATGCCGAAATTCTTATCATATGTTCTTGTTTACTAATTATACATGAAAACCCATAAACAAGTAAATATTTTCAGTAGAGATTTTTAAATTGTCATAAATCTTCGTTATATCGTCACAAAATCATGCCCGATCCGAGCCGAAGAAACTTTTAAAAGCTTGTAAAGTTGCTTCTCGATTCACCGCTGCAATGGAAGTTGTAATCGGAATTCCTTTTGGACAAACTTCGACACAGTTTTGTGAATTGCCACAGCCTTGCAATCCACCCTTTTCCATAAATCGCTCAAGCCGCTCAGTTTTTTGCATTTCTCCAGTAGGATGCACATTTTTCAAACGAACTTGCGGGAAAACAAAAGGCCCTAAAAAATCATGCTTATCATTAACATTCGGACAAGCCTCCAAACATATGCCACAAGTAAAACATTTCGATAGTTCATAAGCCATCTGTCTTCGTTTTTCTTTCATACGCAAACCTGGTCCAATATCATATGTACCATCAATCGGAATCCAAGCCTTCACTTGCTTTAACGCATCAAACATAAATTCACGATCAACGATTAAATCCCGTACAACTGGAAAGGTCTTCATCGGTTCAATCCGAATCGGTTGATCTAACTCATCAATTAATGTCGAGCAAGCCTGCCTTGGCATTCCGTTAATAATCATAGAACATATGCCACACACCTCTTCTAAACAACTCATTTCCCACTGCACTGGGGAGGTTCGCTTTCCATAGCGGTTAATCGGTTGCCTACGGATTTCCATTAAAGCAGAAATGATATTCATATGGGGCCGGTATTCTAAAATAAAGGATTCTTCATAAGGATTTGCATCAGGATGATCTTGTCTCAAAATGGTCAGGTGAATGGATTTCATCTTTTTTCTCCTTATCTATTCGATATATAAACCAATCTTCCCAAGATAACCCTGTAATTTCTGATGCGGTTAGTTCGAAAGATTTTGCCCGCTCCATATCTTTCTCACTCATTTTGATATTTAACACACCCGTGACAGCATCCGCAGAACCTTTCGGTGACCACCTTCCAATCACTTGTATGATGTTAGAAAATAAATAGACGAGCACCTTTTCCGCTTCTAATTCCCAAACAACTTGATTCTTAAAGCGCAAGAACTGCAAACAATGCTTCCTCAAAGCTATTTCCTCAGACGAATATGTATATACAATTGGCCGAACAAACATATACTCACCCTTTTTTCATGTAGTATCGCCTGATGAAATAATATCTATTCCATAAAAATTATATTTGATCTATTCTTTATAATTATGCACTATATATCTAACATGAAGTAATATATATGTGTCATGTGCAGGTGAGTATATGATTAGCAATATGAAACTAACACGAATTAAAAAAGGACTTACCCAAGCCGAACTTGCTAAAAAGGTGCAAGTCTCTAGACAGACAATCGGCCTAATTGAGAAGGGCCAATACAATCCGAGCTTAAACTTGTGCATTGCTATTGCGAAGGCTCTTGATAAAACTTTAGATGATTTATTTTGGGAGGATGATTAAATGATACCGTCATTTTTAAATGCCTTTCTACCTGAAGATGAATATAAATGACAAAGAATCCTTTACTTTATGGCAGAAACTACATTTTTAACGGTACTTATGTTATTAATTATTGGGAGTCTTAAATATTATGCAAATCTACCTTTTGACCCTGAACTTTTACTCCTTTTAGGACCCTTTATCATGAACGGATACACCTATGTTCGTTATATACTTTCCGGCATTGAATATACAAATGTCTCTAATGAAAGGGAATATAAGGAGCAACGAAAAAAAGTAGTAATACGTTCGTTAGTCATAGGAGTTGTGTTCTTTTTAATCCTACTTTTATTTAAAGGAATTCTGACAAAACTTGAGGAAACGATTGAATTAATTGTTTTGCCTATCCTATTTATCATATTTTTTATTCTATTTAATTTCTTTTCGCTTAAACGCTCAATGAAGAAAAATCAAGATGTAGAATAAAAAGACGAAGAGGGTACATTTAACATCCCTCTCCATTTCACTATTTAACGCTATTTTAAAAAGCTAACCATCTAATGTATATATTAAAAATCTTTCCTCTTTATTCATCCGCGAAATTCCAGGTATTAAAACCTCACGCTCTAATGTAAAGGATGTCTTCTTCAATGCATTCAAATATTTTTCCCGCGGATAATAAAAAATAAGTTGAATTTGTCTCCGGTTATTTTGCCAAGTTGTAAGTATATTTTGCACAACTTCGTTAAAAATAAGTAAGGAAAAGGGATTGAAAAAGTAAAAGACATTATCCTCGTCGTGAACCTGGTAATTTTCTGCGCCTTGATTGAAAAGCAAAATTTCATTTTCTAGTGTTCCGCTTTGTTCAACATAGGCCTTCCTATTCTTAAGAGCAATTTTATGTAGCTGTTCATCCTTTTCAACACCCTTTACCCTGCAGTGAAAACGATGGTGAACATAAAATAATAATCTTCCTTTTCCACTACCGAAATCAACAAAATGAGTCCCTTCATCAAGCTCGTATTCATTAAATAAAGCATTAATAAATGGATAAGGTGTCGCTTCATAATGGTGATCACCATCTGCTCTTTTCTTACTTGCGCCACGATTTCCTGTTTCAATTTGGAATTTTTCATCTAAATTATTCATATACATTCCTCGCTACCTCAATATTTTAGCCCAAACTTTTATAAACAAACACCATACAATACTGTCTAAGGAACTTACTTTAAAGGATTGGTAGTATGCTTTTTTACATGGGATTACTATTTTTAGTCATCGCTGTTAGTCTTGATGGGTTTGGTGTTGGAATCAGTTATGGGATGCGAAATATCCATGTCCCTTTTATCGGTATAAGTATTATTACCCTTTGTTCTGGGATTGTTGTTTTTCTTTCGATGACACTCGGAAATTACGTCATCAACTTTATTCCATCATATTATACTTCTTTCTTTGGTGGTATTATTTTAATTTTAATCGGACTATTTGTCCTTTTAAACACAATCATTCAAAAAGCAAAAACGAATAAAAAGCTAAATCATCGGCTGAAAAGTTTTCAATCATTAAAAACAGTCATTCAAACACCGGAAAAAGCCGATCTCGATAAGTCTGGTGTCATTTCCATTCACGAAGCTCTTCTTCTTGGGATTGCCCTTGCATTAGATGCCTTTGGTGCTGGTATTGGTGCTGCTTTTATCGGATACTCCCCACTACTAACGACTTTATTAATTGCCTGTATGAGTGGTGCGTTTCTTTTTACTGGCTTACAAATCGGTCTACTCCTTTCAAAAAATGAGTATATTCAAAAGCTCACCTTCGTACCACCTTTGCTGCTAATTAGCCTTGGCTTAATAAATATATTGCTATAAACAGCGGGAATTTTTATTCTTCCCGTTATTTTTTTGTCCATTTTTAAACTTTCCATTGACAAAATAAATCTCTGTGTATATATTGTATATAGTGTGTATATACACTTTAAAGAAATTCATCTGATAAAGGCGGTGTCAAGAGATGAACATATTCATTTCTAATCAAAGTAAAACACCTTTATTTCAACAAATTATTGATCAAATTAAAGAACAAATTTATTCCGGTGAACTCGCTGAAGGTGACGCCCTACCTTCGATGAGACAGCTAGCCAAAGATTTAAATGTCAGTGTCATTACCACAAAGCGTGCTTATGAAGAATTAGAGCAAGCCGGCTATGTCGTTTCAACGGTAGGAAGGGGAACCTTTGTTGCCGGACAACAGCGCCATGTGCTTATCGAGTGGCAAATGAGAGAACTAGAAAATGAACTAGAAGAGCTCGTTCGAACAGGTAAACGTATTGGCTTATCAAAAGAAGATTTTATTGAACTTGTAACCATTTATTATGAGGAGGATTAAGATGAATGCTGCTGAATTTATCGATGTGACAAAACAACGCGAAGACTTCGTTTTATACAATTTGAATATCACGATTCCTAAAGGTTATATTACTGGATTTATTGGACCGAATGGTAGTGGCAAGACAACGACAATCGGACTATTAATGGATACCATCAAAAAGGATCATGGAAAGATCCACTTATTTGGACAAGACCATGAAAATCATGAACTTCGGCAAAATATTGGCTTTGTTTATGATGATTTATATATGTATGAAGAATTTAATATTCATCGAATGCAAAAAGTCATTGCCCCACTATATGACGATTGGAATGATGAATTATTTGAACGCTACTTACAAGAATTTGATCTTCCAAGAAAGAAAAAGATCAAACATTTTTCCAAAGGAATGAAAATGAAATGTTCTTTATTATTTGCTCTTTCCCATGAACCAGAATTTATTATTATGGATGAACCAACGTCTGGGCTTGATCCTGTTTTTCGCAGGGAACTCCTAAATATTTTACAAGACTTAATGACGAAGGAAAATCAAACGATCTTTTTATCGACACACATTACGACAGACTTAGATCGAATTGCAGATTTTATCGTTTTTATCCATAAAGGTAAAATCGTTTTCCAAAAATCGATGGAAGAGATTCGAGAACAATTTCATCTTATTAAAGGACCAAAAAATTTATTAGATAAAGATACTCGGAAAATGTTTCATGGAATTGAAGAGAAAAATGATCAATTTACAGCCCTTCTTGAAGGGGATGCGGCAATTTTTGAAACTGTTGACGAAACAGTTGTTATTGAGCGGGCAAGCCTAGAAGATATTATGTACTATTTAACAAGGAAGTGATAAAGATGAAAATATTACCTTTTATAAAAAAAGATTTATCTGCAAACATCATTAACTTTGTCAGTATTTCCCTGTTAGCCTTATTTTTGATCGCCTTTGATACTTCAAATATAGCTTGCTATTTATTTGTTGTATCTTTTCTAGCATTCTACTTGTTTTATAGTGACTCTCAGCGAAGGGTTGATCAATTTTTAGTCAGTTTGCCTGTCTCCCGAAAAAGACTTGTGTTGAGTAGGTATATTGTTATGATTGGCTACACCCTTCTCGTCTTAGTTTGCCATATCCTTATCGATAGCTTTTTTCATGTCTTTGAATCAGCCTTGTATACACCAAGGTTAGACAGTCTTACCGTAGCACTTATTATCATGTTTATTTCACTACTTATCGCGATTACGGTCCCTATCTACTATATTTTTCGCTCTTACATTGTTGCAGGAACAATTTGTTTCATCGTCTTACTATTTACTATGATGGTAAGTTTCGGCATTATTAATTCCATTGATGTTCATCAAAAGTTAAGGGATCTGTTTATCCCAGCACAGATTCCGCTTATTCTTATCGCAATGCTTAGTTTATATGTATCTTACACACTATCTTCGTTCGTCTTTAAAAGAAAGGATTTGTAGGTGGTTTCGCTATGACCAGTTTAATCAAACGAGATTTTTATGTAAGTCGATGGATGCTCGTCATTCTTTTGTTAAATATTCCCTTTAGTTATTACGTAAGTGTTTCACCATTATTTATTACGTTTTGGATTTTCATCATGTTTTACGTCTCTCTTTTTTACACGGATGAACATAATCAAGCAAACCAAACGTTTGTTAGTTTTCCAATTAAACGAGAAAAAATTGTTTTCGCTCGGTATATTTTTATAGCCGTCATTTTACTAGTTACATTGTTAGCTATTTTTATCTTTGATCATGTGATGCACCAAGTTTTGATTGTTAAATTTGCTAATCTTTTTCCATGGTTTAACTTAGAGCCTTTACCCTTTCAAGTGTTTACCTTAAGTGCGATGGGATTCATTGTAATAGTCATGATTTCATTGCCAATATTCTTTTACGCCCGAACGATTGCCCAAGCTATTATCCTACATTTCGCCCTTTTTTTTATCGGGATCGTCTCAGGTATCATGTTCAGTGTCATTAGTGCTATTGCAGATATTTCCTTTGAACCTATCAAAAGGGTGCTAAACGAACAACCAGTGCTCATTTCTATCATCGGTCTCTTAGCCATTATTAATCTGTCTTATTTTTTATCCGTCCGCTTTTTCACTCAAAAGGATCTGGCGTAGAAAGGAGCTCCTTATGAATAAAGAGAAGATTTTTATAAGTATCTGTATCTGTTTATTAAGTGCCATTCTCTTTTTTCACCCGTTTAAGTTGACGAACTTTATGTTTGCGAAAAATCGTGTAGAAGATATTTTAACCGACAAAATCCTTCGACAAGAAGCTTTTGGCGAGACGAGTGATATTATTCAAGTAAAATATATCGGGTATAACATTTATTTCATTGAAACTGAAGAAGGAAATTATACGGTTGAAATTACTGAAATCGAGGATAGTAAACAGCAAAACATCGTCGTATTTAATGAGAAAAGTCATGTGATTCAATTTCAATAAAAAGTCCCGGCAGACAAATGCTCCCGGGACTTTTGCTTAATTCGTTCGAATGTCTTGACGCATAAATAATATATAAGATATCGCAAAACAAATTAATGTCGCTGCAATGATGCCGGTCAGTTGCGGCCAAATGAGTAATAAACTTTGATCGAGTGGCAATGGGCTGACAATTGATCCAATCGATTCTTCCATCGTCATCCCGAACGGATTAGCTGTTTTCACATGGGGTGTCAATAAGATCGTCGTCGATTCAGAAAATAGATGATTTGGTGATAATCTCATCAAAAAGGCTAAAAATCCTTGACGAGACAGTAGCTCTTCCATAGACGTTATTGCATCAGAAGTTAAATAACTTTTGGCAATAACATTAATAATCATAGAGTAAAAAAGCGCAAAGAAAATCCACACGGCGATTCCAGCTAAGGCTGATGTTGCTGCTTGTTTAAAGCGTACGGAAAATAATATTCCGAGATTGAGCCAAAAGGCAATATAGACAATACATAACACTAAATAAATGATAATTCGCATAAACTCTTCAAAGGTTGGTGGTATCCCGATAATTAAAATACCAAAGGCCATAACGAGAAATCCGAGAGAGAAAAATAACAATACGTTAATGAGCAAAGCGGCAACAAATTTTCCGTTAATGACATAATCTCGTGGAATTGGTTGTGCCATCATGCGCATTAATGTTCCATTGTTTCTTTCCGAATTAATCGTATCAAATCCTAAAGCTATTCCGAGTAATGGTCCTAAAAAGGTGACAAAGGTAATAAAGGGAGGGAGGACACCGTCAGACACAGTAAATAGCTTTAAGAAAAGATGCTGCTCACTCGCCATAGCCTTGGCAACTTCATCTTGGCTTTCAATGACATCTTGAATCGTTGTTACAGCGGTATATAAAGACGCAAGACACGTTAATACAATAATAAGTAATAAAATAATGATCCGCCAACTCCGAATGTAATCGGCAAATTCTTTTCTTACGATTGCAAGAAATATTGATGAACGTTCGTCATTTGCTATTGTTGCTTCAGGCTGTTTCATTGTTCATCACGCCCTTCGAAATAACGATGATAAATTTCATCTAGTCCATAATCTTTTTTCCGCAATTGTTCGATTTGTACATTTTGTTTTACTAAAATATCAGCAATTTGAGCGGTCATATTTTCCTGACAATATACATTTACTTCTTCTTCATTTACTCTTTCTACTTGGCTAACCTTTGCTAAATCACTTATTTGCTGAATCGTTTCCGTTGTTAAAGGACTTCCTTTGATATGGATGACATAAGCATCTTCAAAAAATAACTGTTCTGCAAGTTCTGACACAGCGCCTTTTGCTAGCAGTTCACCATCCACAAAAATACCAACCCGATCACAAATCTCTTGGACTTGGTGTAAATGATGAGAGGAAAGCAAAATCGTCATTCCTTCCTCTTCATTTAATTCACGAATAAACGCTAGTACTTCTCTTACTCCTTCTGGGTCGATACCTAAAGTCGGCTCATCTAAAACGATAATTTCCGGTTGCTTCATTAAAACTTCTGCGAGTCCGAGGCGTTGTTTCATTCCTCGAGAATACTTGCCTGTCTTCTTATTTGCCGCTTCAGACAGACCAACTTTTTCTAAAAGATGCTCTGCCCTTTCTTTTGCCTTTTTTTCAGGCAAACCATTTAACTGTGCAATATACAGAAGATTTTCAAGTCCAGTCATATGCTGGTAAAAGCCTAAATTATCAGGTAAGTAACCTACTCGCTTTTTCACTTCAATCGGCCGTCGAACAGGGTCAATGTCTTTTACTTGAATCGATCCATCTGTTGGTTCTATCAGTCCGAGTAACATTAAAATTGTCGTTGTCTTACCTGCACCATTTGGACCAAGGAGGCCAAAAATTTCCCCTTTATTAATCGAAAGGGTCAATTCATTTACTGCAGCATTGCCATCATATAATTTCGTGAGTTGATGAAACTCAATGACTTTTGACATTGATTATCTCCTCCCGAACTTTTTAAAGACAAAAACTAATCCGGCAATAACTGCAACGATAATCGAAACAGCTACAAAACCCCACACAGTAGATGTTTTGACGGACATCCGAAAATCTGCATCAGCAGAAGCTAAAGCTGCTTTTGCTTCAAAGGTTGTCACATAATCTCCAGCAATTGCCTCACCTGGTGCCGTTACTTTTGCTTGGACAGTTGTCGATTCTCCTGCCTCTAACACATCAATTTGATCGTGATCAAATTCTACTTCCCAATCTGGTGGTGTTGTTGAAGAAAGTTCTATGTCCGTCACTTCGATGGTACCCGTATTTTCAACGACTAAGTTAATTGTTTTTGATTTTCCTGCTGTTAAAGATGAGCTGAGATTCCCTTCTGGTGTTGACAATTGTAAATCGTACTTCCCAGTAACAACCGCTTCAAGGGTTGCCTCCTCTGTCGTTGAACCACTAGATGCTACTATTGGAATTTCATACGTATCAGCCACTGCATTTTCAGCAGGTTGAATTTCAATTTCAATTTCTTCTGTTGCTCCTGGTTCAACAGAAACAGAGGTGACGGAACTAGAATCCGCCTTAAAGGTAACGGTCCATCCTTCAGGTTCCTTTGAAGTTAATGAATAATGTTGCTCCTCTGCTGTGAAATTTTGAAGTTCTGCGGTATAAGAAAATTTTGATTCTGCATGTCCTTCCATATTCGGTTGCTCGACATGAAATTCTGTTTTGAATGTTCCTTTTTCAGAAACGGTTACAGTAAATGGTAAAACAGATGTTTCTCCATCTTGTGTCGTTGCTTCTAGGGAAAAGTTATAATCTCCTTTATCGACTTCTAATGGAACGGTAATATCAAAATCAACAGATTCTTCTTCACCCGGAAGGACAGATAGTTGACTAATGTTATTTCCTCCCGCGCGAAGCGTATATTCCCAGTCCTTTGGAAGATTTTTCACTTCAAAAGATGTATGTTGAACAGATGAAGTATCGTTAATAACTTCTACATCATAGGAAATATCTTCCCCTGGGGTTACAGACATTCCTGTATACGGAGTGAAAATTGAAAAGGATTGTGCAAAAACTGGTTGTACAGAAGAAAATATCACCCCTAATAGTAAAGTGATTCCAACGAAAAATGCTCGTTTTCTCATCCCCAAAAAACCTCCTAAATTTTGTTCTCATATATAAATACGAATAACTTTTTGCTTTGGATTTGTTTTTTTGAAAAAAATTTGCTATATAACATATAAAAACATAATTAAGGGAGGTTGCTTCGTCAGATGGATGAGAAAAGACGTGATATTCATTTACTGAAAATGATCGCAAAAGGGTCCAAAAATGCCTTTGATGAATTTTATGAAAAACATGCATCCTTCGTACTAAACATCGCTAACCAAGTCGTTAAAGACAACGTTGAAGCCGAAGATATTATGCATGATATCTTTTTATCCATTTACGAACATCCCGAAAGATATAATAAAAAACGTGGGACTGTGAAAGCCTTTTTAGCTGTCATGACCAAAAATCGAGCCATTGATCGGCTGAGGAAAAAACGCCCTGTACTCGTTCGTAAGTTAGAACAACTAGATACCGTTTCAGAAGTAAAGACAGAAATGGCTGTCCTCCTGCAAATCGAACAAGAACTTATTTTAAAAGCTTTAAAGCAGCTCCCGGAAAATCAGCAACAAGTTATTTATGGAGCATATTTTGAGGAATTAACCCAAAAGGAAATGGCAGAAAACTACGATAGACCATTAGGAACAGTTAAATCCCTCGTTAGATATGGGTTAGCTAACTTACGGAAACAGAAGAATTTAATGAATTGGATGAAATTTAGATAAGGAGAGGTGAATATGAAAAAACATTTAACAGAAGAAGAAATCATTGATTATGTACTCGGGACTTTATCTAGTGATAAGCATTTCATAGCGACAAGACATTTAAAAACATGTCACACTTGTCAGCAAGAATTATCTATGTGGCAACATATACTTGAAAAAGAATATATTCATATTCCCTCTCCAGTGACGAAGGAAAAACTAATGAGAGAAACCAAACAAAGGAAAACAAGAAAAAAGCCGGCGCTTATGACAGCTTTAGCATCCTTCGCTGCAATCCTTTTGCTTGTATTCTTTTATGGAGAAGGAACAAATCAGGAACAAGTTGCAGAGAAAAATGAAGAAGCTATCTTTGTTGATGAAAATACATTTTATCCAAACGTCAATGTTCAACATGTGCATGCCACACAACCGAATGAACATGTAAAAATTCAAAAGAAAAATCTGAAGAAGCTTCCAGCAGTATCTCGTTCTGATATGCAAAATCATTATTTACATCAATTCATCTTATTTCAAAATGGGCCATTATGTGCCTACCATAAGGAAATAAAAGAAATTGTTTGTTACAAGTATGATCCCGTAACAAACAAGTTTTATCCCCTATTTATAATGAAATAATCGAACGAGGGCCTACTTTTCTCGATAGATCCAATAAGATAATAGAATAATCATTAAGAGTCCGATAATCATAACAGGTATCCATAGCCAAGAGAAGTCGCCATTTTCAACCATATTTTCAAAGGTGTTCTTGGTTGGTGTGTCTTTTGCTTGAATCGATGCTGCTTTGCTTTGATGTGTGTCATTGTTTGTCTCATGATTATTCTCAGCCGATCTACTTCCAGTAATACTACTTTCTTCAGAGATATTATTTTCTTCAGCTTCGTTATGTTCCTGTTCTTCCTCTTCTTGTTCCATAAAATCTTCTATATCAAAGGTGGCTCGGACTTGATAATTTTTTTCCGTTTTACCGCTTGGAAATTCAATGTCCATTTCCAACAGAACATCGTCAAACTTGTCGATTGGAAACGAAATCAGACGAATATCTTCTTCCTCTAGGTCATATTCAACAGAAACTTCTTCGTTTTCTACATCGATAGACTGGAACAAACTTGCATGTTTTAGCATCATTTGAATGTGCTTATCACTACCATCTACTTTTAAGACAGCTGGCTTCACGAAAAACTCTGCTATATCTAAAGAATCTCCACTTTCTCCTTCAAAAAGCTCGAAATCAATATTATATGTTCCATCCTCAAGGGATGCATGAGCAAAGGGTGAAACCGTAATAACTGCTAATAGTAAACCGAGCAAAAGTAATCCAATTTTCCTCATTGTATTAGATCCTTTCAAAAGTAATGACGTACCTTTATTATAAAGATACGTCAATCGAAGAAGCAATGCATACAAATGACATCGCTAAAATATTGTTTATATATTCTCTTCTTTTAAGGATTCAATAATATTTTCTTTTCTTACTTTAGCACTGGAATACATCATCGTTATGCTAATAATTACAAATACAACGATTGTCGTTCCTAGAAGATGACTCCAGGGAAGCAAAAACGGAAACTCAAACGAGCCATGCATCACTTTGTAAATCAAATACATAATCCCAATACTTATCGGAAGTCCATATAATAAAGATTTGATGCCATAAAACATCGTCTCATAATGAATCATCTTATTAAACCCTTTCGGTGTCATACCGACGGATTTTAACATTGCGTATTCTCGTCTTCGTAAAGCAATACCTGTTGAAATTGTATTGAAAATGTTAGCCACACAGATTAAAATAATTAAAATAACGAAACCATAGGTGAAAACTTTCATGATGAAAATAATCCCTTCTTCTTCTTGTTTGTGTAAATAAGGATTATCAATATACACATCTTGGCTCACAAGTTCTTCCAAATATTCATGGGTTTTCATCACATCTGAACTAGTTAGGGCGACTTCTCCGTATACACTTATATCTTTATCTTGGATAAGCCTTTCTAAAACTTGTTGCGAGACAATGATGTTGATGGAACCAAAAAAGGAGTTATCTATACCAAGTGGTGTCTCCTTTGTAAAGGTAGCAATTTTCACCTCACCAATTTCCACATTTTCTTCCCGATCCCAGTCAAAATAAGATATGGATATTGCCTCACCTTCATCGATTTGTAACGGTTGAATATATCCGTGTTTCGTTGAAGATGCCACTGATGAAGCTATCGCAATTCCTAATAAGTCATCTTCATCGATTAATTGTTCATAATCTACATCTATTTCCTTCGCATATTTTCTTAAGGTCTCATCATCGATTGCATAAATCTCAAGGGAAAAGTCTACCTGGTCATCGTAAATTTCACTATGCCAGGATTCATGAATTTGATCCTTTGATAAATTTGATTCAGCATAGAAATATTCAATTTCAGTTATTTGATCAACCTCTTCTTGATCTTCAAGGGATTGTCTAAGGTCGCTGGTAATGAGCGAGTGCGTTCCATGGGTGTTTACCATTAAATCATAATTTTTCACATCTGTTATTAATTCCGTTGATAAACGAACTTGCTCAGCGAAAAAGGATACTGTCAAAAATAAAATAATACTTATCACAAGCGATAATAGAGTAGCAAGATATCTCCTTTTATTCCGCTTCATATTTTTAAGTCCAAAATCAGCTTCAATGCCAAAAAGGCTTCGAATAAGTTTCGATGTTTTTACTTGTTTGCCCGTAAGTTTAATGTCTTCTACTTGCTGAATGGCGTCAATGGCCGAAATTTTTGAAGCTCTTTTGGCAGGGATGTAGGTAGAGACCAATATCGTCAAAAATGTAACGATTACGGCAACAATAATTGTCATTGGTGTAACACTGACTTGTAAACCGATTTGTGTATCAAAAATATTTTTAAAGGTTGGATTAATCGCAGAAAAGGTTAAGGCAATTCCACCAATACCACTTAAGATACCAAAAGGGATACTGATAACGCCAATGAGCAATCCTTCAAAAAAGACAGAGTTTCTCTTTTGAACTTTTGTCGCCCCAACACTTGAAAGCATACCTAAATATCGGGTCCGTTCGGCAACAGAAATTGCAAAGGCATTATAAATAAGGGCAATGGAGCCAATCATGATGATACCCATCACAATAGCAACAACACCATAAAGCGATATTCTTAAACTATCACTATTAATAATGCCATAGTACCTAAGTAAATTATTATTTAGAGAAATTCTTTCTATATTTAATGTCTCACCTAATTCTTCGGCATGTGAAATCGTCTTTCGATTTACTTTTTTCCAAATCACACTTGCATCCATTTCGCTTTCTTCAGACATACCAGTTAATGCTGTATATCCTGGTGCTCGAAAAGGTTCCCAGGTTGGGCGTTTCATAATCCCGACAATTTCATATTCTTTTTGCATTTCTGGTTCAACTGTTTCGGTCACTTCATCATTATCCATTAATAAAGGAAAGTTTTGATTTAAGAAATAATCTCGATAATCTTCATTTGACGTTTTTCGATCCCCTAAATGAAGATCTAACATGTCGCCGATTTGTAAATCGATACCTGCTTGATGAAACATATGTTCCGAAACAAGTAACTCTTTATCTGTTTCAGGTTGCCGACCTTCAATAATTTCTATCGGCATGTAGATAAAACCTGTATCATTATATTGCTTGACAAACATGTATGGTTTAGATAAGTTATTATTTTTTTCTAAAGCTGCATATCCTAAATCCCTCGTTAAAATAATGTCTCTCGTATATTTATCCTCTCGAAGCGTTTGTAAATCGTCATCGGTTATATTTTCATAAGTCACATGCCACTCACCATGAGTTTCAATATGCGCCTGTTGCAATGTTT
>DATGRX010000019.1:0-8017 GCA_035303185.1 Bacillota bacterium
AGCAAGAAATATTCAAGAGTTATATCCTCAATTAAATAAAGATTTACTTTATGCTGGAGTTATTTTACATGATCTTGGTAAGATTAAAGAACTTTCAGGACTTGTCACAACAACATACACATTAAAGGGACAATTATTAGGGCATATTCCGATTATGATTGAAGAAATAGGGGATATGGCAAAAGAATTAAATATTGAAGGAGAAGAGGTACTCATTTTACAACATTTAATCTTAAGCCATCACCATAAGCCGGAATGGGGCAGTCCGAAGCCACCCCTCGTTCAAGAAGCAGAAGTGTTACACTATATTGACATGATTGACGCAAGATTGAATATGTTAAATCGCTATTTAGAAAATACGGAAAAAGGTGAGTTTACCGAGAGGATATTCGCGATGGATAATCGGGCCTTTTATAAACCGACCTTTGATTAAAGAAAAAATCTAACTACAAGATAAGTAGTTAGATTTTTTTAAGCGAAAAACTTGAACTGGCATCACTTGACTAGTAAAGTGATAATTGAGGTGGAGAAAATGCGGAAAAATACGTTAGGTTCGCTTATATGGTTACGAATCGTACGTTTTACTCACCAGAGTAATTTACTATCAAATGATTTTTTAAAACAGTTTGATTTAACGACAGCACAGTTTGATGTTCTTAATCAAGTATCTGTTTATGAACCAATTAGTCAAAGGGATTTAGCCGAAAAAGTAACTGTCTCACAAGGTGGTATTTCCCGAATGGTTAGTCGATTGGAAGAAGAAGGGCTTATCCACCGAGAACAAAATTGGAAAACAAAGATGATAACGTTAACGGCAAAAGGAAGAGAAAAGTTATCTCGAGCATTTAAAGAACAGCTTGCTTTTCAAACGTCTTTTTTTGATGAAAGTTTAACAGAAGAAGAACAAAAGACTTTACTTCGATTAATGACAAAAGTGCAAAAGACGAGTGAAAGAAGATTACATGAATAATTTTAGTTTTCACTTGATATGTTAAGTGAAGGAATAATAGGAGGCTAATGATGTATCAAATTTTAGGTCATCATCATACATCGATGATTACAAAAAATATTAAGGAGAACAATAATTTTTATCAACGTATATTAGGGTTACGTCGAGTAAAAGCGACGGTGAATCAAGATGAACCAACGATGTATCATATGTTTTATGGGGATAAAACAGGAAGTCCTGGAACTGAGTTAACATTTTTTGAAATGCCACAAGTAGGGCAGACATATCGTGGAACAAATGCAATTACTAGGATTAGTTTACTCATACCATCGAAAGAAAGTTTGCATTTTTGGATAAACCGATTTGAAGCCCATGATGTAAATTACGGTGAGATAACGACTTATGCAGGAAGAGATGCGATATTATTTGAAGATCCGGATGGGTTGAATCTCGCTCTTTTAGTTGCAGAAGATGAACGTTTACCACATTGGGAGAGTTGGAGGGATTCTCCAGTTCCAGAAGAACATCAAATATTAGGTATGGGTCCCATTGAAATAAAAGTACGCCGATTGCACAAATTAGTAAATACATTAACGGAAATTTTTAAGTATACAATTGTCCGCAAGACGGAAAATGAAGTTGTTTTACAATCTATAAAAGATGACGTATTTAGTGAGATTATTGCCATTCATCAAGAAGGGGAGCGAGAAAGACCGGGTCGAGGAAGTATCCATCATTTAGCGATCCGAGCGAAAAATGAAGAGGAACTTCGTCATTGGGAAAAACAAATTAAAACGAGAGGCTTTGCAGCGACAAAAGTGATCGATCGCCACTACTTTAAAAGTTTATACTTTAGAGAATCGAATGGAATCATGTTTGAAATAGCAACAGATGGTCCCGGATTTACTATTGATGCAAATGTTGAAACACTAGGTGAACAATTAGATTTACCACCATTTTTAGAAGATAAGCGTGCAGAAATTGAAGCGACATTAACGCCATTGGAGGAATTGTAACGATGAAAAAGTATCGAATCGATGAAGCAAAAGGAATGGAGTTCGGACTGTATTCTTTAGGCGATCATATTATGAATCCTCTTGACGGAAAACGCCTGTCGGCTAAAGAACGAATCAATCAATTAATCGAAATGAGCAAATTGGCAGAGCAAGCAGGCATTGATGTATTTAGCGTTGGAGAAAGTCATCAAACATATTTTATTTCTCAAGCACATACTGTCATTCTATCTGCTATCGCTCAAGCAACCAAAAAAATAAAAATAGCGAGCTCTTCGACGGTGTTAAGTGTACATGATCCAGTTAGAGTTTATGAAGATTTTGCAACGCTAGATTTAATTTCCGGTGGAAGGGTAGAAATTATTGCAGGACGTGGTTCTCGAGTAGGCGCTCATGAATTATTCGGTGTCGATTTACAAGATTATGAAGAAGTTTTCGAGGAGAAATTAGATTTGCTTATACAAATTAATGAAAAGGAACGAGTAACTTGGAAAGGGAAGTTTCGTCCACCATTAAATAATGCAAAAATAATCCCAAGACCATTGGAAGAATCTTTACCCATTTGGCGGGCAGTTGGTGGTCCACCAGCAAGTGCGATTAAAGCAGGTCATATGGGTATTCCAATGACATTAACGACGTTAGGTGGACCAGCAATGAATTTTAAACCGTCTGTTCTCGCATATCGTCGGATGTTAGAACAAAATGGGTATAAACCGGAAAAGTTTCCGCTTGCAACAACGAGTTTATTTTATGTAGCAGATTCGACAAAAGAAGCATTACAAGGTATGTATCCGCATTTAAATGTTGGTTTTAAAGCCATACGTGGCACAGGCTATCCAAAACAACAGTTTGCTCAAGCTACAGATTACCGGGATGCGTTAATGGTTGGAAGCAAGGAAGAAATTATTGAAAAATTACTTTATCAACATGAACTATTCGGTATGCAAAGATTTTTAGCGCAAATTGATTTCGGTGGTGTTCCCTTTGACAAATTAATGAAAAACATCGAAATTATAGGAAATGACATTATTCCAGCGATTAAGAAACATACAAAAAAGCAAGGAGAAATATAGATGAATATTGTTGTGTTAAATGGATCAATTGTCGGTTCCAATACAAAAGTGGCAATGGAAAAAGTAGTCGAAATGTTTACAGAAACTGAAGAAGATGTCACTGTTACGTTTTTAGATTTAGCAAATTATGATTTACAGTTTAGTGATGGAAGAAATTTTATCCATTATCATGGAGATACGAAGTATGTTGCAGAGACGATTATGCAAGCAAATGCTTTAGTGATCGGGACTCCAGTCTTTCAAGCATCAATTCCAGGGACACTCAAAAACATATTTGATTTACTACCGGTTGATGCTTTTCGAGATAAAGTTGTCAGTATAGTAACAACAGCTGGTTCATCTAAACATTATTTAATCGTTGAACAGCAACTAAAACCAATTTTGTCTTATATGAAAGCTTACATCGTTCCTACGTATGTTTTCATCGAAGAAGAAAATATTTTGCGTCAAGAAATTATTAATGACGATATCATTTTTCGGCTGGAACGTTTAGTGGAAGATACATTAATGATGATTGATGTACAACAAAGGATACGGGAAAAAGAGGAAGCAAAATATGACTTTTAGCTTTAAATGTTCATTTTCTTATAGCTCGTTCATATATATACCATAAAGGGAGATGAATCAAGGAGGCTTTCATATGTTAGCTAGCATTCCTTTATGGGTGTATATCGTTATTGGTTTTATTTTCTTTAGTGGATATATGGCCTTTCGTGCAATGAAAGCAGAATATGAACTAGAACAACAATTCATTGAAAAAGAAGGCGAAGTTTATATCGAAAGAATAGAAAAGGCTAGAAAGGAAAAGAGAGAAAAAGAAAAAATGAGAAATTAAAAAGGATGGGGTAATATATAATCCCATCCTTTTTAAGCAATGTATTTATTCTTCTAACTGAAATAGGTCCTGCATACCAGGTACTTTAATGTCTAAATTTGCATCAATAAGTAATTGATCGATTTTTTCATTTGCTTCCTCGTCACTAACTTTACTTCTTTTTAGGCGATCTTCAATCTCGCCAGAAACATCATCAAATTCAGGTAAATCTTCATTATCACGGCGATCTAGGACGTGAATAATGTGGAAACCATTTGCACCTTCAACAGGTCCACTAATTTCATCGACCTCCATGTCGTAAGCAGCATCTTCAAAGGGTTTATCCATATCAAGAGCAGTAAAGAAGCCTAAATTACCACCAGTTTCCGCTGCTCCTGGTTCAATAGAATATTCAGCAACTAAATCTTCAAAATCTGCACCATCATCAAGTTCATCCTTAACTTCCTGTGCTGTCTCTTCATTCGCGACTAAAATATGCCGGGCTTCAATTTTTTCTTTCATTCTTTCATAGGTTGATTCAATTTCCTCTTCATCAATTTCTACACCTTCGAAAATAGCTTGCTCATACAATAAGCTCGTATGTAAAGCTTCACGGAAATCATCTTCGTCTTGATATCCTTGTTGCATCATAATCATTTCGAAGCTTTCGCCATATTCTTCTTTCAACTCATCAATTTGCTCGTCGACTTCCTTTTTATCTACTGAATACTTATCTTTTAAAACCATCTCTAAAATAAGTTGTTGTAATAAGTTTCCATTGTCAAGAGCTACGAGTTCCTCATAAAATTCATCTTTTGTTATATTACCAACATCAGATTTAACGGCATACTCAGAATCTTCATCTGAGTTACAAGCAGCTAAAAGTAAAGCAAATACGATTGTTCCTGTAATTAAAAGGTTTCTCATCAAAGTTACACTCCTATATAAATATCAAATTTGATGTCATGATGTACACTTTACCAAATATTATTTTTTTTGGAAAGGAAAACAAATTTAAAAGTGCCAACAAATTTGTTGGCACTTTTTGTTAACGATTTTTAATTTTATCTTCGAGTTCTTTTAAACTGCCCTCAATTTGCTCTAAATATTCGTGAATATTCTCTTGATGTGGTTCAACAGTCGCTTTCCATTCTTCAACAGAAGCTTTCATTTCTTGTGTTAACTCATTGACTAATGCAATTCCTTCTTTTGAGGTTTCAGTTATTTGTTCTTTTAACTTTAAGCCATTTTGAACGAGATCATCGATCGTTTCTTTCCAATCTTTACTTTGCTCCTTTATTTGTCCCCTTAGTTTTTTTCCAGAGGTAGGAGCACTAAGTAAAGTAACTGCAGCACTAACCGTTCCACCGACTAAAAAACCGAGCAGTAAAGATTTCCCTCTTGACATGTTTTGGCCTCCTTCACTTTAGTGTTCGAAAATTAATTGTAAATATTCATCAAATTTGAACCATGCTTATACCGTAAAGGAAAAATTCATACGTTTGAAAACCCCCAAAGTCACTGGATAAATGATACCAACAACAATTGTATTTAAAATAATGGCAGGGAGCACATTAGCTGTAAACATGGCAATAAATCCAACACCGATATCGATATGCATCATATAAAGGGCTAAGGATAAGAAAATAGATCCACTAATCAATGTTCCAATGGCTGTAAGACAAGTGGCTGTTACAAGTTTATTTGATACATTTCTAACAAGTAAATAAAGTGATAAGAAAATAAAGGCAGTAATTGGCTTTTCGATAAAATTGATAATTTCACCCATTGGAAAACTAGTCGTTAAGGCAGATACAATGCCTGTAAGTAGTGATAATAGTAATACTTTATTCAGTTTCGGAAATAAAATAATTCCTAGAAACATCATGGCGAGTGCCATATCTGGTTTCATTCCGAGAAAAACAGGCGGAACTACATAATGTAAAACAAAACCGATCCCTACAAACAAAGACAACAATACTAATACTCTTAGATTCATTCTCAACTCTCCTCTTCTCAACTAAACTAAGCTATATTTGTTTCCAATCGTACGCTAATTGTCGATTGCGAAACATGATTTAATTATAGCAAAAGGAGGAAGAAAAGAAAAGGCTTCTTATTTGTTCATTTACAAACGGAGGGTCGTTTGCATAAAAAGAGATAATGTTAAAAGCTAATTTGAAATAGTACATTTAATGTAAAATATATATTGAAAAATGCAACATATATGTTACAATATAGCTAGAGGAAGTGAAATAAGCGATGCGAAACAACGTGAGAAGAGCCCGTTTAATGAAAGATCTAACCCAACAAGAATTAGCCTTCAAAGTTGGTGTGACAAGACAGACAATTAGTTTAATTGAAAAGGGAAAATACAATCCAAGTTTAAAACTATGTTTAGCGATTTGTTATGCAGTCGATCAAACGTTAGATGAAATATTTTGGATAGAGGAAGGAGAGGAATAAATATGTTTAAAAAAATAAAAGATGAACGAATTCAATTAAAAAATCTAAGGCATATTCGAATCCTATTTATGATTCAGTCGCTAGGTATTTTAACGATACTAATTTACGATCTCGTTACTGGCGGATTTGAGAAAATGATGTCAAATCCTTTATGGTATGTGTTTATGATCACTCTCATTGTTTCGGGATATCTCTCTATGAATATTTCTGTTAATTACGAACCAGAAAATAAGTCACCAAAAAGAAGCTTAATGATTGGTTTTTTAGTAGTCATCGGAATTTCGATTATCATTAGTATTACCGTAGCTCTTGTGGAAAGTGGGG
This sequence comes from Bacillota bacterium, assembly GCA_035303185.1. Taxonomy (GTDB): domain Bacteria; phylum Bacillota; class Bacilli; order Bacillales; family Amphibacillaceae; genus CALAMD01. The sequence goes on from DATGRX010000019.1 coordinate 6,640, forward strand.
ATTGGAAGTCAGGTTTTTTAGTTGGCGGGATAATTTTTATTTGTTCAATAATACCTATGTTTTATCTTTATCATTTACGTAGGAGACAATTGTAATTTGCATTCTAGATGAAAAAAATTCGATGTATTTCAAAAGAGCCTCTACAACAGCTTGGCTTTGTAGGGGCTCATTTTATCCTTGCTTTCATTTATTCTTCGATATGCTCGCTAATTTCTTCAGCAATGTTTTGTAAATCCTCTGGACTATATTTATCTTCATGGGTTTCCCAAACGACGTCGAATCCTTCACCGACTTCATACTTAGGAATTAAATGTAAGTGCAAATGAAAAACAGATTGATTCGCCTCTGCCTCATTATTATTTAGTAAATTGAGTCCTACCGGTTGATAAGCCTTTTTTATAGCGTTCGCAATTTTAGGAACGGCAGCAAATAGTTTGCTCGCTACGTCTGATGGTGTGTCATATAAATTTCGGGTATGTTTTTTTGGTATGACTAATGTATGTCCTTTGGCTACTTGACTTAAATCTAGAAAAGCATATACATCATCATCTTCATAAACTTTAGCGGAGGGAATTTCTCCGTCAATAATTTTACAAAAAATGCAATCTTCACTCATGAGAATAACCCCTTTTAAATATTTTTCTTCATTTTATGTTATATTAATTTTAGCACAATATTACAAATGTCCAAAGAAGACGATCGATTGTTTTGGTAAATACACATAAATAGTGATACGATTTAAGCAATGTTAGTATAGGAGGTCGCTAGTTTTGAGTGAGCTTTTACGAGTGAAGGAATTATCCGGGGGATATACCCATAGAAATGTAATCCATGATTTATCTTTTACAATTAAACGAAAGGAAATCGTTAGTTTAATCGGATTAAATGGAGCGGGGAAAAGTACGACCATTAAACATATTATCGGTCTTATGCAAGCAAAATCAGGTGAGATCTTTTTAGGTGGAAATACGTATAAGGATGATCCGATTTCCTATCGGCATCAAATGGCCTATATCCCAGAAGAGCCGATTTTATATGATGAGCTAACTCTTTATGAACATTTACAATTAACGGCAATGGCTCACGACATTCCGGAAGAAACCTTTAACAAGCGACTAGAGCCTCTGTTAAAAGAGTTCCATATGGAAAGACGAATCGACTGGTTTCCGGTTCATTTTTCTAAAGGTATGAGACAAAAAGTGATGATCATGTGTGCATTTTTAATCGACCCACCTTTATATATTGTCGATGAACCGTTTGTTGGTCTTGATCCGTTAGCCATTCAATCGTATTTACAGATGATGGAAGACGTTAAGGAAAAAGGTGGTTCCGTCCTCATGTCGACACATATTTTAGCGACGGCAGAAAAATATAGTGA
>DATGRX010000020.1:0-4045 GCA_035303185.1 Bacillota bacterium
GCTATGATCCTAGCGGGCTTTTATGTCGGTGTGGCTTATGAGACGTTTCGATACTTTTTACCAATGTGGCAAAAAAGGATTATTTTAAATTATTTGTTAGTCATTTTGTTTTGGATGTTACAAACGGTTATTGTATTTTATCTTTTATATATTATAAATATGGGAGAGCTTCGTTTTTATTTGTTTATAGCTTTTTTGTTAGGTGTTTCAATTTACCAAGGAATATTTGCTCCCCTTTATCAACGGTTGTTGCAAAGAATCATAACATCGCTTAAACGGATCCTTCTCTTTTGTTGGCGTGTTTTCTTTAATCTATTGATTAAGCCGTTTTGTTGGCTTGTCAAAGGGTTATGGGAAATTGTTATGTTTTTCGTTCGTCTCGTATGTACGCCAATCCTATTTATGTTACGTCCAGTTGGAAGTACATTAAAAACTCTAGTAAAAGTGACACAAAAAAGGCTTCCAAAGCCGATTTTAACAATATTATATAAAAATGATAAAATTTATGATATAATAAAGAACACACTTATAAGAATAATGGATTATATAACATTTAAGAGGAGGTAATCCTATGCACAGTAAAGAGCAATCTGTACATAAAATTAATTCTGCATATATGGAACATTATGAAGCTCATCAAAAAAGGCAACAAAAACGAAGAAAGCAGTTGGTAAGAAGGTTAATTGTGATGTCTGTTTTTGTTCTTGTGATTGCTGTTGCTGTAGGCTCTTACCATATCAAACAACGAAAGACATTTGCAGAAAAACAGCAAGAATATGAACAGCTTGAAGCACAACTTGCCAAGTTGAAAAAAGATGAACAAAATTACTTAGAGGAAATTGAATTGTTAAATAATGATGAGTATGTTTTAGAGATCGCTCGTACAAATTACTTTTTCTCAAAAGAAGGCGAGCTTATTTTTAAAATCATTGATGAGGACTCATCTTATTGACATAATCATGTAGGCTTCGCTATAATGAATAGGGAAGCTTTTTAAAAAAATAAGGAGGAGCATTTTTTTTATGTCAATTGAAGTAGGCAGCAAGGTCAAGGGGAAGGTAACTGGTATAACTAATTTTGGAGCCTTTGTTGAAATTGCTGAAAATAAAACAGGGCTTGTTCATATTAGTGAAGTTGCCGACACATATGTAAAAGATATTAATGACTTTTTAGCTGTAGGAGAAGAAGTAAAGGTAAAAGTTATTAATGTTGGGAATGACGGAAAGATAGGTTTATCTATCAAGAAAGCACAAGATAGGAATCAACGTCAGAGAGGTTCGAGGGAGCGAAAGGAATCCTTTGAAGCAAAGATGAACCGATTCCTAAGGGATTCAGAAGATCGTTTAGCAACATTGAAAAGACATACAGAATCAAGACGTGGAGGTCGAGGTTCCAAAAGAGGTTAACATTTGCTGTCTATGAAATGATCGATGATGCTCTTGTTGGAAAACGTATCATTTAAAATATAGATGAAAAAGGGTACTTGCCCCTAGGGTTAGAGGATAAAACTAACTCTAGGGGTTTTGTTCTATATTGTCGAGTTATTCATAAGAAAAGATACTTTAAACCTTGTTATTACCAATTTTTAGATATATTTTCTTTTCGATTAGATTGATATACAATGATGAATAAAGTTTAGGAAATAATATGCTAAATGTTATGATGAAGATAGGTTGAAGGGAGATTACGTATGAGCTTATACATCAAAGAAAGACGGTTACAACCTTTACTGAAATATCCTGGTGGAAAAGAAAGAGAACTACCATATATTCATGAGTTTTTACCACCAAAAATAAACAACTTTTATGAGCCATTCCTTGGTGGTGGGGCTGTTTATTTTTCGTTGGAAGCAGAAGAATACTTTGTTAATGATAAATCTGATGAACTAATCGATTTTTATTTGAATGTAAAATCGAAAAATAAAAACTTCATGAACACACTACAGACAATTAATTATCATTGGAAAAATATTTCAGAAATAATGGAGACACATGAAATCAAGTTAAGCAATTATTATAAAGAATATGCTTATCATGATGGAAGTGAAGAACAATTAACAAAACGGATGGATAACTTTATAACAACAAATAAGCAAACCTTTAAGCAATTACTTTTGGATGATCTTCATGTAGATAAAACGGACTTTCTATCATTAATGAAACAAACAATCGTAAGAAAAATGAAACGAATGAAAACGTTAGAAAAAAGACGCGGGGAATTACCGAAGGAAGATATAAAGGATAATATTGAATCAGCGATGAAAGCAGCATACTATACACAGATGCGAACAATCTTTAATCACCTTGATACCTATGGTGTAGGTGAAGGATCTTCATCCGCCATTTATCTTTTTATCCGGCAAATGTGCTACTCCTCCATGTTCCGGTACAATAAAAGCGGAGAGTTTAATGTGCCCTACGGTGGTATTTCGTATAATAAAAATAATTTTGATCGTTTTATTAAGTATTTTAAGTCAACAGAACTACATAAACATTTGGCAAAGACAACGATTGAAAACTTAGATTTTTATGAGTTTATGCATAAATACCCACCGAAAGAAAATGACTTTGTATTTGTCGATCCCCCGTATGATACAGATTTTAGTACCTATGCGAAAAACCAATTCGATCAATTTGATCAAGAGCGCCTTGCGAATTATTTAATTCATGAATGTGAAGGTAATTTTATGCTAGTCATTAAAAATACTGAACTTATTGCAAGCTTATACCCCATTGGTGAAAAAACAATTAATGGAGAAGAAATTAATATGTATAGTTTTGATAAAACGTATTCTGTTAGTTTTAAAAATAGAAATAATCGAGATGCAGAACATCTACTCATTACAAATTACGATCTTGGAGAGTGACGAGAATGGCTTTTGGCGAAAAGGATTTACACCCTTATGTGAAGTTAATCGTGGAAGAGCGGGGAAGAATTAATACGACTGATTTGGAGGAGAAACTACGTTCGACCTTAGACTTAAGTGAAAAAGATTTAGAACCATTACGGGGAAGAAATGATGATCGTTTCTCTCAAACGGTTAGAAATTTAGTTTCCCATGCCAAGGCAAATGAACAAGGAATTGCGGAAAAGCACGGTTATTTAATCGATAAAACAAAGAGGCCTGCTGTATTTTTTGCAAAGGATCCAGTTAATAGTTCAGAAGGTTTACCAGAAAAAATTGATGAAACAGAGATTGAAAAAAGACAACAGCGACAACGAAGTTATGTAGCTAGCAAAGTGGATTTTGACCGGATCAATAAAGAAAGAAAGTTAGTAGGGGATGCGGGAGAAAAATTTGCCCTGTCATGGGAAAGGAATCGCTTAAAAGCTCTACAAGTGTCTTTTGATGTTTTTGAAGAAGTTCTTCATAGTTCCAAGTTGTTTGGGGATGGACTAGGTTACGATATTTTATCAAGAAAAGATGAAAAAGGCGAACCTCTGTTTATCGAAGTGAAAACGACAAAAGGTCCACTAAGTACTCCCTTTTATTTATCTGTGAATGAATGGCACTTTTTACAAGACTATCAAGACCAAGCGGTTATTTATCGAGTATACAATTTTGATGAAGCAAAGAAGGATGGAAAGATTGTCCGGTTAACTTATGAAGATATTCAAAATAATTATGAACTAGAGTCGAGAACCTATGCTGTGTTTCCAAAAAAGTAATACTTTCGACTCCAAATGAAAAATATAAACGTTAGTGGTAAGTGAAGTAGCACTTTGCGGTGAATGTTTCATTTCCTACTAACGTTTTTTATTGAAAATGTTTCATTCTATATTCATTTTAAAGAGGTTTGAAGTAGCCCGTGCTTTGCTTTCTGGCAGAAAAATTTTAGTTGTCGATGAGGCATTGTCAGGTCTTGATGAGAAAAATACGGATTTATTGAATCGATTAATTGCGAATTATCCTGGAACGGTTATTGATATTGAACATCGACTGGATGAAAAAATACGAAAGAGATTTACGAAGGTAATTACGTTAACATAAAAGTATATATTATAGCAATGTTGACAGATAAAAGAATGATAATATTTTATCCCC
>DATGRX010000021.1:0-2948 GCA_035303185.1 Bacillota bacterium
CGACTTTTCGAATGTATCAATTAGGGGAAAAAGGAGCAAGGACAATATTTGACATCCCACCTAAGTTATTAGCTATCGATACAAACGAAATGTTGCGAAAAAGACTGCTATAAAGATGAGCTACTTTTCGGCTCTAAAAAAAAGCATTGAGTTCCGAAGCAGGAATTCAATGCTTTTTTACGTTAATCTTCTTCAAAGACTTCAGCCATTTGGCGCCAAATAGACCCTTTTGCTTTTTCGCCACCTCTAATTCGATCAATCGCCATTTGAATTTGTAAACGAACTTCATATTCTGGATCATCTTTTGCTTCTTCTAAGGCAGGTAGGGCTGACTCATCCCCGACTTCATATAAAAACATGGCAGCCCGCCAACGAACGATTTGGCTTTTATCTTTTAAGGTCTTAATCATCTCAGGCATCGCTTCACGGTAACCTAAATCTGATAAGCAATCCCCGGCTGTTCTTCTGACGTTAACTGCTCGATCCTTTAAAGCTTTATAAAGGTAAGGGAGTACTTCTGGTTTTTCGATCATGCCGAGATAAGCTGTTGCAAGTCTTCGGACCGAAGAATTATCATCCTCAAGGGCTTTATCAAGGATTTCGATATGATCTAACGATGGATCTAACCGGTCTAGGGCAGCATATCTTACACGCCAGTCTGGATCATTAAACTCTTCCATCGAAATATTTTCTTGCTTATGAATCGTATCGCGAATTTCGTGTCCATCTTCTTTAAAGGCTAACTTTACGAGTTCATCAAGTCGGGCTTGATCATAGGTTGCTGTAATTTCTTCGGCAACTTGCCTGCCAATTTCATGGATGTTTCCGTAACGAACATGGTCTTGTTCGACCCATTCTCGTGCAAAAATAACATTTTCTGTTGCTTCTGATGCGTCCATGACTGCATCTGTAAATCTCTCTGGCAGCCCGAAGCGCCGTTCTTCTTCACCATCTTCTACTTTCACTTGCATCGGAATGCCCCGTAACATTTGGACATAAATTGTTATTTCTCGATCCATATCTTCTGTACTTTTACTTGTGGTTTTGTGACTCTCATCAACATCTTCTTCTTTTGAACCGAGGACTTGGCGAACCTTGGGTAAAATTTCCTCCCAAGGTGTGCGGGGTTGTCGAGCAATCGTAATAAAATCAACGACTCGATAAATATTAATAATACCATCAATTTCAAACAACTTTTGAATATACTCCGGTGCTTCTGTCAAAATATCAGTATGTTTAAAATTTAAAGACTCACCATCGGGAAGTTCCTCGGTTACATTTATTTTCATCGAGTGGGGACTCGGTGTTGGTTCAATGGATACGATTTTCACATAAATCCTCCTTTTACTTTCGGGGTTACTTTCTTCATTTTAGCAAATGTAAACTTGTCCATAAAGAAGGACAGCTTATCGAAAGTCCCGTTGGAAAGGAATCTTTCGTCTTTGTTTATTCCTTCATGAATATTTGTTAAAATTATCTTTTGGTATAATACACGAACTAAACGTAACAAAAGAAAGGAAGTCATCTATGAAACAACATAAAGCACGTCTGTATAGGACGTTATATGAATATGGACTCGTTTTACTTGGGGCTTCTTTAGTAGGTTTTGGCTATAATTTATTTTTACTTCCAGCCAAATTAGCTGCTGGTGGTTTATCCGGGATAAGTACATTATTATTTGAAGTATATGGTTTCAGTCCAGCCTTCGTTCAGTTTTTGTTTAATATTCCAATATTTATTATCGGTTGGATCGTGCTTGGGAACGACTTTAGTGGAAAAACCCTTGTCGGGACCTTTTGGGTGCCTTTTGTCATTTGGCTAACAGCAAATATTTCTTTTGGCGTAACAAATCATTTCTTAGGTGCTGTTTACGGTGGTGTCGTGCTAGGGATTGGTTTAGGTATTGTTTATCGGGGCAATGGTTCGACTGGTGGAACAGCGGCATTAGCCCAAATTCTCAAGAAATTCACAGGCCTTTCAAGTGGCTATGCTCAATTAACTGTTGATGGAGCGGTAGTTATTGCATCTTTATTCGTCTTTAATTTAGAAATTACTCTGTTTGCTTTAATGAGTATTTATATTTCCAGTAAAACAATTGACTTCGTTCAGTTACGTACATCTACATCTAAATTAATTATGATTATTACAAAGAATGAAAAGAAAATTAAACACCTTATCCATAAAGAAATTGATCGCGGGTTTACCAAGATCGAATCTATTGGGGGATATTCTGGTGAGGATCGGACGATGATTTTAAGTGTAACCGGTTATCAAGAAGCCGTACAACTTAAAAAATGGCTTGAAGAAAACGATCCAGAATCCTTTGTCGTCTTCCTGAATGCATCTGATATTTTAGGACGAGGCTTTACGATTGATAAATATCACGGGCAAAACTTGTGATGTATATTTAAACGGCCAAAAATGAGGCTGTATTGCTTGCATAAACAACAGCCTCATGTACTGTTAAACCATTTGCGAATCCGCGTAAAAAAACCGTCATTTTCCCCCTGATTTGTCTCTTTTTCCTTTTGTGGTTCTTCCTTTTGGTAATCTTCTATATGAATTTTTTCAATATTGACAGCGTGGTCATACGTTAATACAGCTCCAACTTTCGTTTCTACTTCAGTGTTTGAAACGATCGTATAAGGGATGTTATGTTTTTGGGCGACTTCCTTTTCTCTCGTTAAAAACCGATGGGACACTTGTCCATTAATAAGGAGTCGCGTTTCTGGGTGTTTTTTCATCACTTCATCTAACACTTCAATTCCAGCATCTGTCATTACCTCACCAATTGTTAAAACGAGTACGATTCTTTCCCTTAAAGTGCCTAAGTATTTTTCTCGTTCGGCTTCTTTAGGCCGCCTTTTCCGTCCATGTATTCCTTCTTGTAAATAATCTTCAACATCTTTTTTATTCATGTTCAGCACCTCACATATTATTGTACACAA
>DATGRX010000022.1:0-6086 GCA_035303185.1 Bacillota bacterium
TTCATTATTTCCGTCGCCACCACAGGCAGCTAAGAAAAAAATGAGACTAAACAAAGCGATTGTACCGAAGAGCTTTCTCATGAAATCTTTCCTCCCTTTTATATTATGTTACCGCTTACAATTTATATGATATGATAAGTTTTAGTAACTTGTAATCGTTTTATTCTGTACTTTTTTACGTTTATCTGTACTTTTTTATTATTTAACAAATTTAACAATTGATATTGCACAAAAAATTCTTTGCAAATTGTAAAAAACCTTGAATTTTATAAAGGACATTTTACAATAGATGAATAGAAAATGATTTTTTATCCGCTATTTTATAGTTACATTCAATAACACAAGAATAATTTATATCAAAAACTTACGATTTTATACTTAAAAAAAATATATATAATTGTAAACTCTAACAACCTTCAGTTAATATTAGTTAATATTAGTTAATTTAATTAATTATTTTTATCACTTGTATCTCCCACTATATGCTTAAATATTTATTTTTGTACTTGGTATCTAGGATTAAGTTATAAATATGAGGAGGTATTTGTATGCGTCTTGTCATTGCTGAGGATGAACATTTAGAAAGAAAGGCAATGAAAAAGTTGATTCGTGAAAATATCCCTAAGATTCAGGTCATAGAAGAAGCTGTAAACGGACGAGAAGCAATTGAACTAGCTAAAACTATTCAACCGAATATTATGTTAATGGATATAAAGATGCCTGGTATTAATGGTTTGGAAGCGATCAAAAAAATTTCTAAGATTAATCCAGACATAAAATTTATTTTAGTTTCTGCCCACGATACATTTGAATATGCCAAAACTGCTATGAGATTTGGAGTTAAAGACTATATTTTAAAGCCAAGTAAAAAAGCAGAAATTAAAGCAGCTTTAACACGTGTCAAAAAGGAAATTTTAAGTGAAGCACAATTAAAAGAAATACATGCTGAAACAGAAAACATATTAAAAGAAAACTTCATTACAAAGGTACTTCAATATCCTATTCATCCATCTGCTCATAAATTATATAAACAACTATACCCCAACGCTAAATCAGGATTTTTCCTTGTCTGTCTGCATGAGGAAAATGATATCAAACAAATATGCTTACAAACGATAACAGATCACATTCCTTTAAATCATATTGTCTATTTGTCACACCATAGCATCACTATTTGTGTCATTTCTAAGGAAGAAACGATTAAACGCCCATTGCAATTAAATATCGCAAAATCATTGTCCCTACAACTAGGAAAAGATATTTTTATAGGCATTGGAAATGTCCAAAATGACTTAGAAGAATTTCCAACATCCTACCGACAAGCTTATTCGGCAAGTATCCAACTGAAAAATGAAAAAAAGAGTTCTTATGGATTTATTCAAAAATATAAATTATCAAAAGACAAGACTATCAAAACGATTGTTCAGTATATCGACATGGGAAATGAAGATCTTACGTTATATCATTTTGAAAGTTCCTTATCTAGATTTTCTAGATATGATAAAGAAAGATTATTTATTCAAATTCAACATTTACTGCATAACAAGGGGATTGCTCAAATGAAAAGTACTATCGAGTCCCTGAAAACAATGATAGACTGGATAAAATTTTTAAAAGTTTGCTGCTTAAAATGTAAAGAATACAATCAATCCTTACAATCGGTAGAAAAAGCGAAAAAATACATTTTAACTAATTATAATAAGCAAATTACTTTAGAAGAAGTTGCTAGTTCCGTTAATTTAAGTCCCAATTACTTTTCACATTTATTTCGCAAAGCCCTCGGAGAAACCTTTATCGAATTTTTAACGAGAGTCCGGATGGAAAAAGCAGTTGACTTATTAGCGGAAAATAAATATTCCTTAAAAGAAATTAACTTTAAAATTGGTTATAACGATCCAAATTATTTTAGTAGAGTGTTTAAACGACATTATGGAGTTTCACCCAGAAACTATCAACAAAAATTTTTTAAGTAATATCAAAACTTCGTTACTATGAAGGAAAAGTAATCTTTTAAATCATAATTGTTCAATATCAAACAGGTGATGCCATGAGACAATACTTTAAAATTTTTCTCTACATTTTTTCGGCTTTATTTTTTACAATAAGTGCCTTTGGTATGTTTTATTTCGGTTATAAAACCTTTTATTTTCCCAAAGAGGATGAGCAATTTAAAGAATATGATTATCATTTCGTTTTAATTGGCGAAAAAGAAGATGACCCTTATTGGCAACAAATTAAAAATGGTGCCCATAAAGTTGCTGAAGAACATAACATTTATTTGGAATTTGTAGCACCAAAAAATATTGATAATGATTTAACAGTGAAATTGTTAGACCAAATGATTTCTGTTCAAGTCGATGGCATCATGGTTCCAGGTATCGGTACAGAAGAGTTTATTCACCTTGTTCACAAGGGGGTAAAGCGTGGAATCCCTATTATTACTGTAGGATCTGATATTAAAAATAGTGAAAGAAAGGCTTATGTTGGTCTTGATAATTACCATGTCGGACAATTGATCGGGAAAAACTTCATAAAGAACACTAATGGAAATCAACAAGTTGGAATAATTATTAGCCATTTCAAATCAAAAGGCCAACAAGAAAGGGTGGAGGGTTTTAAAGACGCTGTTCAAAGGGTAAACCGAATTGAAATCGTAGATGTTTTAGAATCCAACTTAACTCAAACGGGAGCCGCGCGAGCTACCTATACCCTATTAAAAGAATATCCAACATTAAACGCATTAATTGGAATGAGCTCCTTAGACGGGATAGGAATATATGAGGGATTTCAAGATATCTCGCCCCATAAGGATATGTACATCTCAGCATTCGGTCTACTTCCGGAAACAGTTAAACTCATTGAACATGATGAAATCCATACTACAATTGCCGAATTCCCCTATGAAATAGGTAACGAAGCCATGGAACTACTTATGAAACTACAAGAAAGCGATGTTTTGTATAATCAATTTTTTGGAGATACAGGTATTATTACCAAAAAAGATTTAACGGATAAAAAATGGTTAAAGAGGTTACATTATGAAATCAATTCGAAGTAAACTGTTAATCTTTTTCTTCATATTTATTATCTTATTTCAGGTCGTTTCTATTTCTATCTTTATTAGCTCAAAAAAACTATCAAAGGGATATGAAGATAGTTTTCAACGTTTCTTATTATTGAATACCTTGTCCCAGTTAACGGAAGAACTATCATCACAAACGAAAATTATTGCCACCGATTATGACACAACCGATATGGACAAGTATTTCTCTCTTATTCAAGAAACAAAAGAAAATCAAGAAAAGCTTTTTACATTATTTAACGAAAATGATTATCAAATAAAAAATTATTATAACCTTATTGGGACATTTATTCTTGAAAGCAAAATGACCGTCGGCTTTGTTCTACGAGATGATATTGAACAGTATGCCGATCATATTGATGAAACGATTCATGCCGCTGGATATATCCAAGAATATACACTAGATTTAGTTGATTCTGAACTTACAACATATCAAGACTTTTACGATAATATGCAGCAACGAAACCATTACTTTCTTTATTTTATCATCTTTTTATTTATTACATCGATATCCTTAGCCATATTTTTTGTTCTCTGGTTTTCAACAGGAATTACAAAGCCAATTAAAAAACTAGCTTCAGCGGCTACAGAAGTATCTGAAGGAAAGTTATCAGGTAAACCAGTCCACATAAAAACAAAAGATGAATTACAATTACTTGGGCAGACGTTTAACGATATGCGTTCAAATATTTCCCATCTAGTTCAAGAAATTAAGGAGCAATCTGAGTTAGATCTTTTATTACAGGAAATGGAGTTAAAACATTTACAAAATCAAATTAATCCCCACTTTTTATTTAATACATTAAACACTGTATCGAAAATGGCTTATCTAGAAGATGCTCATGAAACAACTGAATTAATCAATTCAATAGCCGCACTTTTCAGATATAGTTTAGGAGATATTAATCGAAGCGTTTCATTAGCTGAAGAAGTAGATGTTATTAAAGATTACTTTTTAATTCAAAAACACCGCTTTTCCGATCGAGTGAATATCTCTTACAACATTGATGAAAATTGTTTGCACACGAGAGTTCCCCGTCTTACTTTACAACCATTAATCGAAAATTCTTTTATTCATGGTATAGAAGATAAAGAAGAGGGAGGGACAATTATATTAAATATTAAACAAGTTAACGATTATGTGATTATAGAGATTATCGATAATGGTATAGGTATAGATGAAAAACGTTTAAAACAAATTCAAACATATAATGATAAAGAACATGAAAGTGTTGGACATTCAACTGGAATTGGTTTGGCAAATGTAACCCGTCGACTCCAACTATATTATAAAACTGATAATCTAATATCCATCGAATCTGAATTAGGAGAAGGAACCAGAGTGAAATTAGTATTACCTAAAAAACAATCATTACTATCTTCTACATCCTAATGCAGATTGACCAACCTTCTTGATATACCCTAGTTTATTTGTAACAAATGAAAGGATTATCCATTATTTTGTCGAAATCTTTATATATGGAGGATCATTATAAAAGCATATGGAGGGAAAGTTTATGAAACCATTTCAGCTTCCTGGAAACTTTTTGTTCGGCACAGCGACCGCTTCCTTACAAATTGAAGGAGGTGACCGAAACAATAATTGGTATCGTTTTTGTGAGCAAGGAAAGACAAAAGACGGGACCCATTGTATTGTTGCTGCCGATCATTGGAATCGCTATAAAGAAGATATTGCTTTGATGAAAGAACTTAACCAACAAGTGTACCGCATGAGCATCGAATGGAGCCGCATCGAACCAAGACAGGGTGAGTATAATGAAGAAGCATTAGTTCATTATCGCAAAATTTTAAAGCATCTTTTAGATAACGATATTCAACCCCTCGTCACTTTACATCACTTTTCCAATCCAATTTGGTTTGAGGATGTAGGTGGATGGGCAAATAAAAATTCACCTCAAATTTTCCACGACTTTGCTAAAAAGGTTGTCTATTCTTTAGGCGATCTCGTTTCAGACTGGATTACAATCAACGAACCGAATGTGTATGCAGAAGGTACATATAGTGCTGGAAACTATCCACCTAATAAACCAAATTTTCTACAATTCTTTAAATGTGCAAAATATATGGCTAAAGCTCATATCCTAACTTATCAAAGCATCCACCAAATCCGTAAAGAGCGTGGTTTTTCCGGTCAAACTATGGTCGGTGTTGCCAATCATTTACGAATTTTTGATCGTAAAAAAGGAGACTTCCTTGCTAAAATTCCCACAAAGGTCGTTGACTATATTTTCCATGATATCTTTATGGAAGCAATGATTTACGGCAAGTTCAAATTCCCAATCGGCTTCGGTACTTACCCTCTCGGCAAAGACACCTATTGTGATTTCATGGGCATCAACTACTACACAAGGGATATTATCAAATTTTCCTTCAATCCTTTTAGACTTTTTTCCAAATTAACTGTTAAAGAAAATACACCAACAAATGATCTTGGCTGGGAACTATATCCTGAGGGCTTATATCGTATTTGCAAAAAAGCTTGGGATGACTATGGATTTCCGATTTTTATAACAGAAAATGGAACCTGTGATGCAAAGGACGATTTTCGTGGTCAGTATATTTATGACCATTTACATGTTGTCAAAAGGCTTATCGATGATGGGGTAGATGTACAGCGATATTATCATTGGTCCTTAATTGATAATTTCGAATGGGATGAAGGGTTGACTCCGAGATTTGGCTTGATCGAAGTTGATTACGAAACCCAGGAAAGAACTATTCGAGAAAGTGCTAAGTTTTACGGTGATATTGCTAAAGAAAGTGGTGTAACGAAGGAACTCATCGAAAAATATTCTTTTTTACAAGCTGATTGATCGAGAGAGGTGGTGAAAGTTATCATGAGAAAAGGTTATGTCATTCCTAGAAAAGAAAAGGTTGCTTATGGTTCTGGTGATTTAGCGATTAATTTAGCTTTTGATAGTGTAAACTTTTATATGCTTTGGTTTATCGTAACCGTTGCAGGTATTTCTCCTGCTAAAGGTGG
>DATGRX010000023.1:0-5034 GCA_035303185.1 Bacillota bacterium
AAGCTTGATAAGCATGTCTTTTGAAGAAGCGTCTGTAGTGAACATAGTTAGGACTTCTCGTGTGGAATTTGCCTACTCAGCCTTTGTGAGTAATAAATTAGTAGGTGCCATTTTTGGCTGGAAAAATAAATTCCATCCAAACTGTATGTACTTCCGAATTGTCAGTCATCCCTTTTATGTTCATTATCCTATAGAAGAAAAACTACTAAATAAAGCTAAGAATATTAAACATCATCCACTGATAACATCTATTTGGGAAACCTCTGCCCGGTTAAAAAGTCTTTATATTAAAAATGGATTTAAAGAAATGAGACGAACATATATGCCGAAACTATATTTGACCAACGATATAGTTCGAGAAATAAAAAACAGAGATAAGAACAACTATTTCATAAAATCATTAGCAGAAATTTCATCCAACAAAGAACTAATGAACAAGTTATCATCCCTTGTTAAAAGAAACTATGAAAGTATGCATCAGGAAAATCCGATCAAAAGTATGGATCTTGCGAATTGGAAAAGTTTAATTTTAGCAGAGGATACAATTCTAAATGGAAGTTATGTATTTATAGATGAAAGGAAAAATGAGATTTTAGCCTATTCCTTTCTTCATGAATCAGATACGATGAATGTGGGAGAATTGGGGTGGTGCGGGTGCCGCGACAATAGATATAAACACTTAATCTCGCAACTTATCTTTCAACAGATAAAATATTGTTTGAGCCAAAATATAAATAGTCTGTTAGGGGAGTTTGATACGACAGATCATTATGCAATGGAGGTTCTTAAATCTTTTCCTTTTACTCCATGCCCGACTTGGATTACTTATGTAAGTAGATAAAAAATAGTGCGTACCGTAACACTTAACTATAAGCAGATTATTCCTTTTTTTGTTATACATCCTAAAGATAAGTTTGAGCTATTTACTCGAATAGAAAAGGGATTTAATAATAATTTTTATTCACTGAACTTTTAAAGTATAAAATATCTATTTGGTAGGTAAATAGGCAATGGAGCAAGGAAAAGAAAACAAGAAGATATACGAAACGATTCAGTTATGGAAAAAGAATAGTTTATTACAGGATCGAGGTTATATATCATAGACGGACAAGATAATTTAGTCGCTTCATGGAATCTTATGCACTAATAAGATTAAGTGGTCGAAAAATAAGGATAACAATTTGCAATTCTTAAATAGTTATCCTTTTTTTTGTGGAAAACAGCGAGTTTTTAAAGTTTAAGTTAGTCCAGACTTCGAAATAAACAGGAGTAGTTAAATCTTAAAAACTATTTTAGGTAATGAAACATTGTGATAATATAGTAATTAATTTAAAAATATTCTATAAAAAACATCATAACAATTACAATGATAAAATCGACGGGTATGCAAACAAAACAAACGAGGAGGCGAGTTCCGAAGACAACTTTTCGGGTACATTTAGAAAGGAAGTGAAATTTTAAAAATTGAAGAGGTGATATTTTGAAAGCCTAATTAGTTATTGATTTTCAGAATGGTTTCCTAGAGATGGGCGATTTTAGTCAAGAAAAGCAAAAGATTCAACAGCTTATAAAAGATTTCAAACAAAAGGAATGGCCCATTATTTTTTTACAACATATTGATGAACATGAGCAAAGTCCGATTGCCGTGGGTACTGTTGGAAGTGAAATTGATCCTGATTTAAAAAAGGATGCTCATCATGTTATTGAAAAACGTACACCGAGTGCATTTTTTAAAACGGAACTCAATAAACTTTTGCAATCGCTAAAAGTCGATCACGTATTTATAACTGGTTTTAATACAGAGTTTTGCCCTCAATTCACAGCTATATCTGCCTTTGATAGAGGGTATCAAGTAACATTTATTGAGGATGCGACAGCTACAGTAAATGATGATAAGGTCTATGAATTTCCAGGCTTAGATATTCGAGATTTTGTAGGCTCCGTTCTTCACTGGTCGAATGTCATTGAAGTTTTATATTTAGATGAATATGTGGATGAATATATGAAATAGGTTAATATATGAGAAGGAAAATACGTATGTCACAACGAGAAAAAAAGAGATCAAGATAAGATGTATTATTACAAAGATCGTAAAATAAACCATTCATAACAAAAAACATGAGAAACAATTAATCTAGTATAACCCCATAAACATTAAGGAACTTTCCCTAGGAAGTGATTTTTTGAAGAAAAGATTCATTATTTCTTTAGTTGTATTTACAATTATATTTTTTGTCCTTAGAGTTTTCATCTTAGATCGTAGTACCCTTAAAAATTACGAAGTCGGCTTTCCAAAGGCAGATAGTCCAGCTTTAACAAAAATGATGCGGGATATTATATTAAATAATCGATCACTTTTATTGGAAGATGGAACGGTTAGCATCTTTCAGGAACAAGGTATTGATGATGATAATGATGTACTCACATATGGAAAATATGAGCATGAAACATTAGTCGATCATTATATGACATTACAGACAGCCCAATTTCCAGGGTCAAAGTTAGACGATATGAAAGAGAAGCAAAGTGATTTTCGGGAAAAGATTAGTGATCCATTTGATTACGATTTGCCTAAGTTGAAAAAAGAGGAGGGCGATATCGTTATAGAGACAAAATATGTGGAAGAAACCTTTCATCTCTTACATGCAGCTCAAACACAAGACATAAACATTTCGCCAAATATTTCATTAAGCATTCAAGCTGTTAATGATGATGCCTTCTATTTACATGTATATGAAGAAACCGATGCAGAAAACCACATTTATCATATGTTTATCAAGCAAGACTTTTCAGACATTACTATTGTTTCGGATGAAGTTTTTGCAAAGGAGGATTTTGTTGCTTCTGATAAGTTTAAACTATATGAAGAACTCTTTCCGAAAGTAGATGATAAGAGACGTTACCTAGAGTCCTTTGAAGATCGCCAGTTTATCGATATCGAAAAGACAGAGTTACAACAAAAGGGATATTTTGATTATTTAAGTAAAGATGGAAAATACACCTATTTACACAGTGACAATAGTAATTTTTCAAAAGGAACACAAGAAATACAATGTTTAGATGACCGAATACAAGAAAATGATAAGTATTATGCCAAGTTTCGTTTTAGTTATCGAAATGTCATTAACAAATTAAATTGGCCAATTTTTGGTTCGTCTGAAGGGAAAATCGTTTACTTTAGTGATGATATCGTCATGCTTCAAGTATCATACTCACCACTTTTTAAAGGTGATGGTGGACGGACGAATGTCATCATTGATTTACAAGAAGATAAGGAAAATCCGGATATTTATCTTATTGATTTAGGTGTTAGTTTTAAAATATAATAATACTTTTAAAAATCACTATTTTGTAGGTAGGCTTGAAGGATACAAGAAGTGTTCAACTCTATGAACGTTTGATTAAGGAAAAAATAATACAGTGGAGGATTAATATATGGAACCGAAATGGCTCGTGTGGGCAAAGCAACTGCAATCGATTGCCCAGGCAGGTTTAACCTATTCAAAAGACAAATATGATCTTGAACGATTTGAAATGTTGCGAGAGATAAGTGTGGAAATGCTTGCGGAACAGACAAACATGGACAAAACGGTCATTAAAGATTTATTTGCCAATGAAACAGGCTATCAAACTCCTAAGGTAGATGTTAGAGCGGTTATTTTCAAAGGCGAAAAAATCTTAATGGTTAAAGAGGAAGCAGATAATTTATGGGCACTGCCAGGCGGTTGGGGAGACATTGGTCTAACACCTAGTGAAGTCGCTGTGACCGAAGTAAAAGAAGAAGCGGGGTTAGATGTGAAACCAACAAAATTAATAGGTGTTGCCGATAAAAAGAAACATCCACACCCACCTGCTCCGTATCATTCTTATAAAATATTTATCCAATGTGAAATTGTTGGAGGAAAAGCTGAGCCAGGTATGGAGACAATAGATGTTGGTTTTTTTGATCAAGATAACTTACCGAATTTATCCGTAAATAGAAATACTAAATCACAAATTCAATTAGCATTCAAACATTTATATGAACCAGATACACCAGCATATGTCGATTGAAAAATTAAAACATCGGCATTCTTAAACATTAGCACTTGCAAAGAAGTGTAGTTAGATTGATAGTTTATGAACGCCTTTTTTGCTGTTGAATGATTTCCGTAAAAAAACTAATAGCTATAATTAATCCAATAGTATAAAGTAGGTTTTGTATATGCGAAAAAGTTTTACTTTTGAAAATCTTTAGTCATATTTTATGTCGATGAAAGAGTGAACAATGATGAAACGTAATTGGAAATGTCCGGACACAGTAGTAGTAATTGTTTTATGCCTTTTTATTACACTTTCACTTATTGCAGTTGTTTTGTTTCTATTCGGATATATTGTTGATAAAGACTCTGCAGAAATAACTTATTATGACAAAATAAGTGAAAAAGGAATTCATTTTGGACCGAAGTATAAAGCAGTGACCAAGAAGGGTATTTTTTATATTACAAAAGAACAATATGAAAGCGCATCAAAAATAGAAGGATATGAAACAAAATTTCTATGGTATACACCATTAGATGTACTATTTGATGGTGGGAAACTTATCGCCCTTATCGCACTTTCATTAACAATGTCTTATTTATGTATTCATTATTTTTATCAAAAGTTCATTAAAAAGGATTCCCATATTAAACAGAATAAGTGGCTGCAAAAAGTAATTAATATTGGTCTAGTTTTATATGTAGTATCTTCTGGTATTTTCCTTTCGATTGCTCTGTTTAATACAGCTCAAAAAATTATTCCATTAGGACACATGAAATCATATGCGAAGGTGAACGATCGAGTAGTAGAGAAAGGGAGAGGAAGGTTTGTTACAGATACACATTATATCATTGTTCAACATAATGATGCACAAAGTATTCTTCATACGACAAAATTAAAGGTTCCATTTTATTTATATAATAAATACAAAAATCATACTAGTATTCCAATTCATTATCCAAAAAGTAATCCAGCCAATGTATTTGTGCAATTACAATCATTAAAGGATCATTT
>DATGRX010000024.1:0-6251 GCA_035303185.1 Bacillota bacterium
TTCTCCAACCATAGAGAAAGTTCTAAAGTCTGCGATCGCAAACGCTGAACATAACTATGAAATGGATACAGATAATCTAGTTATTTCTGAAGCATATGTTAATGAAGGTGCTACATTGAAACGTTTTAGACCACGTGCACAGGGCCGAGCAAGTGCAATTAACAAGCGCACAAGCCATATCACAGTGGTTGTATCAGAAAAGAAGGAGGGATAGTCAGTGGGTCAAAAAATTAACCCGGTAGGTCTTCGTATTGGTATCATTCGTGACTGGGAGTCAAAATGGTATGCAGACAAAGACTATGCAGACTTACTACATGAAGATATTAAAATTAGAGAATATCTCGAAAAACGCTTAACTGATGCTGCTGTTTCTTCTATTGAAATTGAACGTGCAGCAAATCGTGTGAACATAACAATTCATACTGGTAAACCAGGAATGGTTATCGGTAGAGGCGGTTCTGAAGTAGATGCATTACGTAACACATTAAATACAATGACTGGCAAACGTGTTCATATCAACATTGTTGAAATTAAGAAAGTAGATCTTAATGCTCAATTAGTAGCAGACAATATCGCACGTCAGTTAGAGGGCCGAATTTCATTCCGTCGTGCTCAAAAACAAGTTATCCAACGCGCTATGCGTGGGGGAGCAAAGGGAATTAGAACACAAGTATCTGGCCGCTTAGGTGGAGCAGATATCGCTCGATCAGAACATTATAGTGAAGGGACAGTACCACTACACACATTGCGTGCAGACATTGATTATGGCGCAGAAGAAGCTGATACTACATTTGGTAAGTTAGGCGTAAAAGTGTGGATTTATCGTGGAGAAGTCCTTCCTACTAAAACATCAAAATAAGGAAGGGGGCAATGCATTATGTTAATGCCTAAACGCGTAAAATATCGCAGACATCATCGTGGTCGTATGAAAGGTAATGCAAAAGGTGGAACATCAGTTTCATTTGGAGAGTATGGCTTACAAGCTGTTGAATCTTCATGGATTACAGCCCGTCAAATCGAGGCTTCCCGTGTTGCAATGACTCGTTACATGAAACGTGGAGGGAAGGTTTGGATTAAAATTTTCCCAGACAAACCTTATACTGCAAAACCCCTCGAAGTTCGTATGGGTGCAGGTAAAGGAGCACTAGATGGATGGGTTGCAGTTGTAAAACCAGGTAAAATTTTATTTGAAGTAGCAGGTGTTTCTGAGGAAGTTGCAAGAGAATCATTACGTCTTGCCGCTCATAAATTACCGATTAAAACTAAGTTTGTAAGACGAGAAGAAATTGGTGGTGAAAGCAATGAAGGCTAATGAAATCAGAGAACTGACCACTGCCGAGATTGAACAGAATGTAAAGTCATTAAAAGAAGAATTATTCAATTTACGTTTCCAACTCGCTACAGGTCAGTTGGAGAACACTGCACGTATAAGTGAAGTAAGAAAGTCCATTGCTCGTATGAAAACAATCATACGTCACCGCGAAGTCAGCGTGAATAACTGAAATAAGAGAGGGGGTAACCTCAAATGAGTGAACGTAATAATCGTAAAGTATATACGGGTCGTGTCGTATCCGATAAAATGGATAAAACAATTACAGTAGTAGTTGAATCTTATAAAGTTGATAGGTTATATGGGAAGAGAGTTAAACATTCTAAGAAGTTGAAAACTCATGACGAAAGCAACCAAGCTAAAATGGGTGATATTGTTCGAATCATGGAAACCCGCCCACTATCAAAAACAAAACGTTTTCGTTTAGTAGAAGTTGTTAAAGAAGCAGTCATAATATAATGGAAGTTCGCTCGGAAGTATCCGAAGGGAGGTCACAGCGATATGATTCAACAAGAATCACGTTTAAAAATTGCAGATAACTCAGGCGCACGTGAAGTGCAAGCTATTAAAGTTCTGGGTGGATCTGGACGTAAAACAGCTAATATTGGTGATGTAATTGTTTGTTCTGTTAAACAGGCAACACCAGGAGGCGTTGTTAAAAAAGGTGAAGTTGTAAGAGCGGTAATTGTCCGTACAAAAACAGGTGCACGTCGTAGTGATGGATCATATATTCGATTTGATGAAAATGCAGCCGTAATAATTCGTGACGATAAAAGCCCAAGAGGCACACGTATCTTCGGACCAGTTGCTCGTGAGTTACGCGACGCTAAATTCATGAAAATCGTATCTCTTGCTCCAGAAGTACTCTAAAGAAACAATGAAAAGCACTACAGGGAGGTGCGTCAAGCATGCATGTAAAAAAAGGTGATACAGTTAAAGTGTTATCCGGAAAAGACCGGGGTAAGCAAGGAGTAATCCTAGAAGCATTCCCGAAAACAGAACGTATTGTTATTGAGGGAGTAAACATGATTCAAAAACACGCTAAACCTTCTCAAGAAAACCCACAGGGTGGAATTCTTAATATAGAAGCTGCGATTCATGTTTCCAATGTAATGCCGATTGATCCAAAATCCGGTGAACCAACTCGTGTTGGGTATGAAGTAAGAGACGGAAAAAAAGTCCGCATCGCTAAAAAATCCGGTGAACCTTTAGATAAATAACTTAGCGACGAAAGGAGGCCGCCATGATGAATGAATTAAAACAAAGATATCAAGAAGAAATTTCCCCAGCAATGATGGAGAAATTCAATTATAGCTCAGTGATGCAAGTACCAACAATTGAAAAAATTGTTATTAATATGGGTGTTGGTGATGCCGTACAGAACTCCAAATCATTGGATAGTGCTGTGGAAGAATTATCATTAATTTCAGGGCAAAGACCTGTTATCACTCGTGCAAAAAAATCAATTGCTGGATTTCGATTACGTGAAGGAATGCCAATTGGTGCTAAAGTGACACTTCGTGGTGAGCGCATGTATGAATTCTTGCATAAGCTTGTCTCGGTATCACTTCCACGTGTTCGTGATTTCCGTGGAATTTCAAAGAAATCATTTGACGGACGAGGGAATTATACGTTAGGTATTAAAGAACAACTTATTTTCCCAGAAATCAACTATGATAAAATCAATAAAGTTCGTGGTTTGGATATTGTGATTGTAACAACATCTAATACAGACGAAGAAGCACGTGAGCTTTTAGCTGGATTAGGCATGCCTTTCCAAAAATAAGGTCAAAAGGCTCATACAAGGAGGTTAATTTGTGGCTAAAAAGTCTTTAGTTGTTAAACAACAGCGCCCGCAGAAATTTAAAGTTCGTGAATATACACGCTGTGAACGATGTGGTCGACCACATTCTGTAATTCGTAAGTTTAAATTATGTCGTATTTGTTTCCGTGAACTTGCCCATAAAGGTCAAATTCCTGGTGTTAGAAAAGCAAGCTGGTAAACCCCTATTCGGGAAGGAGGTAATTAGTAATGGTTATGACAGATCCAATCGCAGATATGTTGACACGTATTAGGAACGCAAACATGGTTCGCCATGAAAGGCTCGAGCTTCCTGCATCTACAATGAAAAAGGCTATTGCCGATATTCTTAAACGTGAAGGTTATGTCCGTGATTATGAATTCATAGAAGACAACAAACAAGGTGTTTTACGCATCTTCTTAAAATATAGTACAAGTGAAGAGCGTGTAATTACAGGATTAAAGCGTATAAGCAAACCTGGATTACGTGTTTACGCAAAAGCTGAAGAAGTACCACGTGTACTAAACGGCTTAGGTACGGCAATCATTTCAACTTCAAATGGCGTGTTATCTGATAAAGAAGCACGTTCACAAGCTGTTGGTGGCGAAGTATTAGCGTATATATGGTAAATTGACATTTTAAAAGACAGGAGGTGCATGGAATGTCTCGTATAGGACTAAATCCAATTGAAATACCTGAAGGTGTCGAAGTTAAACTCAACGATCAAATCGTTGTTGTTAAAGGACCTAAAGGTGAATTGACGAAAACGATGCATGAAGATATAGTAGTTGAAATTGACGAAAGTGTTATTGTTATTAAGCGTCCAGATGATCTAAAAGAAAATCGCGCTTTACATGGAACAACACGTAGTCTTATTGGAAACATGATCGAGGGTGTTCGAAATGGTTTTGAAAAACACCTTGAAATTATCGGAGTTGGTTATCGTGCACAAATGCAAGGTAATAAACTTGTTGTAGGTGCAGGATATTCACATCCTGTTGAAATGGATCACATCGAAGGAATCGAATTCGATGTTCCAAAAAACACAGAAATTATCGTTAAAGGTATTGATAAAGAATTAGTTGGCGAAGTTGCTGCTAATATTAGATCAATTAGACCACCTGAGCCTTATAAGGGCAAAGGGATTCGTTATAAAGATGAACATGTACGTCGTAAAGAAGGTAAAACTGCTAAGTAAAGTTAGCTAGGAAGTTGAAAGGAGTGACTTAGATGATCACAAAGACTACCAGAAACGCAAGACGTAAAAAAAGACATGGTCGTGTACGTAATAAGCTCTCTGGAACACAAGAACGTCCTCGTCTAAACGTATTTCGTTCAAATAAAAATATATATGTACAGTTAATTGATGATGTTAACGGCGCAACTGTTGCGAGTGCATCTTCGACAGATAAAGAGTTCAGTTTAGATTCAACAAGCAATGTTGAGGCAGCTCAGCAAGTTGGCGAGTTAATTGCAAAGCGTGCTCAAGAAAAAGGTTATAAATCGGTTGTATTTGATCGCGGTGGTTACCTTTTTCACGGACGTGTTAAAGCATTAGCAGAAGCAGCCCGCGAAGCAGGACTAGAATTTTAATCGATAAAGGAGGGAACCCTTATATGCGCACTAGCATTGATGCAAATAAATTAGATCTTGAAGAACGTGTCGTTACGATTAACCGAGTAGCAAAAGTTGTTAAAGGTGGTCGACGCTTCCGTTTTTCGGCATTAGTAGTAGTAGGTGATCATAATGGTCATGTAGGTTTTGGTACAGGTAAAGCACAAGAAGTACCAGAAGCTATTAAAAAGGCTGTTGATGATGCGAAGAAGAATTTAATTAAAGTTCCGATCGTAGGAACAACAATTCCACATGAAATATACGGTAGATTTGGTTCGGGTAACGTCATGATGAAACCAGCTGCTGAAGGTACAGGTGTTATCTCTGGTGGACCAGTTCGTGCGGTACTTGAACTTGCTGGAGTAGGAGATATCTTAACAAAATCATTAGGCTCTAATACGCCTATCAATATGATCCATGCAACATTAGATGGCTTAACAAACTTGAAGACTGCTGAAGACGTAGCTAAACTACGTGGAAAGTCTGTCGCAGAACTGTTAGGATAAGGAGGGAAATATAATGTCTAAAAAACTTGAAATCACCCTCACGCGTAGTGTTATTGGAAGAACAGAGGCTCAACGTAAAACTGTTCAAACATTAGGACTTAAAAAGATAAATGACTCCATAGTTCGTGAAGATACTCCAACCGTACGTGGTATGATTAATAAAGTATCTCATATCGTAACGGTCAAAGAAAATTAATAAAGAATCTATAAAAGGAGGTGCTCGTATGAAACTTCATGAATTAGAAGGTAATCGTCAAAAACGTAAACGTGTAGGTCGTGGAATGTCATCTGGTTCTGGTAAAACATCAGGTAGAGGGCAAAAAGGTCAAAAAGCGCGTTCTAAAGTACGTGTAGGTTTTGAAGGTGGTCAAACTCCTCTATTCCAACGTCTACCAAAACGCGGTTTTACAAATATTCATCGTAAAGAATATGTTATTGTCAATCTAGATACGTTAAATCTTTTTGAAGACGGCACAGAAATCACACCTGAGTTACTACTTGAAAAAGGTGTCGTGAACAAATTAAATGCTGGACTGAAAGTTTTAGGTCGAGGTGCTGTTGATAAAAAACTTACTGTCAAAGCTCATAAGTTCTCTGCTTCGGCTAAAGAAGCAATAGAAAGTGCAGGCGGTAAAACAGAGGTGATTTAATGTTCCGTACAATTTCCAATTTTATGCGTGTAGCTGATATTAGGCGGAAAATAATCTTTACATTATTAATGTTAGTTATCTTTCGTCTCGGCACATTTATTCCCGTGCCATTTTCAGATAAAGATGCAATTGACTTCATGAACCAGCAAAACGTATTTGGTTTTCTAAATACGTTTGGTGGTGGAGCATTGCAGAACTTCTCTATATTTGCAATGGGAATTATGCCATATATTACTGCATCAATTATCATGCAATTATTGCAAATGGATGTTGTACCAAAGTTTACTGAGTGGAAGAGCCAAGGCGAGATGGGGCGAAAGAAATTAGCCCAAGTTACTCGTTACGGTAC
>DATGRX010000025.1:0-10494 GCA_035303185.1 Bacillota bacterium
CAAATTCCTGTTTCCTTTGTTGTGGGAACCGTTGCAATTATCTTTTTATTTATCGGAAACCGAAATTCTTCCATCAACACAAAGAAAGTCATTAAGGGAGCTCCTTGGAATATTGTCTTCTTCTCAATTGGGATGTATGTCGTTGTCTACGGGCTACGAAATGCTGGACTAACATCCCTTTTGGCGATGGTTATTGATTGGGGTACAGAACAAGGTTTATTCGTTGGAACGATGATCATGGGATTTGCTTCAGCCATTCTATCATCAATAATGAATAACTTGCCGACCATTCTCATGAACGCATTAGCAATAACCGAAACATCTTCAAGCGGACTTATGCAAGATACGCTTATTTATGCAAATATCATTGGAGCTGATTTAGGACCAAAAATTACTCCTATCGGTTCATTAGCTACACTTTTGTGGTTACACGTACTCACTCAAAAAGATATGAGAATATCCTGGGGAACATATTTTAAAATAGGAATCGTATTAACAATCCCTGTTCTATTCATTACATTACTCGGTTTATTCCTTTGGTTACTTATAATCTAGGAGAAGATTCTTTAAAAAACTAGAGTTAGTATCTTATAATAAGAGTACATGTAAATGTTGTAGGGAGAGATACCGATTGGATATTGACAATATTATTCAACAAGTGAAAAACTATGAAGCGACATTATTGAATGAAAAACAGATTCAAAATTATGCCGTTTTATTACCGTTACTCGAGAAAAACGGTGAAACTCATTTACTTTTTGAAGTTCGTTCCATACAAATGCGTAGTCAGCCAGGAGATGTCTGTTTCCCCGGCGGAAAAGTTGAAAAAACAGATAAAGATGAAAAGCATGGGGCCCTTCGAGAAACGAGTGAAGAATTAGGGATACCGATAAAGCAAATATCTGATGTTTATCCTTTGGACGTTATGGCACTAAGTTTGGATCGGATCATTTATCCTTTTATCGGAAAACTTCCTCCTCACATCGAATTACAACCGAATAAACATGAAGTTGCTGAAATCTTTACAATCCCTGTTAACTTTTTGTTAGAAAACAAACCTAAAAAATATAAAGTAACATTAAAAGCAATCCCTGAAGAAGACTTTCCTTATCATTTAATTGTCGGTGGTAAAGATTACGACTGGAGTCACCGCACAATTTATCAATATTTTTATACCTATGGCGAGTATGTAATTTGGGGATTAACAGCCAAAATTATTTTAAACTTTTTACACATCTTAAAACAAACGTAAAACTCTCCTTAAAGGACAACCATCTTGACTATCTCTAAAAGGAGAGTTTTTTCTTTATTCATATTCTTTTTCAAAGGTTTTCGTACTACGAACTGTATCAATTGGTCGGACCATCTTTTCAATACTTTCACGTTTTTCCTCTAAAAATGGTGGTAAAGACAGTTTTTCACCAAGGGTTTCATAAGGTTCATCGCCCAGAAACCCAGGCCCATCTGTCGCAAATTCAAATAAAATTTGCGGGGCAACTTGGGAGTAAAGTGACTCAAAGAAAAAGCGATCAACGTGACCGGATGTCATAAAACCAAAACCTCTTAATCGCTCATCCCAATAATCGATTTCAGAACGATCCTCTACACGAAAAGCAGCGTGATGAACCGTTCCATAGCCTTGTCTTGCCGATGGTAAATCAGGAGTATGTCTTACAATAATTGACGCTCCGTTTCCACCTTCACCTACTTCAAATAAAAATTCATTACCTTCATTAGCTGTTTCTTTAAACAAAAGCACACGTTCTAACATTGTCTTAAAGTAATCAATATCAGAAATATTTACGACGACTGGCCCTAAACCAGTAATCGCATATTCATTTGGTATTGGTCCTTTCTTCCACGGAATACCCGCTTCAACCCCTTCATTACATTCATCAGAAATAAGTTGATATTTTTGATCATCGAAATCAACAAAAGGCAAAATCTTTTTGCCGAATTGCTCCTGAATCCCTTCACGTTCAATGTCTAAGCGGTTAAATCTTTTTTCCCAATATTGTAATGCCTCATCACTTGGTACACGAAAAGAAGTTTTATAAATTTCATTTGTTCCATGAGACCCCTTAGGAATCCCCGGGAAGTCAAAAAACGTCATATCTGTTCCAGGGTTTCCCTCGTCATCAGCGAAAAACAAATGATACGTTTGAATATCATCTTGATTAACTGTTTTCTTAACGAGCCTCATGCCTAACACATATGTGAAAAACTCATAATTTTTTTCTGCACTGCTCGTAATAGCGGTGACGTGATGTACACCTTTTATTTTCATCTATAATCCCTCACTTTTAGGTTGATTGGTACTTGTATCATTCTGTATTCATTATCACTTTACTATGCAACTGATTAACAATCAAAAAAATTGCCTCGAATTCGAGATAACTTTATATAAAAAGAAAATAGACATCTATACCACTATTTGCAATATAGATGTCTATCCTTTGTTCATCTCTAAAATTTATTCTGGTAAATCAAATTCAACGGTTTTTCCTTTAGATAAGTCGATTGTTTCTTCGCCTTTTAATGGTCCATACTCTAACTCAAAAGGTTTGTCTTTCCAAATCTTGTCGTACTGTTCTTTATCTAACACAAATACAACATAGGCTTCATCTTCTTCGCCTTTTTCAATGATATCACCGTATCCATAAGGGGATAAGAACAGCTCATGTAGTGTGTATTGTTTTCCATCATTTAATGTGAGTTTAGATGATTGACTAGATAAGTCAATCGCTTCATCTTCCCCGTTTTCTATAAGTAATTTAACCGTCAAAATAATAATTCCTTCATCAAAGTCTTCAAAGCGCGGAGCTTCATTTTCATTCGGTTCAAATTCTGTAAACTGATATCCTTCTAATGTTACTTTAGAATTTCCTAATTCTTTCGTTTCACCAATATCTTCTTTTTCTTTGACCATTGTTTTATTACCCATATTATCTGTCACTGTAGCATCTGGATAAAACTTTGCACTTTCCTTTTCTCTTTCGCTTCCCTCTTCACTAACTACGATGGTAAATTCTGTTTTAGAACCATATTCATTTACATAAGAATACTCATCTGCATCATATTCATCTCCAGCAGGTGGCACTTCAAAAGATGCTTTTCCAACACTGTCAATTTCGTCAATTTGGTATGTGCGAAGATTCATCGCTACATATCCTGAAACTGTTTCTTTTGCTTCAAGGACATGATCATTATCTCTTAACATTTCAATAAGCTGACTCTCTTCTGAAATCAAATCCTTTTGTGGTCCTGGATAACGATCAGCACCATTATACGTTAAACTAAAAGTAGGAACATAGGCAATCTCTTCATCTAATTTATTCTTAATGGTTACGTGAGCGAGTAAAACAGCACCTTCATCTTCACTATCAAAAGGAATAGCAAAATTTTGATGAAAATCTTCTAATTCTACAACGACATAACCATTTAATGAAATCTCATACTCTTCTTCCTCATGGACCTGCACTTCATCAGTTTCATAATAAACGGAAGCTATACCGTCTGTTTGCTCCTCAAGATCATCTAATATCTCATTAAAGTCTAATTCGGATGCATTTACTGTTTCATTTTCTTCGTTATCGTTGTTGTTATTTCCATTGTTATCATTGTTGTCATTGTCATCATTATTATTATTCTCGACTACATTGTTATTATTGTTGTTGTTTTCATTATTGTTGTTGTTTTCATTATTGTTATCGTCCTTAGAACAAGCGACAAACAATGATATTAATAAAACAATGAATAAAAAAGTAATTAATCTTTTCTTCATAAGTTCTCTCTCCTTACTTAATATCTATCTAATTTATAAAGCTAAAATTTAATCTTTAGGTACTCACCTGCAACTTTCGTATAGATTTTCTTCCTTAATAAAATTAGATATATTCAAATTGTACATAACTAAATATGAATAACAAGTGTACAAAGATGCAGGAACTATATACCGTTTTCTTAAAGAAATTCAAAGAAAAATGATAGCTCATGGTGTTAACAGACTAGATCCCCTCTTGACTATTGACCTAAAAATTGTCATTAGAATACTCTCTCATTTTCATGTATAAATTCGCGTATCATCATGGTAGTATTACATATAGAAGTTAAAAAGGGGGAGTTAGAAGTGAAATATACAATCGCGGATGTACACATAACTTGTCCATGTTGTAAAAATGATACTTTTGATTTAGATTACCGGCAATTAAATACAAAAGGAGCGAGCTTTTTTAATTTTGACTGGGCAAATAAAAATGCGGCAATATTAGTTTGTCATAAGTGTAGTCATGTTTCTTGGTTTATGGATGAGCCGATTCCTATTGGTGAATGAAATACATTCTAAAGAGACTAATTATTATAAAGTCGGATAAAAACATGTGATGCTAGGTGTGTTTACAATATTTTAGGTTTAGCTTATCAATGAATATAAAGATTTATTGTCCCGATTTATAACTATTAGTGATGATGAATAAGCAACAAAAGGCGCACATATAAGTGTGCCAAAAAGAATACACTTTTGTTGGATATTTAGTAGATAAATGAAAAGAAAGGATATTGATATAATTTGAAACTTGTTAATTTAGCTATTAAACAATTAAATAACAATGCCTACAACCACAATAACGATTTATTTTTCTCTGAATACTTTCGGATATTTAATACAAATCAAAATTTCGAAGTCGACACTAAAAGTCTAATGAAAATGTACAATGAACATGATACCTATAAAGCAATCTCATTCTTAAAGTCGACCGTTCAAACAGAACTATCTAAAGTGAAAAACTATTTAAACATAGATACCGATCTACATATGGTAACTTTTTTTGGTGATTGTAGTTATGATGGTCATGGAATGTTAATCAAGGGAAAGCCATATGTTTTCTTCGATTTAAATGCAATTATACCAAGAATAGACTTTTATAACTTTAACGTTTTTGCAACTCATGAAATCTTACATGCCATTCATTACTATTTGAATCCTGAATTTTATCAATTAAACCATCGTACAATCGAGGAAAAGTATTTAAAATTACTTCTTTCTGAAGGCATAGCTACACATCTTAGCCACGTCATTACTAAAGAAAATAAAGAAGATGCTTATTGGTTTGGCTATCTGGAACCTGAACAAGTATTACATTGGATAAATAACTGTGAAAACATGAAAAAAGATATAAGTCATTCCTTGCACGAAACTATTCATGCCAACGAATTCAATAACCTCTTATTCAATCGATTATTTGGTATTGATGATTTTACAAAACCTACTTCATATCGATTGGGATACTATTACGGTTCAGAAATTATTAAAAAGTTTCTACAAGAAAAACACGTCCGTGATGTTTTAACACTTTCTTATGAACAGGCTAGAAAGAGAATATATAATTACTTTGATTTTTAAAAGATTTTTTCCAAGCATGTTAACGATTCTATGAATGTATGGGCCGATTAATTGAAGTAATTAAAAAAATGAATAGCTACAATATCTGATTTATGATTTCAGATTGAATGTTCTTACCATCGAACGGAATAAAATTAAAGCATGACATGTAAAACACTCGGACATAAAATGAATCAATGTAAACAAATAAAAATTTATTACATTTTTTATCCGTTTATAATGCTGAGGTTAGGATTGTGATTTCACACAGTACCTTATCTTCCTACTACTTATGACAATGAAAAAGCTCATATAAAAATTAGAAGAACGGAATATTTGGTTTAAAAGTGGTTAGTTTTCCTTGAGAGAACATATTTAAAAAGAATAAATTCACAGATTAAATAAAAAGACGAGAAGTTACACTCGTCTTTTTATTACTATTTTATTTTCAAGTTAGAATCAAGCCAAGGTCGGAGGATAGATAATACATTATCAGATTGCATAGCTCCTGTGTGATCAAGTCCTTCCAAAACTTCAACATCTCAGCCAATGGCTTCAAGTTCTTGACGATTATTTTTGAGGGCTTCGGCGATATTAACAACTACTTCACCCCAACGAGAACCGTAATCTATGATATCATCAGAACCCGCAAAGCATAATCGTGGACAGGTAATTTTATCTTGAACTTTTCTATCGTTAAAATGCTCTAATGCTCGATACAGGGTAACAAATTGCTTTACTTGACTCTTACTCATCGCTACCTCAACCTTTGACCAGTCAAATTCATTTGCATTTTCTAACGTTGTGCTATCAAACATATTGGCAGAGGAAGACATTTTATGGGTCGTCTGAGTTACAGTTAACATTTCTCTGTATGGTCCATCAATTGGGGGAAATCCACCCATAACGAGTGCCAAAAGACGATTAGTGCGAATAGCTAATTGCATTCCACTTAAGGCAAGCCATGAGTATCCATAATAGGCAAATTTATCTGTATCTGTTGCATCGGCAATTGCTAAAAAATCTCTTGCTATATTTTCAGGTATTAAAGTTTCTGGCTTAGCATAACTTAATACATGCGCTTCATAGTCAAAAGCCACTACTCGATATCTATCACTTAATCCATCCATGAGGGACTTACCAAGAGATGAATCAACCCCCCATTTTTTCATTTCATCAGCCTGTTCCCCTTCTATCGGAAAAGTATTAACTGGCATTAGAATTGTATGACCATTGCCTTGGATGACTACATTAATCGTATTTCCATCATGCATTTTAACTTATTTCATTTTCATGCTCCTTTGTGATTTTGGATTTAAATGCATATTTACCAGCTCGAAGATTTATCAAAATCCTTTTAGTGCTAGACACTTCATTTTTCACATAACTAATCCAGATACCTACAAGTTCTGGATGCATGGAAGGTTTCTGTGTAAATTCATCTGTTGACAAACTTTCCAAGAAATTAACTGAACTATCAAATGCAATACATCGTTTTTCTAAAAGTTTTATCACTTTTTCCCTTGAAAACATTTCCATGAAAGCAATACCTACTGCAAAATGCTGAATATTTATACTTACAAGTGCTGATTCTAGTAGTTTTGTAAATTCATTTTTCCCTTACCTTGTTATTTCATATTCCGTACGGGATGGACCAAGCTTTACACTATCCTTGGAATTAATCTTCTTAATCAATCCCTGCAATCTAAGTCTGTCAAGGGCATGATAAATAGACCCAGGTTTTACATTTGTCCAAGTTTCTGCATGCCATGAAGTGATTTCACTATATACTGCATATCCATGACTAGTTCCCTGTTTTAAGATTGAACCTAATACGAGTAATCTAACTGTGGAGATTAACATCCTCCTATCCAAAATTTCTTTTCTATTCAAATTTGATTAGTTACACATAAGTTAATTCCTTAATATCACCTAAAAGACAAATCCCTCTTATGTTCAGTAAATTTACGCTGTAAAACAAATAAATATCCCATTAACTTTCATTTAAGGTAATAATGACTAGGAGAAAAATTGTAACAAAGCCTTTGTGATTGAAGTTTCTGAAAACTCATTGTAATTACTAATCATTATGATAACATATAGAATGTAAGAATTTGGTAAACGGATTAGATTGTATAACAAAACAAGTTGGGGAAGGGTGACATGAGAAAAGGAATTATTTTCTTGTTAGTAGCTAATATATTACTGTTATTGAACGGGTTCAACAATGAAAAAATTGAAATGTCATCTCCATATACGATAGGGCAATAATCTATTAAATATTAGCAATTCTGATTTTGTCGCTCAGGATAATTAAGAATTTCTATTATATAAACGATGATTGAAACGAAATGATCACAAGAACAGACGGAGATAGCAAAAGACTTAGGAAAAACACCTGTGCGAGAAACCTGAATATAGATGACGAATATATACTATGAAAGACTTACCGTTTTTTTATAAGAAGGGGGATTAAAATGGAAAGTAAATTTAGACAAATTGCTGTTCTACGAAACAGATCCTTTGCTCTTTTATGGTCTGGTCAAAGTATATCCTTTTTTGGTTTAGCAATTTATAATACATGTCTTCCTTTTTTAGTTTTTCATACGGGTGGTGGTGCAGTAGAGTTAAGTCTTGCCCATTCATTCTTTATAATTCCTCAAATTATTTTTCTTTTAATAAGTGGGGTATATGTTGACAGATGGTCTAAACGTAAAGTTCTAATTATTTGTGATGCTATTCGCGGTGCAGCCGTATTAGGGATAGCCATCCTTTTAATAACCGATAAACTTGTTCTCCTACATATTTACAGCCTTACAGCATTAATGGGATTATTAAGTACTTTTTATCGCCCCGCCGTACGCGGTTTCGTTCCACAAATCGTTAACAAAAATCAACTCTTATCTGCTAATTCATTACGTTCTATCTCACAAGAGCTAAGTGGTATGATAGGTCCTGTTCTTGGTGGAACACTTGTTGCTTCTGTAGGTTTGTATATTGCATATAGTATTAATACCCTAACATTTATCCTATCCGCATTGTTTATATCCTTTATAACTGTAAAAACGGCAACTACGACTAATAACCAAAAAGACCAGTCATCCTTTTGGGTCGATTTCAAAGACGGATGGAAAGCAATTCGTGAGCGTGCTTGGCTTGGAGCAAGCATTTTAATTGCATCACTTGCTAACATTGGAATTGCTTCGTTTGATGTAATTATCCTACCTATATTTGCAGAAAAAGCATATAGTGGAGTTAAAACTTATGGTTGGTTTATGGCCTCCTTAGCGGTCGGTGCGTTATTATGTGCAACGATTATTGGACGTTTGGAAAAGTTATCCCACCGTGGTATTTTATATTATACCTTTATGGGTGTATCGGGTGTATGTGTCTTAATCCTATCATTCAAACCGTATTTATTTTTGACACTACTTTTATTAGCTATGATCGGATTTTGTTTAACCGCTTTTGTAATTATTTGGGAAAGTGCTGTTCAAGAATTATTAGACGAAAGTGTTCTTGGCCGTGTAACGAGTTTTCAGATGTTTGGTGGTCTAGTGCTTTTACCAATCGGTTACAGTGTCTTCGGATTTTTAATTGAGCATCTAGGATATATACACTCAATGGGTTTAGCCGGAGCTTGTATTATTATCGTTTCAATGCTCGGGCTTACGAATAAAAGAATTCGGGAGCTTAACTGACGAATAGCTGACTATCTAATAACCTCTTAAAAATAATTTGAGTTTTAAAGGTGCATGATTTTATAATCTCTTCTTTACATTTTCAATGATTATCTTACTTTGCGGAATACTTGGTATACTAACCATGCTATAACTTAAATCTTGGTCAGGAACTTCATAGTCCATATGCTCTGCCAGGTAACTAAGACTCAATTTCAAGATCTTAACAGTGACCCACTCGCCGGCGCAGCGATGCCCCATCCAGTAATCGCCGCCCCCCTGTGGTATAAATTTATATAGCTCCCTTTCCCAATTTGCAAATCGCTTCGGATTGAACAAATTAGGTTCTTCCCAAAGATCAGGATCGTGATTCGTTCCATAAATATCCGATATCGTTAAAACTCCTTCTTTAAACTGATAATCACCCCAAAGGAAATCTTTCTTAACAAGTGCTGCGACAAACGGAAAAAATGGATAAAATCGACGAGTTTCCTGCACAAACATTTCTAAATATTGTTCATCATCAGATTGAACTTTCTCCTTTTTTTCTGGATAATGGTGGATAGCTAAAAAAAGAAAATTAATAAATATCGAGATCGCCACAATCGGCCTTAAAAGATTGATTACCTCTACGGCAGCCGTCTCTTTATTAAAATAATTTCCTTCTAAATCGCGATGAAAAGCGAATCGGTAAAGAATTGAGTCATCATGTACATTAATTTTCTCGTCGCGAATGCCTTCAATGAGTTCACCAATCCATTTATCTAGACTTTTGCGTGAATTTCTTCCTGACCAATAAGCTGGACCAACAGCAACTGCCGACTCAAACAATGATGCTAAGTCTTTCGTCCGTTTATCGACTTCACCTTCTTCTATCGGTACACCTACCCACTCGCAAGCTGTTTTACACAACATTTTCTGCACTTCTTCATAAAAAGTAACCTGATCCATCTGTTCCCATTGAGCGATACTTTTCTCCCATTGCTGTTTAGTAATATTAACTAACTGTTGAAGTCTGTCAGAAGTCATCGCCGACATTAACATGTCCTTCCGATGTTGATGAGCATTCTCATCCAACGTCTGAATACTATTTTCGCCAAAAAATGATTGCACGACCCGCTTTGGTATTGCCCCTTTTCTTTTGAATTTGTCATTATCGTAAAAAAGTTCAGCAACTTCCTTTCCCCGCATACAAATGGCTTTCTTACCAAACAATCGGGTCTCAAAAATATCAGATTGAAAACTGTGACATCTATTCGATATGTACATATATTCTTCTCTCATCAAACTCAAAGTCTTGTCCATTCCTTCTTCCCGTGGGATTGTATTTTTATTTAACATATAATCACCTCAATCATATTTTGAATGAACTTATTATTAGTGAGATACTACTTTTCTATTCAAAAATGATCGGACACAACCTGATCCTTTACA
>DATGRX010000026.1:0-5432 GCA_035303185.1 Bacillota bacterium
GGCAGATACATTGACAGCGAAATGGTTAAGGGAAGGAGTTGAGGTAATATAGAAGTGAAAATAAATAGAATGTGTACATACTTTGGCCTCGTGGTAAAATAAATATAGAGAGATTATAAGTGCATATATTAATAAAGACCGCCCATGCTTGAACATGGAGCGGGCACAATAGTCCGAACCCGTCAAGAGGGGTTGGGTAGTGTAACAAGTTTCGCTTCTTTTGCGGATTCATTGAGTTAGATCGTTGAAGCAACGACCTATCCTCTTTCAATAAACAATATGACGAGCACTGAGATGGGTTTATGTACCAGCACTCACGACCGTTCCTGTCTGATAATTTATATTATACAGGATTCGGGAAGAACCCCTTTTTATCCCTTGTTTTTTTTGACACTAAAGAGTTCAAGGTTATATACTAGTGTTGTTCAGAAAAGAGCGGGAATTCTATTTATTACGACATTTATTAAAATGATAATCGTCATTTCTATTGACCGATATTTTAAAAGGCTTATTATTTACGGGCTAAAATAGCGAGTAATTAAACCAAGGGGGATATTAAAATGGCAGAAGATCGATATCAAAAAGGGATCGATAAAATTCAGGAGCTTACTTCATCAGACGATGACAATCCAACAGGCTTTATGGACATTGGTGAGGCATTTAAAGACATTGCTCCAGATTTAAGCAAATATGTTGTTGAATTTGCTTTTGCAGACATTTATTCACGTCCAGGATTAGATAATAAACAAAAAGTACTTACAACGATTACAGCTCTTGTCGCTCAAGGGAAGCCACAGATTGGTATGCATATCAAAACCGGGATTTCAGTCGGTTTAACACCGGAAGAGATTGTAGGTTGTATCATGCACCTTATCCCATATACAGGATTCCCGAGTGTTCTGAATGCTTTAACAGTTGCTAAAGAAGTGTTTGCAGAACTTGGTGTATCCGTTACAACGTCCGAAGATTGAATGCGTTCTTTATTAAATAGTGAATGAAAAATAAACAGAGCAAATAAATAGGTTAACCATTTGTTATTAAAGGACCTTCCTAAGTTGATGAAACTTCTGGAAGGTCCCTTTTTAGTGTTTTCAGTTTGATGAATGTACATATTCACAGTGGTGCCCTGCTAAAAGTTTATGCTAATAGGGAGGATCATCCAAATTAACGAAGGCTTTAACAATAAATAGTTCATTACAGTGACAAAGGTCACAAAAAAGATCACCATAATCTACTATACTTAATGTACAGATGGGGTTTTCCTATATTAAATAAAACCCCGTCTCGAACAGTTCATACCAGGTAGATCCTAGCACCAAAATAAATATGAGGTGATAAAATGTTGGAAATGCAATTTGATATCAAGCGAATTAACCTGTTAAAAAAAATATTACTTCGTTTGCGTAATGAGGAGCCAGAATCTGTCCAAGTCAACATAGAACATTTTTTTAAGGATGCGAGTGTTGTTGACATATTGTTAATCGAGCAGGAATTGATAAATGGTGATTATGGTATTACGATTGAGGATGTTATGAAGTTATCCAGTATTTATCCTCATTTATATAGTGAAGCATTAAACGAGGCGGACATCTCTGAAACGCATCATCCAAGCCACCCCGTTCAAATGTTTAAAGAGGAAAATACAGCCTTTCAATTTCTTTTGCATCAAATTAATCTTCTTTTTGAAGCATTTGAAAAGAATCCACAACACGTTCAAGAAACAGAGATGATAGAAGAATTACAACAGCTGATCGTACAATTAGGAGAATTTCATAAGCATTATCATCGAAAAGAAAAGCTATTCTTTCCTATCATGGAAGAGTACGGTCACTATGCTCCGACAAGAATAATGTGGAGGGGAGATGACCGCATGCGTGCCTTATATCAAGCCGTTAAAAGGCAAATCGATCAACAAGATATAAACGTTGAACATATACGGAAAACATATGACACCTTTGAAAAGGGATTTAAAGAAATGATATTTCAAGAAGAGGCGATTATTTTACCGGTTCTCCTGTCTATCTTTCATGAGAGTGACTGGTTGCGTATTGCAAAGGAAAGTGCTGCATTTGGCTATGCTATAATTGAACCCGATGAAGAATGGATATCGAAGTCCCAAAAGGAGACCTTTGTTGAAGACGAAAATCAGGCAATAAATAACACAGAAAATGTTGCACCAACACATGAAAACATAGCATTTGGTGGTGGTTATCTAACGACGGAGGAGGCAAATCTCATTCTCAACAATTTACCGCTAGAAATCACATTTGTTGATAAAAATAGTGTATTTAAATACTTCAATGAAATTACAGAGGCATCGGAAATGATGTTAGTGCGGACACCGATTTCGATTGGACGTAATGTAGCAAATTGTCATCCACCTAAAAGCTTGAAGAAAGTAATGACTCTAGTCCGTGATCTTAAAACAAAGAAACGATCTTCTGAAAGTATGTGGTTCAAAAAAAAGGATCAATACATTCATCTCACTTATAAAGCGTTATTTAATGATGAAGAAGAGTTTTTAGGGATTTTGGAATATGTCCAAGATATCCAACCATTCTTTGATTTGCCAAGTGACATTAAAACAGGGTTAACTAGGCTCGGGCAATGATTTGATCATTCAACTATGGTTGAGGTCTATTTTAAAAGAAATATATTTATGATAACTGACTGTGTAGGATAAGAGGATGTCCAACTCTTGCTTATACAGTCTTTTTAAATATGTAATTAAGGAAAGCAGAACCTTTGTTATAACGAGGAGTGCTGAAAAAATAAAAAACCGTAAATAAGAAGGTATTTTGCAGTTTTTGTCGAAAGTAAGTGTAGGTACCATTTGATAATGAATAAAAACAATTTATTTCTCTTGCATGGATTCCTCTATTACGCAAATAATAAAAAGGGAATACGTATGTGTAAAATAGTTCTCGGGAAGTAACATAATGTTTGATAGTAAATAGACCTGAACTTACCATGGATACTGACGACTTGAATACATTTAAAAACAAGAGAAAACATTGATAGGTCAAACTTTTATGAACGTAGTCGGTGAAGCCTTTATCCGGCACCTTTGACAATTCGATTAAACTACTTTATGTTCATAAGTAGCATGTTTTATATAAGAAAGGATATAGTAATGAAAAAATTCACACCTGTGTTTATCATCTCAGTTTGTTTAACATTTATATTTATTTTTTGGGGGGCATTGTTCCCACAAAATTTAGAAGCTGTTTCGACGACCGCTCAAACATTTTTGCAAGAGAGGTTTGGATGGTTTTACCTTATTTCAGCTAGTGTGATCTTATTGTTCGTCATTTATCTCGCTTTCTCAAAGTATGGAAATATTAAATTGGGAAAAGATGACGATGAACCAGACTATAGTATGTTTAGCTGGTTTGCTATGTTATTTAGTGCGGGAATGGGGATTGGACTTGTGTTCTGGGGTATCGCGGAACCAGTATCTCATTTCTTTGTGCCACCTCACGGGGATGCACAAACTGCCGAAGCAGCAAAGGATGCGATCCGCTACTCATTCTTTCACTGGGGCTTGCACCCATGGGCAATTTATGCATTAATAGCTTTAACATTAGCTTATTTTAAGTTTAGAAAAGACGCGCCAGGAACGATAAGTGCGACGTTTTATCCTTTATTAGGTGAACGTGTTAAAGGACCGATCGGAAAGACGATCGATATCATTGCTGTTTTCGCTACAGTATTTGGTGTGGCAACATCTCTTGGGCTTGGTGCTATTCAGATTAATGGTGGTTTATCCTTTTTGAATAGTGATATTCCTAATGATTTTAGTACACAAATATTTATTATTCTTGGGGTTACAATTTTATTTATGTTATCTGCCATTTCTGGAATTGGAAGAGGAATTAAATGGCTGAGTAACGGTAATATTGTTATCGCAATTTTATTGATGTTCTTTTTCCTCTTCATGGGACCGACGACTTTTTTACTTAACTTATTCACAACTACGATTGGAAGCTATATAGAATATTTACCAGAAATGAGTTTCCGTTTATCGCCATTTGATGAATCAGGCAGTGACTGGGTTCAAGGCTGGACGATATTTTATTGGGCTTGGTGGATTGCTTGGTCTCCTTTT
Source organism: Bacillota bacterium (assembly GCA_035303185.1). Lineage (GTDB taxonomy): Bacteria > Bacillota > Bacilli > Bacillales > Amphibacillaceae > CALAMD01. Next base: position 4,109 of record DATGRX010000026.1, read on the forward strand.
GTTGGTACATTTATTGCACGAGTTTCTAAAGGAAGAACAATAAGGGAGTTTATTATTGGAGTTTTAGCTGTTCCAACGATATTTGGAGCACTTTGGTTTTCCATTTTCGGAGGAACCGGAATTCATATGGAGATGTTCGGTGATGCGGGCATTTGGCAAGCTATGGGAGAAGGGGAATTAACGGAGAATGCGTTATTCGCTACCCTTCAGCATTTACCGTTTACGACAATCGCAGTCGTGTTATCGATTATTTTAATCAGTACCTTTTTTATTACATCTGCTGATTCGGCAACATTTGTCCTTGGTATGCAAACAACAAATGGGATGTTGAATCCACCGCTAAAAATTAAATTAACTTGGGGTCTAATCCAAGGTGGTGCAGCTGCAGTTTTACTTTGGTCAGGTGGTCTTAACGCATTACAGATGGCCTCTGTGATCTCGGCATTTCCGTTTGTGTTCATTTTATTAGCAATGATGTTTTCCATTCACAAGGCATTAAAGGAAGAATTTTAAAAGATTCCCAGGAAGAATGATGTTTTTATACAAGGAGGGACTATCATGAGACTTATAAATGTTAGAAAAGGACAATTTGTTTATCGTAATAATCAATTATATAAAGTGTATGCTGTCAAACCTTTTTTTAAACAGTCCGTTCATCTCGTTCGACTCGAAGATTATGAGCAAGAACTGACGACTGCTAGGGAAATTGATTTATATAAACCCAAACATTTGGATAGCTTTATAAGTAACCATCAGCGCTATACACTGCATAAAGATGCCATGGCTAAAGTTGGGGATTATATATTAGTAATAAATCCCCGACCAGACTCCCTTGATCATCATCATCTACATGCGATAGAAATGGTCTCAACGATTGAAGAAAATGGTGTGATTAGCAATAAATCAAATGGAATTAAACATAATGAATATTGGGTCATGATGCCTGGTTTAGAAGAAGGGGCAACGATTATTGACTTTCAAAAACCAGATCCGGAATACGAGGAAGAAATTTATAGATCGAGTGAAAAAGTAGCGGTTGATCAAGAACTAAGTATTCCTCAAATAGGTGATGTCTTTCAAAAAAATGATAGTGATCCGTTGATCGAGGCAATGGTTGTTGCGATAGAAGGAGAAACGGTTTTTCTTGGTAGAAATTTGGAAGTACTTATTGATGAATTAAAGAATTCTGAGGAATGGAGTTTTATGTACAATGTTGCCATAAAATAGAGGATTAAAACTAATCCTTATTTAAAATATATAGACGATCAAAAGGATATTGGTTCCGAACTGATATCCTTTTTATCATGGTGTGTTTTAACTGCTG
>DATGRX010000027.1:0-10402 GCA_035303185.1 Bacillota bacterium
GAGGCTGGGACATAACTAGTCTTAAATAAACAAAAATGGTTGTGTTTATCGATAAATGATAAACACAACCATTTTTTCTTAATTTATTACATAAAAGGTTACCATTTTCGCGATTAGTGGCGGTATATTTTCTTAAGTTTACCGCCATTAATGCAAATCCAATTTCATTCTCTACTTTTGATTTTCCTCTTACAGAAAATCGAGAGAACGACAAATTAGCCTTCAGAAATCCGAAAACTGGCTCAACATCTATTTTACGTTTTTTATAGATTTTCCCAGTTTCTTTTTCCGAAAGCTTTGTTCTAATATATTCTTTTTGTTGCTCCCATTTTTCATTAATAAATAATCTCCTATTATTTCCCTCCCTCGCTCTTGTACAATAAGAACGTAATGGACAATTATTACAATTTTCTGATTGATATACTTTAAAATTACGTTTAAATCCATAGCGATCTGTACGATTTGAGTAATACTGAAATGTTAATTTTTGACCGTTAGGACATATGTAATAATCATGTTTTTCATTATACTCCCAATTTGCAGTTTTAAATGGATCTTTTTTATATTTTCTTTTCTGTTCTTTTATATAACTATTGTAAGTAATGAGTGGTGTACGTTTACGATTCTCTATCACATCATTATAATTTTGTTCACTACCATAACCTGCATCGGCAACTATATATTCAGGTAATTTAAAGAAGTGTTTCTCTATTTTATCTAAAAATGGAATCAAAGTACGTGTATCCGTTGGATTTGGAAAAATATCATAAGCAAGCGCATATTGTCCTTCTGTGGCAACTTGAAGATTATATCCTGCTTTTAATTGGCCATTTTTCATGTAATCGTCTTTCATTCGCATGAATGTTGCATCATGATCAGTTTTAGAATAGCTATTTCTTTCTCCAAAAATCTCCATATCTTTTTCATATTTCTCTTTGCGCTTGATAAAGTCCTTAAAACGTTTTAAGGCTTGTTTTGGATATTTTCGCTCAGACCGATATTTTTTACGCTCACTTCCAACTTCGCATTCTTCAATTTTTTTATCATATTCACTCACTTTTTCATCTAACTTTTCCGCAATTTTCTTAAGTTCATCAATAGAAAGTTCGTCAGGATTTTCTCGTTTAATCTCGGGTATAATTTCTTTTTCAAGAAGTTTATTGTACATGTCATTAGAGTTTTCAATTAATTTTTCGCTATAATTCTCAATTGATTTTCTCCAAACAAAAGTAAACTTGTTTGCGTTAGCTTCAATTTTGGTTCCATCAATAAATATTGCTTCATGATCTATTAACTTTTCTTCAACTAATTGACAACGGAACTGAACGAATAACTGACGCAACAATTCTTGGATATCAGGATCAACTCGGAACCGGTTTATGGTACGATAACTAGGTTCATAACCCTGAGCTAACCACATCATTCTGATACTGTCTTTAAGTAAAGCCTCAATTTTTCTACCGGAAAAGACTGATTGGGTATACGCACATAATATAATTTTTAACATCATACGGGGATGATAGGAAGGACGGCCTGTTTTTCGTAGAAAATTATCAAAGGCTCTATCGGGTATACTTTCAACTAAATCATTTACAACGAAAGCTATATCATTTTCTTGTAATTTAATTTCTAAATTTAAAGGCAAAATGATTTGATTCATGGTATAATGTTTAAACATAAGGACACCTCTTAAAATTATTGTTTGGTAACTATAATTTTATCAAAAAGGTGTCCTTTTTTCTTATAAAAAACTCTTAACATTTGATTAATTTCCAAACGAAGTTGACTGAAACGAAAGGCGGCTGACTCGTGGGAACAGCACGAGCCGAAGATCACTGTAGCGCCCCAAACGGGCGCTACAGAAGCTGAGGCAGTGCCCACGGAAAGCAGCCGCCTGTAGTGGAAGTCAACGAATGATTAGCACTATCTAAAAAATTAAAAAAGGAAGTCTAGATTTTCGTCATTTGGAGAAAAAATGGCTCTTTGTCAAATAGTGTTGGTGACGAATTAAAGTCAATGAAATATTTAGTTATCTGGACTCACCTTTCTTTGTGGCTTAAGCCACAAAGAAAGGTGAGTCCTTTTGGTTTACTATAGCCCTTAATTTAAAGTGAAGCATAATTCTATTTTTAAAATTATTAAAGTTTTGGTAGCCATATGCAACACGATTTAACACTTTAATTTTGTTATTTATTCCTTCAATTCTTCCGTTATTGTAAGGATATAATAGACTGTTTTCTATAAACGGTAAGTGCTTTTTTAACGTTCTGACGCTTGTTTTCATATAGCTAGATATCGTATTTAGTTTAACGGTTGATAGAGTGGCTGCCAATGTTTTAAAATCCTTTTCTTTAATACTATGTAATAATGTTTGATAAAGCTCATAGTTCACTTTTAAGTCATAATCATAACTTAATAACTCTTGTACGACGATCGATGTTAAGATCTCTTGCTAACTGACTTTTATTAATTTTCATATTTAGACTCTCCATAAATATTTTTAGTTTTGGTAAGTCCGTAAGCTCTTTAACGTCAATTTCTGTATTAACATCTATTTTGATATGCATAAATATTCACCCCAGAATATTATGCGATATTCTATCAAAATTGTACATTCTTATCTCGTCATTTGTGTACATTCTTAGACTATCATTTATACTACAGAAGCTGAGGCCGTGCCCACGGAAAGCAGCCGCCTGTAGTGGAAGTCAACGAATGATTAGCACTATCTAAAAAATTAAAAAAGGAAGTCTAGATTTTCATCATTTGGAGGAAAAATCTAGACTTCCTTTAATTTTTACTGGGGTTTTGTCCCAGCCTCTCTATATTATTCTTCAAAATTTAACTCAATATTTTTTTGTGGTACAAAGGTTGAAATTGCATGTTTGTATATTAATTGTTGTTGCCCATCAGATTCCAATAATACCGTATAATTGTCAAAGGATTTTACTGTACCCTTTAATTGAAATCCATTCGTTAAGAAAAGTGTAACAAAAATTCTTTTTTTTCTAATCTCATTCAAATAAAAATCTTGAATATTTTTGGACTGTCCCATTCGGCTTCCTCCTCTAAATATCTATCTCTTTATACATTCTACTTTACATTTAAAAATCCTGCTAAATCGGCTTTAATCTTTTTATATTGTTCTGTCCGATTATTTTCATTGATATCGTACCAGTCTACAGGAAGTTTATTTTTAAAATAGGTTAACTGCCTTTTTGCAAATTGCCTTGTATTTCTTTTTAACGTATCAATAGCACTTTCTAAACTTTTTCTTCCTTCAATAACAGGAATTAATTCTTTGTAACCAATACCTTGCATAGATTGATGATTTTTTAATCCGGCTTCATATAATCCCTTGACCTCATCAACTAAACCTTGCTTTATCATTTCATCGACCCGTTTATTTATTCGTTCATAAAGTAGTTTTCGTTCCATATTCAGGCCAATAATTTTAGCATTGTATATCGGTGTATTAGATTGACCTTCTAAATGTTCGCTCATTGGCTTACCAGTAGTTCGATATATTTCTAAGGCACGAATAACCCGCTTTACATTATTTGGATGAATTTTTTTTGCTTGTTCTGGATCTACTTTTAGCAACTCTTTGTATAGTTTTTCATTACCTTCTTCATCTGCTCTTTTTCTTAGCTTGTTTCGGTATTTTTCATCTTTCGTATAATCGATAAATTGATAATCATATAAAACAGATTGAATATATAAGCCGCTCCCGCCAACAATTAAAGGAAGCTTTCCTTTACGATGAATTTTATTTATATAAAATTGAACATCTTCTTTAAATTGAGCGACATTATAATCCTCTTCTGGTGTTATTTTATCGATCATATAATGGGTAATACCCTGCATTTCTTCTTCCGTTACTTTTGCCGTTCCAATATCTAATTCTTTGTATACTTGCATTGAATCACCGCTTATGATCTCGGCATCAAATGTTTTTGCTATTTCAATGCTTACATCAGTTTTACCTACTGCAGTAGGCCCTACAATAGATACAACTTTCATAATGACTCCCCTTTGAAAACTTTATTCATTTGCTAGATAAGCGTTTAACATCCATATATATTTCTCTAATTCCTCTTGATAACCAACTAATAAGTCTAATGTCGGCTCATCATTTTCTTCTTCTGCTAGAGGTATTCCTGTTTCTTTGATTTCCTGTGTGATTTGTTCATAATCACTTCTCAATTGCGTTATCATTTCTATCTCTTCATCATCTGCACTTGCTTCTTTAAGTGAGGTTGATTCTAAGAACTTCTCCATAGTTGCATAAGGTTTACCACCGATAGCCATAATTCTCTCTGCTAATTCGTCTACATCTTCACCAAACATGTTGTACATATCCTCAAATTTTTCATGTAAGGTAAAGAAATTTTTTCCCTTAACATACCAATGATATCTGTGAAGTTTTACAAACATGACAAAGTAGTTTGATAATGTTTGATTGAGAAAATGAACTAACCGTTTATTTTTCATGAATTTATCACCCTTTTCTTTTTATTGTTTGTGCATTTATTTTATTTATTCACTTTACATAACTCTTTTAAACATTTTTTCCAGTTCATAAGAGGAGAAGTGAATAATGATTGGCCTTCCATGAGGACAAGTGAATGGTTGATTCGTTTTCCGTAAATCATTTAACAAATAAGTCATTTCTTCCTTTGTTAAATAATGATTAGCTTTGAGCGATCGTTTACAAGCCATTAAAATAGCTGCTTCTTCACGTAATTCACTAATATTTATCTCCTTTTCTTCAATCACTTGATGGACAATTTCTTTTATCGATTCCTCTTCAAATCCTTTTGGAAACCATGTGGGATGTGAGCGAACAATAAAAGATTGTGAGCCGAAGGGTTGTAAGTCAATTCCAACATTTAATAGTTTTTCTCTATTTTCCTTAATAATAATGGCTTCTTGTCGAGAAAAATCAAAGGTGATCGGAATTAATAACTCTTGCAATTTACTGTCTACATGACCAAATGCTTTTTTAAATCTTTCATATTTAATTCTCTCTTGAGCGGCATGTTGATCGATTAAATACATTCCTTTCTCATTTTGTGCAACAATGTATGTTCCTTGTATTTGTCCGACTGGTTCCATCATTGGAATTTTTGTTTTGGCTTTCTCATTTGTTGTAATATTTTCTGTAGCAGTTGTTTCTTCGATTGGACGATGTGATTGTTCCATGGGCTCTCTTTCGAACACTTCTTTTTCCTTTGGTTCAAATATTGTTTCATTGGTAAATATCGATTTATCCTGCCCACTTTCTATTGTTAGATCCAGCTTATTCTGCTCCACAGTCGATTGGCTTTGTCCTTTTTGAGGGTGTTTTACTTCTGGAATTAATAATGTTTTCCTAAATACTTGTTTAATTCCTGCTTCAATTTCATCTAGAAGTTCTTGTTCTTTACTAAATCGCACTTCTAACTTCGTTGGATGTACATTAACATCTACTAAAATAGGATCCATTTTTATGTGTAAAACGACAATAGGAAATCTGCGAATCGGAAGTAATGTATGGTATCCACGCAATATAGCATGATTTAGCCCATGATGTCGGATATATCTGCCGTTAATAATCGTCGTAATATATGATCGGTTTGCCCGAGTTTCCTCCGGTTTAGCGATAAAACCTTCAATTTTAAAATCTAACGTTTCTACATGAATTGGCATCATTTGTTTAGCTACTTGTGTATTATAAACTTGAGAAATAACTTGCAATACATCTCCACTTCCCGCTGTTCGAAATAGGTGTTTTCCATTATGGGTAACATCAAATCGAACGTTTGGATGAGCGAGAGCTGTTCGATTAATAATGTCCGAAATATGGCCGAGTTCTGTATGAATGGATTTCATATATTTTAATCGTGCCGGTGTATTGTAAAAAAGGTCTCTTACTGTGATCTCCGTACCTTTTCTTGCATCGCTTTTGCTTTTCGCTATAATATTTCCACCTTCTAAAGCTAATTCAATTCCAGCCTCGGTTCCTTGAGATGTTTTTAACGTTAAACGACTAACCGATGCTATACTTGCTAAAGCTTCTCCTCTAAAGCCTAACGTACTCATCCGAAATAAATCTGCATCCGTTGAAATTTTACTTGTTGCATGTCTCATAAAGGCACGTTCACTATCTTTGGTTGACATACCATCACCATTATCGATTACCTTTATTTTATTCATACCAGCTTCCTCTAATTCAATTTGAATCCATGTACTGTTTGCATCAATACTATTTTCGATTAATTCTTTAACAACTGAAGCAGGTCTTTCAACAACTTCACCTGCAGCAATTTTGTTTGCCAATTCTTCAGGAAGTTGGATGATTGTCAATGGAAACACCTCTTTACATTTTTATATATAGTTAATTACTTACTAAGTTTCTTTTGTAAATCGTGCAGAAAATTAAGAGCATCTAAAGGTGTCATTTCTATAACTGAAGCTTTTTTCAGCTTTTGTAAGACATTTTCCTCTTCAGCTGACATTTCTTTTACATTTTCTTTTGCTTCATCGACAAAAAACGATAGTTGTTCTGTTTGTATCGGTTTTTCATCATACTCTAATTGTTTTAATATTTCAGAAGCTCGTTGAATTAAAGGTATCGGTAGATCTGCTAATTTTGCGACATGGATGCCATAACTTTCATCTGCAGAACCTTCTTGAACTTGATGGAGAAAGATAATATCTCCTTCATCTTCTTCTGCTCTCACATGAACATTTTTTAAGCGAGATAATGAATCTTCTAAGTCTGTTAATTCATGATAATGAGTTGAAAATAGAGTCTTAGCTTGTACGTGATCATGAATGTATTCAATAATGGCTTGAGCAAGAGCCATCCCATCATATGTGCTCGTTCCCCGTCCAATTTCATCTAATAAAATCAAACTGTTTTCTGTCGCATGACTTATTGCATAATTTGCCTCTAACATTTCAACCATAAATGTACTTTGACCGGCAACTAAATCATCCGCAGCTCCAATTCGTGTGAAGATTTGATCAAAAATTAATAAATCTGCTTCATCACTAGGAACAAAACAGCCAATTTGGGCCATAATGACAGTAAGAGCTAATTGCCTCATATACGTACTTTTACCAGACATATTCGGTCCGGTAATAAGTAATATATTCGTTTCATCATTTAATTCAATATCATTTGGAACGAACATACCATCTTTCATTACTTTTTCAATAACTGGATGACGACCATTTTTTACATGTAATTTATTTTTAACAAATCGTGGTTTTGTATAATTATTTTGTTCACTTACTAACGCAAAAGATTGCAAAACATCGATTTTGCTAATTTGACTCGCTAAAAATTGAATGTCTTCTATATAGTCTTTAATTTCATCTCGAATTTCTAGAAACAACGTATGTTCTAATTCAGTACTTTTTTCATCTGCCTCTAAAATAAGCAATTCTTTTTCTTTTAACTCAGGGGTAATAAATCTTTCCGCATTTGTTAATGTTTGTTTTCTCTCATAACGTCCTTCTGGAATTAAGTGTAAATTAGGTTTTGTCACTTCTATGTAATATCCAAAAACACGATTAAAGCCAATTTTTAACGAACGAATCTTCGTTATCTCTCGTTCTTCTTGTTCTAGGCTTGCAATCCATTCCTTACCATTTCTCGATGCATCACGATAAGTATCTAATTGCTCATTAAAACCGTCTTTAATAATTGAACCTTCTGTAATAGAGATCGGTGGATCATCGACAATACTATCTTTTAACAAATTAATAATATTTGTTGGTACCGTAATTTGCTCATTTATTTTCCGTAAATTATCATTGTCTATTTTTGACAAAACATCTTTTATCGGTGAAATATTTTCCAAAGAACTACGTAATTGAACTAAGTCTCGAGCATTTACATTTCCGTAAGCAATCCTTCCGACTAACCGCTCTAAATCGTAGACAGTCTTAAGTAGTTCTCTAAGCTCTTCCCGTTCAATAAAATGTTCATACAAGGAAGAGACGATAGATAGTCGTTTTTCTATTTCTTTTTGTTGTATTAACGGTCTTTCGAGCCAAGCTTTTAATTTTCGAGTTCCCATCGCTGTTACTGTTTTATCTAAAACCCAAAGTAAACTCCCATGTTTTTCCTTTTTTAAATATGATTCTGTAAGTTCTAAATTTCGTTTCGAAAACATGTCTATATTTAAGTAGTTTTTCAAATAAATGATTTCTGCTTTTTGAATGTGATCCAATGAACGTTTCTGAGTTCGATGTAAGTAGTTTAATAATCTACTAAAACCTTTAATATATCTTTCATCATTCAAATGATCACATAAATGACGGTATTCCGCTTTAAAGGCCACATCATCCTCGTAAGAAATCATCACTTGTAATTTTTCTTGTAATTCAGTTTGATATTCTTCTTCAAGGGAAGATGAGATAACAATTTCTTTAATAGAATCATTATATAATTGGTGAATAACCGTATCCCAACTATCTTCTATTAATAACACTTTACTTTCACCAGTAGATAAATCATTGTATGCTATGACAAAGGCATGGTCATCAAAACTGCTTAAACCAGCTATAAAATTACTTTCATGCTCTGATAACATTGTAGAATCCATGATTGTTCCTGGAGTAACAACTTTAACAACTTCACGTTTAACAACTCCAACAGCATCTTTAGGATCTTCTACTTGTTCACATATAGCTACCTTATATCCTTCATCAACTAACTTTTTAATATAACTTTCCACTGAATGATGGGGAACACCACACATAGGAATTGGATTATCCTGTGTCGAATCTCTTTTTGTTAACGTAATTTCTAAAATTTGGGCTGCTTTTATCGCATCATCATAAAATAATTCGTAAAAATCACCTAAGCGAAAAAATAAAAATGCATCTTTATATTGTGATTTTATATCAGCATATTGTTGCATCATTGGTGTTCGTTTTGACATTGTTCAATCCTCCGACATGTATCAAATATACTGTTTATTATATCATATAATACAAGCCTATGATTTTCTATCCTAAAATTTAATAAAATAAAACGAGGGAATAAAACTTTCCCTCGTTAATGATGTTCATCCGACTTAGGAAAAAAATCAGTTTGAACATCTGATAATTCATCATCTGTCGCTTTATAACTCCAATCAAAATCATCTTCTTTTGTATGATGCCAGTTTGGATCTACTTTTACATATAGCTTTGTATTTCCAATGACTTGAACGACGAATTCTCGCTCTATTTTCACATCAATTTTTTTCGTCTTTTTATCAATCTTACATGTTAAACAGTTTGGCTGTTGAATGACTTTTGCAATAACATCATACCGTTCTGATGTTGTATGTTTGTCACGAACAGATAGTGGTACAGTATCTTTATATGAAACTCTTTCTGTCACTACTTCAGTTTTAGTATTATCATTATAGGAATACCATACATTTATATCATAACTACCTTGAATTTGTACTGATTTTTTTGATTTCATTTTAGCATTATATAAGTGATTAATTACCCAGCACCCTAAAATACTTGATGGTTGATGTGGCGGTTTTATAAAATGGTTTTCTTTTGTATATTTCCTTCCTTTTCCAATAACTGCTTTAGTAATAATTTCTCTATAATCTTTATCGAGAAAGCTCATAACTATGACTACCTCCTTTGTCATAGTTATTTTATGCAAGGCGATTACCTAAAGTGCATAATAAAAAAGAGGCTGGGACGAAACTCCAGTAAATAAAAATTAAGGCGTGGTAGCTTTCACTAAAAAAAGTGTAGGCCCCACGCCTTTTCATGTCGTTATTTTAGTAAACAAAAAGGACAGCTTTTGATAAAATTAAAGTTACCACACAATAATTTAGATAGAGGTGTCCTTATGTTTAAACATTATACCATGAATCAAGTTGTCTTGCCGCTAGATTTAGAAATTAAATTACAAGAAAATGATATTGCTTATACGATCCATAAGCTGGTGGAAAGTATACCTGATGAAGCATACGAAGGGTTCTTACGTCAAACTGGCCGCCCTGCCTACCATCCACGAATGATGATGAAGATCATTTTATGTGCTTACACGCAATCTGTTTTCTCTGGCCGAAAGATAGAAGCATTATTAAAAGACTGTGTGCGAATGATGTGGTTAGCTCAAGGATACGAACCTAGTTATCGCACAATTAACCGTTTGCGAGTGCACCCTGAAGTGAAGGAGTTACTGCGAGAGTGCTTTGTCCAATTTCGTAGTCAGTTGGTCGAAGAAGAGTTGATTGATGAGGAAGCTATTTTTATTGATGGCACAAAGATTGAGGCTAATGCTAATAAATTCACTTTTGTGTGGCGAAAATCAACGGAAAGATATCACTCGAATTTGGTAGAAAAGTCGAATCAAATGTATGATGAGCTACTTGAGAAAGAAATTATT
>DATGRX010000028.1:0-24606 GCA_035303185.1 Bacillota bacterium
CCAGCAGTAGAAGCTGGCGAAAGTTTAGGATTTTTACCAGGAGATTTAAAAGAAAAGGTAGATCCTTATTTACGGCCGCTTTATGATGGATTACATGACGTATTAGGGGTTGAACATACAAGACGATTAATCGAGCGAGATATTATCGAAATTGCACCTCTTGCATATATGAGAGGTCGTACTTTAGACGATGCCTTTGTCATTTTAGATGAAGCTCAAAACACGACTTCAGAACAAATGAAGATGTTTTTAACACGATTAGGTTTTGGGTCAAAAATGGTTATCACAGGTGATTTAACACAAATTGATTTACCAAAAGGTGTTAAATCAGGTTTACAAATTGCTTATCAAACATTGAAAGACGTTCAAGGTATAGACGTAGTCGATCTACAGCCAACAGATGTCGTCCGACATCCATTAGTTCAACGAATTATCGAAGCTTATGATGAATAAATACGATACAAAACTATGAGGTGAAATAGTTGTGGCAAAAATTAAGCGGTTTTTTGAGTTATTATTACGATTAAGATGGTTTACAATTATTTTACCGATGATTGCTTTAGGTGTATTTATTTTTATATTGACGATCAAAAATGTGTACACTGAAACATATGATATTGAAAAGTTTGCTCAAGCAAAAGAAACAATTCGTTCTCCTGTTACGGTAGAAAATAAACAAGAAACAAATAGAAAAGTTCGTGAAGCAATTTCTTCGGTTGAAGATCAATATTCTATTGATGAAGAAATAAGCGAGGAAAGGTTAGCTTATGTAGACGAGTTGTTTGATGCACTGTCAAAGGTTGATGAGGAATCCAAAGATGGACGATCCGCAGTCGATGAAGATAGTGAAAATAATGAAGAAGAATCTTCTAAGACATTACTGACAGATCGGGATAAAGTCTTACGTTTAGATGAATTGTTATCTGATGATATATCGAATAATATAAGTAACTCTACTTTCATATCGTTAATTCATTTAACAGAAAAGGAAAGAGAAGAAGGTCAATTATTATTAAGAAAGTCTATAGAAGACGCCTTTGAAGCTGGTATTCGGACATCTAATTTACAAAAAGCTCAGTCAGATGTTAAGCAAACAATTGAATTTTCTCAATTAGACGATTCAATTCAGCGGGCCATTAGTCCCCTTGTAGATTTTATTATTGTAGAAAATTCATTTTTTGATCCAGAAAAGACATCCCAAGTTGAAAAAGAAGCTGCCAATAATGTAGAACCGGTAATTATTCGTGCTGGAGATATTATCGTTCGTGAAGGCCAAACAATTACAAATGAGCTGTATGAGGAGTTAAAGCTTGTTGGCTTACTTGATGCAGAGCGAAATTATTACCCGATCATTGGTTCAATTATATTAATTTTTTTAATTGTTAGTGTTATTGGTTATGAGATGCATCATTTAGATAAAAATCATTTATTAGATCGGCGAATGACGACGTCGATTCTTGTAATAAGTATTATCGTTATTGCATTAATGAAAATTGTAAGCTTATTTTACACACAAGAATCATTTATTTATTATGCAGTTCCAATAGCTACTGGTTCTTTGTTATTAAAATTACTCATTAATGAGCGAATCTCACTTGTTTTAGCCGCTCTTTATGCGTTAATAGGGTCAATCATCTTTAATGGTGAGATACCTGGAACATTAAATATTGAAACAGGGATTTATTTTTTATTTTCCCAGTTGGCTGCTATTATCTTTTTAGCGAATATTAGAGATCGGTTAACAATTGTTCGTGCTGGAATCGGTATGGTGTTTATTAATGTATTATTAATTATCCTTTTTGCCTTTTTATCTTTCGAAACATACGATTTATTTGAATTACTTATTCAAGGAAGTTTTGGTGTAGCATCTGCACTATTGTCAGCTGTGCTAACAATTGGCTTGCTTCCATTTTTTGAAACAGCGTTAGGTATTTTATCGGATGCAAGATTATTAACCTTAGGAAACCCGAATCATCCACTTTTAAGAAAATTGTTAACAGAAGCACCAGGAACCTATCATCATTCAATTATGGTTGCTAATTTAAGTGAAACGGCTTGTGAAGCGATTGGAGCAAACGGTTTGTTAGCAAGAGTGGGTGCTTATTACCACGATGTTGGAAAAACAGTACAACCACATTATTTTATCGAGAATCAAATTTCAATCAAAAATCCTCATGACAACTTAGAGCCTAAGGAAAGTGCAGATATCATTATTGCACACCCATATGATGGAGCAAAAATGCTAAAGGATCATAAACTACCTAGTGAAATTATCGATATTACAAAACAACATCATGGCACAACATTACTTAAATATTTTTTTCATAAAGAAAAAGAACAAAATTCATTGGCGAGTGAAATAGACTTCAGATACCCAGGACCAAAACCGCAAACGAAGGAAGCGGCCGTTATTTGTATATGTGATTCGGTCGAAGCTGCCGTTCGTTCATTAAAAGAACCAACAGAGGAAAAAATCGATGATATCGTATCAAGTATTATAAATGAACGATTAATGGACGGACAATTTAATGAAAGTCCAATTACTTTAAGAGAATTAGAAACTGTTCATGAAACAATTTGTAGAACATTAAAAGGGATTTTCCATTCAAGAATCCAGTATCCGGAGGAAGAGGAGAGTTAATTGAATGTAGATTTTGTTGGTATAAATGACGAATTGCCAGTCGGATTATTAGAAATGATAAAAAAAATGTTCTCTTTTATTAAACATCATGAAGCTATTTCTACAGAATTAGAAGTAACCGTTAGCTTTGTCAACGATCAAGATATTCAAAAATTGAACAAACAATATCGAGCGAAAGACGAGCCAACAGATGTCCTATCTTTTCCAATATATGAACGAGAGGAATTAATGCTGGATTCGGACGTGCCAATTTTACTGGGGGATATTATTATTTCAATAGATAGGGCAAAAGAACAATCAAAAGTTTATAAGCATTCAGAACTTAGAGAGTTTACATTTTTAGCTGTTCATGGATTATTACATTTAATCGGATATGATCATGATACAGAGGATAGAGAACAAGAAATGTTTGCCTTGCAAAATAAAGTTTTAAAGGAGCATGGTCTTGAAAGAATGTAAAAAAGGCATCGGCTTCCGTTATGCATTAGAAGGACTAAAAACAATCTATAAACATGAAAGAAACTTTAAAATACATCTTATTGCCCTACTCCTTGTAATTATTCTTAGCTTTTTATTGAAATTAAATTACATAGAGTGGGCAATTGTTATTTTAATTTCTAGTCTTGTTCTTTCTCTTGAAATTATAAATAGTACAATTGAATTAATCATTGATTATTTAAAGCCTGATATTCATCCAACAGCAAAGAAAATTAAAGATATGGCCGCCAGTGCAGTTTTAATCGTTTCTATTACAGCGGCTATCATTGGAATCATTATTTTTGGCCGCCACCTATGGGTTTTATTATGTTTGTCGAATCAAGGAATTATTTTAGAAGTTTTAGCGATTTTATGATTTCCTTTTAAAAATATAGTATGATAAGGATAATCATTACATATATCGGAGGAAAACGATGGAGAATTCATTTAAATCAGGTTTTGTCGCACTTATCGGTCGACCAAATGTCGGAAAGTCAACATTAATTAACGCTTTTATTGGAGAAAAAGTTACGATTACGAGTGACAAATCCCAGACAACACGACAGCGAATTCAAGGAATATATACAGATAATGATGCACAAATTATTTTCATTGATACACCTGGCATTCATAAACCAAAACATGAATTAGGTTCATTTATGGTAAATGTTGCCGAGGAAACATTGACAGAAGCAGATGCTATTTTATTTATGGTGAGTGCTAATGAAAAAATTGGACCTGGTGATCGTTTCATTATAAATTTGTTAAAAAATGTGAAAGTACCTGTTATTTTAGTTATTAACAAAGTTGATCTCATTACAGAAGAAGAAATCTTTCCAATCATCCAAGAATACAGTCAAGAATATCCGTTTACTGAAATTGTTCCCGTTTCATCTCTAGAAGGAAGTAATGTAGATAAACTTTTAAACATATTAAAAGACCATTTAGAAGAGGGACCAAAATATTATGAAGATGAACAACTAACAGATCATCCCGAATACTTTATGATAGCGGAGCTTATTCGTGAAAAGGTTCTAAGGTTAACTCATGAAGAAATACCACATTCTGTTGCTGTAAATGTAGAAAATATAGAAAAGAGAAACAATGATATAACGTACATACAGGCAACAGTTATTACAGAACGCCCTTCACAAAAAGGAATTATTATCGGCAAAAATGGTCAAATGTTAAGAGAAATAGGTAAGCAAGCTAGACTGGATATTGCAAACCTTTTAAATACGAAAATATATTTAGATTTATGGGTCAAAGTAGAAAAGGATTGGCGAAATAATATGCATAAACTTAACCGACTCGGCTTTCGTTATGAAGATTATTAATTGGTAAAAGTTAATAATAGTTTATTCAAATTTTTTGGTTAAACTATTTATGCCATGTAATAACAACATAAATCATGTAGGAGGGCTAAAATTGAAAAAATTGATCTGGAAGTTGTTCAGGAAAACTGGCAATATTGAAACGTATTTGTTACTTAAGCAAATGGAAAATGATCATCCTCTAGAGAATGTTGTCAATTACAGTGAAACACCAAAACAAAAAATAAAGTCAAAAAAATAATTCACACGTATAGGTGAATAAATTATGATGCAAACATTAACAGGATACATCATCAGGACACAGGATTACCGTGAAACCCATAAGTTAGTCACCATACTTACAAAAGAAGTTGGAAAAATAACAGCTATCGCTCGTGGTGCGAATAAACCAAATAGTCGAATGGTTGCGATTACGCAACCATTCGTCTATGGTCATTTTTTAGTATATGTTAGCCAAGGATTAAGTACATTGAATCAAGGCGAAATAATCGATGCTAATCGGAATGTTCGAGAAGATATTTATAAAACAACATATGCTTCCTTTTTAGCTGAATTAACATGGAAAACGTTAGCCGATAAGGAGCCCCATCCATATATTTATCGACAGTTTAAACATACAATAAAGTGGATAAATGAAAATGATGAAGCAATGATACCACTTATTATGTACGAACTTAAACTTTACGAAGTTGCAGGGATTTCTCCTATCGTTAACGAATGTGTACTATGTGGGGAAAATGAGAATTTAATGGTTTTCTCCATTGCAGAAGGTGGGGTTCTTTGTCATAAATGCCAGTCGAAAGATGAACATTTGATTAAACTATCAAAAACATTAATTAAATTGTTGCAAACCTTTACTGAAATTGGCATTGAAAGAATAGGGAGTATTTCTGTAAAAAAGGAAAATACCGAGCGATTACGATTTTTATTAGATGAGTATTATAACGTATATGGGGGATATCCACTCAAAACAAAAAATGTTTTAAAACAGTTACACTTGTTGTAATGATATGACTTTTATTGACAAATATTTTTTTTACTTTTATTATTAGTAATACATAATAAGCGTTGATGGAGAGTAGTATACATAACTTTACTCTAAAGCGAATCTAGAATGGGTGAAAGCTAGATGAAAAACTATGTAGAAGGCACTCCGGAGCATGAACGATTGAAGTGGCTCAGGGACTTTTTGAGCAAATAGGGTGGAACCGCGGGTTTTATCCGCCCCTATGTCTATTTTTAGGCATAGGGTTTTTTTAATTATTACGGTAAATGGAGGAAGACAATGAATATACAAGAGATGATCTTAAAACTTCAAACATACTGGTCAAAACAAAATTGTTTATTAATGCAAGCTTACGATGTTGAAAAAGGTGCGGGAACGATGTCACCGATGACACTTTTGCGTAGTCTCGGCCCTGAACCTTGGAATGTTGCATATGTAGAGCCATCACGACGCCCGGATGATGGGCGATATGGCGAAAATCCTAATCGCTTATATCAACATCACCAGTTTCAAGTAATTATGAAACCTGCACCGAATAATATTCAAGATTTATACTTAGATTCTTTGCAAGAATTAGGAATCGATCCGATTAAACATGATATTCGTTTTGTTGAAGATAATTGGGAAAATCCAACATTAGGTGCTGCTGGACTAGGTTGGGAAGTATGGCTCGATGGTATGGAAATTACTCAATTTACTTATTTCCAGCAAGTAGGCGGTTTGGAAGCTGAAGTTATTTCTGTTGAATTAACCTATGGAATCGAAAGGTTAGCTTCTTATATTCAAGATAAAGATAATGTTTTTGATTTAGAATGGAATGACGGTGTAACGATACGAGATATATTTTATCAACCGGAATATGAACACTCTGTTTATACGTTCGAAAAATCAAACACAGATAAGCTGTTTACACGATTTGAAATGTATGAAGATGAAGCAAAGTTAGCCATGGATGAAAACCTAATTTTTCCAGCATATGACTATGTATTAAAATGTTCGCACACATTTAATTTATTAGACGCAAAAGGTGTCATTTCTGTTACGGAAAGAACCGGATACATTGCTAGAATACGGACTTTAGCCCGGCAAATTGCAACAGCATATATTGAGAAAAGAAAACAACTAGGATTTCCGTTGTTACAAAAGGAGGACAAATTCGAATGAGTAATGATGTTTTATTAGAAATAGGATTAGAAGAATTACCCGCTCGTTTTATCGACAATGCCATGGAACAGCTTGTAGAACATTGCGAGCATTGGCTACATGAAAATCGTTTGAAATTTGATAAAATAATTCCTTATTCAACTCCAAGACGTTTAGCTATAATTGTTGAAAATATTGCGGATTCTCAAGAGACTTTGAGTGAAGAGGTTCGTGGCCCTTCAAAACAAATTGCTCAAAATGAAGATGGTACATGGACGAAAGCTGCTATCGGCTTTGCAAAAGGTCAAGGAAAAACAGTAGATGATCTATATGTAAAAGACTTAGATGGTATACCGTATATTTTCGTTAAAAAGGTTGTTGAAGGTGAGAAAACAGAAAATGTATTACAGGACATTAAAAATATTATTACTTCCATTCAATTTCCACAAACGATGTATTGGGATCGCGAATTGATTGCTTATGCTCGGCCAATTAGGTGGATAACAGCTTTATATGAAGACGAAGTAATTCCTTTTGAAATTGCTAACATAAAGGCGGACCGTAAAACCTTCGGCCATCGCTTTTTAGGTTCTGAAATATCTTTAGCAAATCCAAAAGAGTATCTATCCATTTTAGAACAGCATTATGTTATCGCTGATATGAATAAACGGGAAAATATGATTGTAAAAGGCATAAAAACAATTGAAAAGGAAAATAACTTTACTGTCTATGAGAATAAAGAACTGTTAAGGGAAGTGACACATTTAGTCGAGTATCCAACTGTTTTCCATGGTGTTTTCGATAAAGATTTCCTTGAGTTACCAGAGGAAGTTTTGATAACGGCAATGGAGGAACACCAAAGATATTTTTCTGTTATGACTAAAGCCGGAAAATTATTGCCATATTTTGTTGCTGTGCGAAATGGTGATGAGACAGCTATATCACAAGTCATTAGAGGGAATGAAAAAGTTTTAGATGCTCGTCTTTCGGATGCTCGATTTTTCTATGAAGAAGATTTAAAATTGTCATTAAGTGAGTATGTTGATGCGTTAGGGAATGTTATTTTTCAAGAAGATCTAGGTACATATGAAGCTAAAGTAAACCGAACGAAACAGATAGCTTTAGAAATAGCCAAACTACTCAATTTATCTGAAAATAAGCGGACAAAATTAGAACGAGCAGCCGAGTTAAGTAAGTTTGATCTAGTTACTTTAATGGTTAATGAATTTCCAGAATTACAAGGAATTATCGGGGAAAAGTACGCCCTTAAAAAAGGTGAAGATAAAATTGTTGCTCAAGCAATAAAAGAACATTACTATCCCGTCAAATCTAATGGTCAATTACCTTCTAATGATGTAAGCTCTATTTTAAGTGTTGCAGATAAGTTAGATACGATCGTTGGGATCATTTCAGTTGGATTAGTACCAACAGGTTCCCAAGATCCATATGCATTACGAAGACAAGGCTTTGGAATTTTGCGTATTTTAAAACAGAGTGAATGGGACATATCTTTTGAACAACTTTTAAATATTACTTTACGCGTTCATGGAAAAGAAGAAGTTAATCGTGAAAAGATTACTCAGTTCTTCAAATTACGTGCACAACATATTTTAAAAGACTTAAATATCGAAAGTGACATTGTTAAAAGTGTTATGAAACATAAAATTGGGCATTTTATTTATACAATTAATAAAGCTTCTTTGTTATCTGAAAAACGAAAAGATCCAAAGTTTAAACCGACAGAAGAAGCTTTAGTACGAGCCATAAATATTGCTAAACATGCAAAAAATACATCTGTTGATGAACAGTTATTCCAAACGGATTCCGAAAAGGATCTCTATGATAAATATAAAGAAATCTCAAAGAAATATTATCGTGCAGCAGAGGATTACGATGCACAACAAGCATTAAATTACTTGAGTAATCTGACAGAAGTAATTAATGAATTCTTTGAAGAAAACTTAGTCATGGATGATGATGAGGATATTAAAAATAATCGATTAGCATTATTAAAAAATATTGCTAAAATCGTTGATCATTTTGCCGATTTAACTGAAATTCAATGGAAACAACGGGGAAGTTAAATAGTCAATCAAAGTTATATATCATAATGATAGGTGGTGATAGCGTGGAACTGTCAGAACGTCAAAAGAGAATCGTTGAAATTGTCAAAGAGAATGGCCCAATTACTGGAGAAAATATTGCAAGTCGTCTCGATCTTACCCGGGCTACATTAAGACCAGATTTAGCCATTTTAACAATGGCAGGCTTTTTAGATGCCCGGCCGAGGGTTGGGTATTTTTATACGGGAAAGACAGGATCAGAATTACTTACAAAAAAGATTAGAAGCTACTTAGTCAAAGATTATCAATCCGTCCCGGTAGTGATTAAAGAAGATGAATCCGTTTATGAAGCTATTTCTACGATGTTTCTTGAAGATGTTGGTACATTATTCATTATAAATGATAAGCATGTTTTAACAGGTGTAGTGTCCCGAAAAGATTTACTGCGCGCAAGCATTGGAAATCAAGATTTAAATACAGTTCCTGTGCATATTATTATGACGAGAATGCCGAATATAGAAGTTTGTATGAGAGATGACCTATTAATAGATGCCGCGAAAAAGTTAATTCGGAGAGAGGTAGATGGGATACCTGTTGTTAAAGAAAGTAAACATGGCTATGAAATTATTGGCAGAATTACAAAAACAACAATTACACAAGTTTTTGTAGAACTTGTTTCATCTGAATGATAATCGGGAAAGGAGTTATATGAATGGACAATCATCCGGTTGTTTACGTACTTTCTGATTCGGTAGGAGAGACTGCTGAGTTAGTTATTAAAGCAGGGCTAAGTCAGTTTAGTGTCGAATATGAAAAAGCAAAGATTAATCGCATACCCTATGTAGAAGATCAAAAAACAATCGATGAGGCTTTACAATTGGCAGCTGAATGTAATGGTATTATTGGCTTTACATTAGTTGATCCGAAGTTACGTTCATATTTAAATGAAAAATCAGAAGAAATGGGTATTGAAGCAATCGATATTATGGGACCTATGATGGATGCAATGGAAAGAGTTTTTGAAAATAAACCTCAATTAAAACCAGGATTAATTCATCAATTAGATGAAGACTACTTTAAGCGAATTGAAGCGATTGAATTTGCCGTAAAATATGATGATGGTAAGGACGCACGAGGTATTTTACGTGCAGATGTAATTTTAATCGGTGTTTCACGTACATCTAAAACACCACTATCGCAATATTTAGCGATGCAACGAATAAAAGTAGCAAACGTACCCATCGTTCCTGAGGTTGATCCACCAGATGAATTATTTCAAGTTGACCCACAAAAATGTTTTGGTTTAAGCATTCATGCCGAAAAGCTAAATGAAGTACGAAAAGAAAGATTAAAAGCTTTAGGTCTTGGGGATCAAGCTTCTTATGCAAATATTAAACGTATTCGAGAAGAATTGAACTACTTTGACAAAGTTGTCAGACGGATCGGTTGTGATGTCATTGATGTTTCAAATAAAGCCGTAGAAGAAACAGCAAATAGTATCTTAAGTAAAATTAGAAACAATAGTAATATAACAAATTTATAAGCATCAAAAATAATTGGTGAGCGTAGTGTTAGCAATTATCTATAGAATCTATTATAATTGTAATTCGTGTGCATAGTTATATTAGTCATTTTTTATATGACTTTATGCATGATTTGTTTAATAGAACTTGGGCAAAAGACCTATTATCACAAAGTATATTTTAAATGTCATCATTTAAATTCATGTTTTTTAAATAAATGTCGAATTATGCAGGAGTTTTTGATTTTTTAAAGAATTAAGACTAATAGCAAAGTATGGTGGTGAAAATGTCTAATCAAATTCCTGAGAAAGTTATTCAAAAGGTGCAAAATGCACACAATATTGTAGAAATAGTAGGTGAGTATGTTCAATTAACGAAACGTGGAAATAATTACTTTGGACTATGTCCTTTTCACGAAGAAAAAACACCTTCATTTTCTGTGTCTGAGTCAAAACAAATGTTTTATTGTTTTGGATGTAAAGAAGGTGGCAATATCATATCCTTTTTAATGAAGTTAAGAGGATTAACTTTCTATGAAACTATTACAGAACTTGCAGATCAAGCGAATATCCACTTACATCACATTCAAAGAACCGAATATGAACCATCATCGGAAGTACGAAAACTCATCCGAGCCAATGAATGGTTAATGAAACTCTATTATCATTTATTACGCTTTACGAAGGATGGTAAAATAGCATATAATTATTTAATGGATAGAGGAATTACAAAAGAGAGTATCGAAACCTTTCAAATAGGCTATTCACCAAATAAACAAAATTTCACAGCAAAGTTTTTACAAAAAAAGGGTGTTCATCCTCAAACATTAGTATCGTCAGGCCTGTTTGTAAAGCAAAACAATCATCAAATGTTTGATCGTTTTTCGGACAGAGTCGTTTTCCCCATTCGTGATCACGTAGGACGAACTGTGGGTTTTAGTGCTCGTTCCATTCATGGACAAGAACCTAAGTATTTAAATAGTGCAGAAAGTGAAATTTTCCAAAAACAACATATACTATACAATTTTGATTTAGCAAAAAGTTATATACGAAAAGAAAAAGAAGCTATTTTATTTGAAGGACAATTCGACGTAATCACGGCATATCAACACGGACTGAAAAATGTAGTTGCTACATTAGGTACCGCATTAACTGAGAGACAAGCCCAGTTATTAAGAAGATATACAAATAAAATAATTATTTGTTATGATGGTGATTCAGCTGGGGAAGAAGCAAGTTTTCGTGCAGCTAAAGTATTACGACCAATCGGTTTTGACATTTCGATAGCTAATCTTGATAATGCAGAGGACCCAGATCAATATATTTTACAAAAGGGAATCGATACGTTTATTGATCGTATTATTAACGTAAGTGTTTCTTTCATTACATTTTATATGAAATATCTTCAAAATGTGTATAATTTAAAAAATGAAACAGAAAGAATAGAGTATATACAAGAAATCATCAAAGAAATAGCTCTGTTAAAAAGTTCTGTTGAACAAGATTACTATTTGCGTCAATTAAGTGAACAACATTCGATTTCAATTGACTCTTTACGAGAAGACCTACAGGCATATAGACAGTCAACAAATTATCGTAAGAATAAGAGCTTAGAGAATAGATATACTAAAACAACGACCTTGATTAAACAAAAATCAAAATTGTTACCCGCATATCATAATGCTGAACGAGAATTAATTTCTCTTATGTTAAATAATGTCTCTACTGCAAAATATATTCAAAATGAATTAGGTGCAGATTTTAATATAGATGAACATAAAGTCATCGTCACTGCACTTTATGCCTTTTATGAAGATAGTGAAACCCCAAATATTAGTTTGTTTTTAGAACGATTAGAAGATGAAGAAATACGAAACCTAGCAGCAGAAATAGCAATGATCCCTATAGTAATTGATATGCAAGAACATGGTTTACATGATTATATTTCTGTCATAAAAAAGCAATTTAATGATGTGGCAATAATTGATAAATATCGGCAAGAACAAAGGTTAGCTGAACAACAAAACAATCCGATAAAAGCCGCTAAAATAGGTATGAAAATTTTGGAAATACAAAAACAGTTAAAACAATCGAATTGAGTTGATTTGGAAGGAGGTCATTTTATGACAAAGAACAAATCCTCACATGATGTAGAAGAACCTGCTTTAACGTTAGAGGAAGTTAAGGAACAATTAGTTGAGGAAGCAAAAGAAAGTGGAGAAATATCATATGAAGACATTACGGAGAAACTATCCCATTATGATATCGATCCTGAAGAAATGGACGAGTTTTATGAGCATCTAGAAACTCAAGGTGTTGAAATCATTGATGACGACGATGAAGAGGAAGACACAGAAAGTACAGATGATGTTGACTTAGGTGTCCCTATAGGAGTGAAAATAGATGACCCAGTAAGAATGTATTTAAAAGAAATCGGTCGGGTCGACTTATTAACTGCAGAGGAAGAAGTAGAGCTTGCCAAAAGGATATTAGAGGGTGAAGAAGAAGCATCAAGAGGTCTGGCAGAAGCAAACTTACGTCTTGTAGTAAGTATTGCTAAAAGGTATGTAGGTCGAGGTATGTTGTTCCTAGACTTAATACAAGAAGGTAATATGGGCCTCATGAAAGCTGTAGAGAAATTTGACCATACAAAAGGATTTAAATTTAGTACGTATGCAACTTGGTGGATTAGACAAGCTATCACAAGGGCGATAGCTGATCAAGCTCGAACGATTCGAATACCTGTTCATATGGTGGAAACCATTAACAAATTAATTCGTATTCAACGGCAATTACTCCAAGAATTAGGTAGGGAACCAACTCCAGAAGAAATTGGAGAGGAAATGGATTTATCAGCAGATCGAGTTCGAGAAATATTAAAAATTGCACAAGAACCTGTATCATTAGAAACACCAATTGGTGAAGAAGATGACTCACACCTTGGTGACTTTATTGAAGACCAGGAAGCAGTTTCGCCTTCAGATCATGCATCTTATGAATTATTAAAAGAACAATTAGAAGATGTATTAGATACATTAACTGACCGAGAGGAAAACGTATTAAGATTACGCTTTGGTTTAGATGATGGGCGAACGAGAACCCTTGAAGAGGTAGGAAAAGTCTTTGGTGTAACTCGGGAAAGAATTAGACAAATTGAAGCTAAAGCTTTAAGGAAATTACGCCATCCAAGTCGTAGTAAACAATTAAAAGACTTTTTAGATTAAAACGAGATCAAGTCATTGCATACAATTTCATGCAATGACTTGTCTATTCTTTTTTGATAATTTTAAAGTTGATACATAAATCATTACTATATTTGACTTTTTGGATGATCTAACAATATTATTATGAAAATTTGTTATAAATAACTACTAATTTCTTTAAACTAAATGCATTTTCGAGTAATATATTATATAGCCTTATAATTTATCATTTGTTTTGTATTATACATAAGGAGGAAATGTACATGAAAAACCCAGTTATTCCTTACGGGTTAATTGCCGTATTAGGAATCATTGCAGTTATTATCTTCTCATTTTTAGGTGTGCAAAATAGAGCAGATATAACTTCTGAAAACAATAATGACAATAATGAAGCGACAGAAATTTCTTTAGAAGATGCAGAAGAAATTTATCAAAACAAGTGTGCTAGCTGTCATGGTGATGATTTAGCTGGAGATGATAATACGCCAGGTTTAACAGAAGTAGGTAGCAAACTTTCTGAAGAAGAAATTGAAACAATTATCAATGAAGGACAAGGTAATATGCCAGCAGGAATGGCTACTCCAGAAGAAGCAAAAATATTAGGAGAATGGCTAGTAGAAGAATATAATTAAAGCAGCAATAGAAAAGCTTTCTGGATTCCAGAAAGCTTTTCTTTTCTATTTTTTTAATAGGTGATAACTATGAATGAATTAAATATATCTAAACGTTTACAAACAATAGCTACTTTTGTACCAAAGGAAGCTTATTTTGCCGATATAGGTGCTGATCATGGATATTTAGCTAGTTACATATGCATGAAGGATGAAACAGCTTATGGCATAGCTTCAGATGTTAATGAAGGTCCGTTACTATCTGCTAAACATACGGTTGAAAAATATTCTTTAAAAAATCGAATAAGTCTTCGCTTAGGTGACGGGCTCTCTGCTATAAAAAGCGAACAAGTAACAACTGTCATTATTGCTGGAATGGGTGGCAACTTAATTTCAAATATATTACAAAACGGTAGGGAACATTTAACTTCTGTTCAGAGACTTATTTTACAACCAAATATCGGTGAAGCAATGGTGAGAAAATGGCTATATAATAACCACTTTTCAATTGTTGATGAGAAAGTTATTGAAGAGCAAAATAAAATTTATGAGATTATTGTAGCTGATAAAATTAAAAATGATGAGCAAATGACGGAAAAGGATTTTTTATTTGGTCCCATATTACGTAATGAGCGGAGCTGCATATTCCTTAAAAAATGGCAAGAAAGAAAAAATCGTTTGCAAGGGGTCCTTCGCCAAATGAAGCAAGGAAAAAATGTCGATAAGGAGAAATTTACATCGTTTCAAGAGCAATTACTATGGATAAAGGAGGAGCTTGAAAATGAAACATAAAAATGTTTTTCAGTTGATGGAGAAATGGGCACCGAAAAACTTAGCTTTTGATTGGGATCCAATAGGATTACAAGTTGGCCTTCAAAATGATGAAACAAAAAATATTTTAGTTACTTTAGATGTTTTAGAAAATGTTGTTGATGAAGCGATCGAAAACGATGTGAATTTAATTATTTCCCATCATCCACTTATTTTCAATCCTTTAAAAAACATTGATTTATCTAGTCCAAAAGGAAAAACCATTCAAAAGTTGATACAGCATAATATTACTGTTTATACAGCTCATACAAATTTAGATGTAGCAGAAGGTGGAGTAAATGACTTACTCGCAAGGAAACTCGATATAGAAGTCACCGACTCATTAGTTTCTATGCAAGATGAGAAATTATATAAAGTTGCCGTCTACGTTCCCTTATCTCATATAGAAAAGGTAAGAGAAGCTTTCAATAAAGGTGGTGCTGGACATATTGGAAATTATAGTCATTGCACCTTTCAAACAGAAGGAGAAGGAACATTCAAACCGTTAAAAGGTTCTGATCCTTATAGTGGCAAAATCGGTGAAATAAAATTTGCTGATGAGAAAAAGATTGAAAGTATCGTTCCTGAGCAAAAATTAGCGAGTGTTATCCATGAAATTAAAAAAGCCCATCCATATGAAGAAGTGGCTTATGATGTTTATAAATTACACAATAAAGGAAAAGAATATGGATTAGGAAGAGTAGGTAAATTAAAAGAGCCAATGACTGTCAAACAGTTGGCAGAAAAAGTAAAGGAACGTTATGAATTAGAAGGGTTAAAAATAACGGGCAGTTTGGAGAAAAAGGTACAAAAGGTAGCAATTTTAGGCGGTAGTGGCGAAAAATATATCTTTGCAGCTAAAAATAAAGGAGCAGAAGTATTTATTACGGGGGATATGACCTTTCATTTAGCACAAGAAGCGATGGAGATGGGGCTAGTTGTTATTGACGCGGGCCATTACATTGAGGAAATCATGATCGAAGCAACTAGAGATTATATAGTCGAACAATTAAAGGATTCAAATATAAACGTTATTACCTCAACTGTTTGTACAAACCCTTTTACATTTTTATGAAACGAGGTGAAAATGATGAAACAAGCACATTTTAAAAGTTTGTCTTTGCGTCCGGAAGTGCAAAATATTATTGAACAACTACATTTTAAACAACCAACGAATATCCAAGAAAAAGCTATTCCAGAAATATTGCAAGGTCGAAGTGTAGTGGGCCAATCCAAAACAGGTTCAGGAAAAACTCATGCTTATTTATTACCAATATTTCAACGGTTAAAAGAAGAAAATAATCATGTTCAATTTGTTATAACGGCTCCTACACGGGAACTTTGTCAGCAAATTTATTCAAATGTAAGAGAAATAATTACGTTAGCGGAAAAAGAAAATCAGTGGTTTGCTGAATTATTAATCGGTGGTTCTGAAAAACAATTAACTGAAAAGAAAAGGCAAACCCCGCATATTATTATTGGAACTCCACACCGCATTTTAGATTTAGTTAATGACGGCTTTTTGTCTATCTATACAGCCGAAATGTTCGTTATTGATGAAGCTGATTTAATGTTAGATTTGGGTTTTATTGAAGAAATTGATCAATTACTCGTTCGATCTAAAGAAAATATTCAAGTGTTAGCATTTTCTGCAACGATACCCGAAAGATTACATCATTTCTTTAAAAAATATTTAAGACAGCCGAAGTATATTATTGATGATGAGCACATTTTCCCGGAACATTTAGAACATCGTTTAATCGCTTTAAAATACCGTGAGCCATTAGAGATAATTGTTGAACTATCTAAGGTTTTCCAGCCTTATTTAGCCCTTGTTTTCACGAACGGTAAAGAAGAAGCCGATGAATTATCGTTCGGTTTACAAAGAGAAGGTTTAAATGTAGGATATATCCATGGTGGTTTAACACCGAGAGAGCGAAGAAGACTTTTAAGAGAAATTAATAATTTACGTTATCAATATATCGTTGCCACAGATTTAGCCTCTCGTGGAATTGATATTGAAGGCGTGAGTCATGTTATTAATGCACAAATGCCTAAAGAAGAACACTTTTATATTCATCGTGTTGGCCGCACTGCACGAGCAGGCTTACCAGGCACAGCTATCAGCTTCTATGATGAAGATGATCTACCGCTTATTCATTCCTTTGAGAGAAAAAACGTTCATTTTAAATACGTAGATGTTAAGGATGGGGAATGGATAGAGGCACGAAGAATTGATGATCGCAATCAGCGTAGAAGAGGTTCTCGTAGACATAAACGAAAATAAAGAGGTATTAAAGGGGAGAATTATATTGTTATTAGGTTCGCATGTATCAATGAGGGGTAAAAAAATGCTCCAAGGAGCTAGTGAGGAAGCAGCTTCTTACAAGGCAACAACTTTTATGATCTATACAGGTGCCCCACAAAATACAAGAAGACGTCCAATAGAAGAGCTTAATATTGAAAACGGACAGAAGCACATGGAAGAAAATGGCATTTCAAATATTGTTGTTCATGCACCATACATTATTAATATCGCTAATACGAAAAAGCAAGATACCTTTGACTTAGGTGTTCGTTTCTTACGTTCAGAAATTGATCGGTCAATCGCTCTTGGTGCTAAGCAAATTGTTTTACATCCAGGGGCACATGTAGGAGCAGGAGTGGATAAAGGAATAGCACGCATTGTTGAGGGGCTAAATGAAGTATTAACAAAAGATGATGACATTCAAATTGCCTTAGAAACGATGGCAGGAAAAGGAACAGAAATTGGTAGAAGCTTTGATGAATTAGCAAAAATTATTGATGGTGTTACTCATAATGAAAAATTATCCGTTTGTTTAGATACTTGTCACGTCCATGATGCAGGATATGACGTTCAAGATTTTGATGAATTATTAAATGAATTTGATAAAATTGTTGGTGTTGATCGAATTAAGGTCGTTCATATAAACGATAGTAAAAATGAACAAGGATCACACAAAGACCGCCATGAAAATATTGGCTTTGGACATATTGGATTTGATGTTTTACATAAGATTGTTCATCATCCTCAATTTGAAAACTTACCAAAAATATTAGAAACACCTTATGTTGGTGAAACGAAAAACACCCGTAAACCGCCTTATAAATTTGAAATAGCCATGTTAAAAGAAGGGACTTTCCAAGAGGATTTAAAAGAACAAATTATGAACCAATAATTTAAGCGTAAACCCACAGCTATTTAGTCTGTGGGTTTTTTATTGCTCTAATAAATGGGATAAACCATATTTTTCGACTAACCTATACAATAAATTTTCTGCATTTTTGGCGGTTTGTAAATCTGTAATTTCTTCCAACTTTTGAAAAAATCGTCTTCTATGTGAAGCTTGAAATGGATCTAAATTTTCAGTTTGTATAACAAATAATATTTGTTCAGCTTCAAGTTTTGTTAATGAAAATTGATATTCATGTGCATACCTAAGCAACTCATCAGTTGTGAGTGTATTTAATTTATTTTTAACTAATTGTTGAATAATATAAGTCATATTTACATTCTCTCCCTTTACTTATATAGCTATGTAAAAGAAAATTAATTGACACTCATTAATTACCACAAAACACCATCTTTAGTTCAGGTAACTCTCCATAAACTAAATATGCACGAAAATATAAAGGAGGGATTATCTTGAGGAAAAATCAATATGAATCTAATGATGAAGTAGAAAATCTTGACGATCAATTTCAAACATCAGAAGAAGATGATTTACTCTCTAATGAAACAAATTTTGACGAAGAAATGTCGGAATCTCTAACACCTACGGACGACGAATTTATGCAAGATCACGATGAACCGAAAGAAGTCTATTTTCAAGGAGTTAGTTATATTGGATGGATTTCTTTAATCATTTCATTTATTGCACTTTTTGCTATGCCTGTATTATTTGGAACAGTTGGAATCATATTAGGATTTGTTGCACGAAATCGCGATGCCGAGTGGTTAGGTAATATAGCGATTGTTTTAGGAATTATCGCTATCATAAGTGCAATGTTTATAAGGCCATTCTTTTAAAGAAAAGAACTAGGGTAAATGTAAGTGAAAATTTACCCTAGTTTTTTTATATGTATACGAAAATTAGCAAAAAAATGTTATAATAAAAATTAAGACACTTTTTAATTGTAGATAGGAAAATAATAAATTTTATTTGGTATTAATTGATAAGGATTAGCGTCAGGATTCATGACTAAAAAATCATCGATCATTTGTTCAATTGGCTGTTGATGAAATTTATGTTTATTGATATCTTCCATAACAGATAAAACAGAATCGCCATCTTTTACTTCGTATGAAACAATTGTATAACGGCTAGTTTCATCATGAAACGCATTACAAAGATTCTTTGTTTTTACATCATTATGTGTAGTTATATCTGCATACACACTTAAAATGACAAATATAATTAAAATATATATCGAATTTTGTTTAATAAATTTCATGTAAAACAGCTCCATAATTATTTTTAAGGAGGGGAAGTTTTGGAACAGTTTTTACAATATGAATGGGTGGCTCTTTTAATTACGGGGTTAGGAACATTATTTTTAATTGGTGAGGTTTTAGTAAATATGCGAGGTGTATTCGCATTATTAGGCATTGGATTTATTTCTGTATATTTTACGATTTATCAGAATACAAATTCTCTTTTGCTTATGCTTATTATATATTTCATTGGATTATTACTCATCATTATCGATGGAAAGCTCATCAATGATGGTACTTTGGCTATTTTAGGTGTAGCAAGTATGCTTACCTCAGTAGCTTTAGCGGCAGATAATTTTGCCTCTGGACTATATGCTGTTATCGGAGTTTTAATTGGTGGAGGAAGTGCCTTTACATTTCCTAAAGTTTTTCCATCCCGGGATCTATGGAGCAAAATCACTTTACGGGACAGGCTAACTGAAGAAGATGGATATAGTACAATGAATCAAGAATATGCTGAATTGGTTGGTAAAACCGGAAAAACATTAACTGATCTCCGACCAATCGGTACGATCGAAATAGATGGTCAAGAATATAGTGCAATTTCTAACGCACAATGGATATATAAAGGTTCATTAGTAAAAGTGATTAAAGTTGATGGAACAAGAATACTAGTTTCACAAGAGGATTCATAATATATTTATTATTTTACAAAATATAATTTTTTTAGCATAATTAAAATGTTACATATCATAATTGAATCGAGGCTGAAACACAAGTGGATATTGATGTTCAGAAATTAATTTTTGAATTTATTGGCGGATTAGGAATTTTCCTATTAGGTATTAAATATATGGGGGATGGATTACAAAAAACAGCAGGAGACCGATTGCGAGGAATTTTAGATCGGTTTACGAGTAATCCGCTTCTTGGAGTTCTTGCCGGTATAATCGTTACTATTTTAATTCAAAGTAGTTCAGGGACTACTGTTCTAACAGTAGGTCTCGTAAATGCTGGATTCATGACCTTAAGGCAAGCTATCGGAGTCATTATGGGTGCAAACATTGGAACGACTGTAACAGCTTTCATTATAGGTTTAAATATTGGAGAATATTCCTTACCAATCTTAGCTATTGGTAGTTTTTTATTGATTTTCTTTAAAAATCAAAGAGTAAATGCTATTGGACAAACAGTTTTTGGTTTCGGTGCATTATTTTTTGGTCTTACACTTATGGGAAATGGGATGGCACCGTTAAGGGATTTAGAATTTTTCTTAAATTTAACCGTTAGAATGAGTGATACTCCCATTTTAGGTGTCATTATTGGGACTATCTTTACAATGCTTGTCCAAAGTTCTAGTGCAACAATTGGAGTGCTGCAAGGTTTATTTGCGGAAAATGCAATTAGTTTAAAGGCAGCATTGCCGATTTTATTAGGTGATAACTTAGGGACAACAATAACAGCAATATTTGCGTCTATCGGTGCAAGTGTTACTGCTAAACGTGCTGCATTTACCCACGTTATTTTTAATTTAATTGGAGTTATCATTTTTACGTTAATTTTAGGAGTTTTTACAAATTTTACCGCATTTTTACAAAGTTCACTTTCCTTAAATCCAGAAATGACAATTGCTTTTGCGCATGGAACATTTAATATAACAAATACAATTATACAGTTTCCTTTCATTGCTCTTTTAGCTTGGGTAGTTACCCGAATGATCCCTGGTGAAGACTTAATTATAGAGTATACACCAAAACATTTAGATCCACTCTTTTTAGAGCAATCATCGACCTTAGCTTTATCGCAAGCCAAAAAGGAAGTTGTCCATATGGGTGAGTATGCAAAACGAGGTTTAAAAGAAGCAAAAAACTATTTACAAACATCGGAACAGGAACATGCAGAAATTGCATTGCAAATTGAAGGCGCTCTTAATAATTTAGACAGAGAAATTACAAAGTATTTAGTTGGGATTTCAAGTGCTACTTTAACTGAACCTCAAAGTAGAAAACATACAGCGCTTATGGATTCAGTAAGGGATATTGAGCGTATTGGTGACCATTTTGAAAATATCATTGAACTGATAACCTTTAAAAAGGATAAAAGAGTAAGTTTAACAGATACTGCTCAATTAGAATTAAATGAAATGTTTGATTTAGTCCTCGAAACTGTGGATCAAGCGATTAAATCACTAGAAGAAATGAGTAGTGAACAAGCTATGATGGTTGTTAAGAAAGAAGATGAAATCGACTATTTGGAAAGACGATTTAGAAAAAGTCATATAAAACGAATGAATAAAGGTATTTGTAATCCATCAGCAGGAATTGTTTTTGTAGATATTATTAGTAATTTAGAGCGAATTGGTGACCATGCTGTAAACATTGCAGAAGAGGTACTCGGAGAACGAGTATAAAGGTGAGAGTAAAATGTTTACGGGCAATTAGTTATAATATTCAGCAAACTATATATTTAAAAAGGCTTTTCACATTTGCCATACTGGGTTTAAGCAAAGAAAACTTAAAATTGGCATTCTCAGTGTAATCATATTAATGAAATTAGTGTTTGACTAAAATTAATTGGAATCGAATATAGACGCTGAACAACATAAACTCTATATAAGAGCTTTACGTGGCTTGCTGGATATTCAAACAACCTGAAAAGTATATTAGGATGGATGCAAATCTAAAGGTAAACTAATTTTCGTGTAGGAAATACATGTAGACTCCTGCTGGAGGAAGGCTTAGGTGAAGCCAGTAGACTGGCTCATCGAGGTAGCATGAACTACAATTCTTCCTTGCCCGCAGAAAGCGAAGTATATTTCCGAAGCATATAGATATAGTTGCCATATTAGGCAATTGCTAGATTAAGAATTATGAGAAGATACTCCAGTATCCTAGGTTTTTTATCTCAAAAACTAGAATCAAATTGAGCACTGTTTACATGAAAATATTGTCATTTTATGGTGCAAGTTAATTTTTTTCAGTAAAAGTACTGTTGAAAATTTGAAGGTGGGAATAATCCCCGTAAATATTTGATAGATACTTGTAAAGATAATATTTGAATATATAGTAGCATCGTGTTAGTATAATCATGGTGAATTTGTTCTTCATCCAATTAAAACTTTAATTTCTTGACATAAAATTTAAAACATGCTAAATTATATCTTGTCGCTAATAAACAAACTTTATTAGTCTCTTAACGATATATTCCACAGTAGCTCAGTGGTAGAGCAATCGGCTGTTAACCGATCAGTCGTAGGTTCGAATCCTACCTGTGGAGTTCTAATATGGCGGCGTAGCTCAGCTGGCGAGAGCGAACGGTTCATACCCGTTAGGTCGGGGGTTCAATTCCCTCCGCCGCTACTTATTATGGCGATCGTGGCGAAGCGGTTAACGCACCGGATTGTGGCTCCGGCACTCGTGGGTTCAAATCCCACCGGTCGCCCCATCTAAAAAAGATTACTGGACCCTTAGCTCAGCTGGTCAGAGCGATCGGCTCATAACCGATTGGTCGCAGGTTCGAATCCTGCAGGGTCCACCATTTATTTTTAATTGGAGGAATACCCAAGTCTGGTTGAAGGGGGCGGTCTTGAAAACCGCAAGGGGTGTCAAAGCCCGCGGGGGTTCAAATCCCTCTTCCTCCTCCATTTTAAAATAAACGCATAAATTTGGAGATTTAAGCGAATATACTTCAGGTGAAATCACAGTGGACAAAACGTTCACTGTGATTTTTTATTTCTAATATACAAAGATAGTGTTGTGTAAAAAAATCCATTTCATTTGACTTTGTTTAGAAAATGTATAAAGTATGTATAGATGACTAGCTCTACATATTTTTTCAATTATTTATACAAAGAAACAAAGTCTATTTTTTTAGTCTTATTTAGGACATTTTAAAGTTTTTAATGACAAAGCAACGAGAAAGTTATTAGTCATTGACTAAAAATGTTGTCAATAAAATATAGATAAAACAAAAACAGGGGGTACTAATTTGAGAAGAGCAAGTATTTTATTAACAGTTTTATTGTTGTTTCAAACTATGTTTTCCGGCGTCCTCACCGCTGCCCACGGCGAATTGAATGAGAACAATGTTGAAAACGAAAATGTTTTAGAAGAGAATGTGGATGAGGAAAGTGAGATACACAATAAGGATGAAGTTAATAGTGGTGAAAATGTTGCAGAAAATAAGAATGAACCCATCGGAGATACATCCGAAAACAATACAGAAAATGAAGTAGAAGTTATTGAAGATGAATTGGTAGATGATGAACAAGATGTGGTGGAAACAAAAACCATTCAAAATCACTCCATTCAATCAGTTGCTTTTGATGAACATGAAGACTTTAATGTAACGATATCTGAAGTCGTTGATGGAGAAGGAAATCCGTACACAGAAGACAATCCTCTCGGTATTAATGATGAATTTATAGTAGAGCTTAATTGGCATTTGATAAACAATCATAACTACAATCCAGGCGATATTGAAACAATTGAGCTACCGAAGGAAATCTATATTCCAGAGATGCTTGAGGATGAATTAAAAGATGACGAGACTGGCGATGTCATTGCTAATTACACGGTTAATACGGACGGCACGGTAACTCTTGAGTTTACCGATTTTGTAAATAAGGCCAGCGATGTCACCGGATGGATTAGAATCTTTGCAAAATTGGATCAAGATGAGGTTGAAAATGACGGTGGTAAGGTCAAGATTAGTCCGATTGCAGATGAGGGTGGCATTACACTGCCGATCGACCAATCCCAAATCGAAAAAACGACAGAAAAGCAAGGTGAACCAAACCGGTCCTATAATGCCGATGAAATCGAATGGACGGTTACGATTAATAAAAATGCTCTTTTCCTAGAAGAGGCGACGGTGACAGACCTTCTGCCAGAGGGGACGGAATATATCGAAGGATCTTTAACAATTGAAAAGTATCCAGCAACCTTAAATGGAACTCCAACGGGTAATCCAGAAACGGTCACAGGGGTGACACCAGAGGTAAACGGCCAAGAATTTTCAATCCCCCTTGGTGATATTAATGAGGTCTACGTGATTAAATACAAGACAAAGGTGACCGATCTTGAAGGGAAACATTTCAACAACGAGGTGACCTTAACTGATAAAGAACTAAAGGATACTAGTGCCCATGCAACAGTTACGATTAATCGTGGGGAACCACTTAAAAAAGGTGTTGCAGAGAACTATGATCCGAAGACAGGTATCATTACCTGGTACTTAGAATTCAACTATGACCAGAAGGATTTAGAAAATATTACCTTAGCGGATCATTGGGAACCTGAAGGGAAAGTTGAATTAGTTGATGGTTCAGTATCCTTCCAA
>DATGRX010000029.1:0-6883 GCA_035303185.1 Bacillota bacterium
TTCCTTCCGTGCTTTCTTTAATTTCTCACCAAAAGTCATGATAAAAAACCTCTTTTCTTTGTAGATTGACATTGCTTTACGTCATCAATCTAATTTAAGCATAACTTAAATATATGCGACCATATATGAGCTGTCACAATGGTGTGACGATCCGTAACAAAGAGTATAAAATCGATAAAATTCTTTATCATGGCATTAAAAAGAGAATAGAATTTCGTTTCAATGAGGAAAAATAGCTCCCTATGTCATTTGTATGTATGGGCAAGCCGATTAAACTAACTTGTCCTAAAAAAAGCTTACACTTCCGCTCATCGATTTATTCTAAAAATTTAAAACATACTTTCACATCCGTCTAGTTGACCTTTGTCAAAAAATTCAGCAAAACATGCCTCTTATATCTCACTCAATCTTTTCTTAATCGTGTGATAGGATAAATAGCCAAAAATAAGAATCATGATTAAAAGGCTAATTCCAAACCCGAAATGATAAGAAAACATCCCCATGGATTCCATGAACATCCATTTTGGGCAAGAGTATATAAGTAAAATAGTTACTCACTGCGTTGAACGAGACGTCGTATTTCTTCAATGATTTGATCCGCTGCTTCCTCATGGAGAAAATGGTTTTCTGTCTCTACCCAAATTTGTTTCGTATTTTCCGACCACTTGCCAAATTGCTTCTGGGATTCTGTCCATCCAGCCATCGGGTTATCCGTTGCCGAAAATAAGATAAGCGGAAGATCATCTACAGGACCAGCTTCACTAACAGTCGCACCATTTGCTGCTAACGCTTTTCTTTCAGCAATCATCGTCTGATTCCACATATGTTCAACCGTCATATCGATCCCTATTTCTTTAACATCCTCAGGTAAATCCCCAACAGGTGCGAGTATATGTTTCGTCGTGTCAAACTGACTCAGCAAACGAAAGATTCCGATCCGTTTTAAAAACCGCATCCCTTGAATGGATAAAGGCATAGCATGCTCCATATCCTCCGCATATTCAGGCTGGACACCATCGATTAAGACGATACCCTTTATTCGTTCAGGATATTTTTGGGCATATCCGATAAGTTCTAACGCCGCCATCGAATGGCCGATGAGAATAAGCGAATCATTAGCTTGCCCATGTTCAAGCACGGCTTCCATTTCTTTTACTAGTTGTTCAATCGACCGTTCTTTATCTGTCGCCTCCGACCAACCATAACCCGGGCGCTCATAAATGATCGTTTCCGCAAAGTCACTAACCACTTCCTGTAACAGATACATATCCGCATACGGTGAAGCCGTTCCATTTCCCGAACTAAAAATAACAGTTGTATCGCCAGCTCCTTTTTTGATGTAATGCATCTCTTTCTCCCCGTAAGAAAATATCGTTCCTACCGGCTCATGTGCCATGCTGTTTCCACTTCGTTGAATCGTTTCATATAAAAAACCAAACCCTAGTAATATAATGAAAAGGCTAAGAATAATGCCAACGATTTTTAGTAATTGTTTTAAAATGGTAGCCACTCCTAGTATAAATTTAACTTCCATCTTTTAAAATGTGATATGTCTTTATCTACGTTTTTTAATCCATCACTCTTTCATTACAGTCAACGCCCCATTCAAGGCAACTTTTCATCCCACTTAAACACCGGATAGATCAAGGACAGCACAATTTTCTCTAATTTCTCACCAAAAGTCATCATAAAAACACCTTTTCCCTTTGAATTGACTTTGCTATCTGTTGCTTTAAATCTATTCAACCACAACATTTTAAAATCGGCCATAAACACTCCATCACAAAGATAATACGCTCCGTAACAAATAACATCCTTATCCAGAATCTAACTCTTTATCAAAAATCCGACATATATTAAACCCTAGTGTAGACCGATAAATGGATCAAGTCAACAATCGAAGAGTTCAAACCTATCTTTTGGTAACTATAACCCCTCTGCTCGCAAACATCTTCAAACAAATCTTTAAGTTTTATCTTCCGCTAACAATAATCCCTACCTATCCCTTAAGCCGGGCGATTTTCTTAAACTAACTTTCTTATTCCATATTTTATCAAAAGGTGCTTACCTAAAAATAGACACACCCTCCAATAACACTGTATTAAAAGAAAAAACTATCCCTTTTTTAGGGATAGTTTTTAATCATGCAAATTGTTATTTTATTTGAATTCGATCAATTGTCATTTGTAAATCCTGATACAAATGGATAGGGTTGTGTAAAGCGATTTCTAATGTAAATAGCTCGTCATCCTTAGAAAGCGTAAACGGTCCGAGCGGTTTGCCAATAACATCTTTTCCATTGACAACTTTTTCGCATCCGTTTAAACGAATGCGGTAATTTACATGTTGGCTTGCTTCCCCTTCTATTGTTAGTGTTATTTCATTTTTAACGAAATTTTTACGGTGTAAATAAGCAAGTTTTTTAAAGTTTGTTTCTACTAAACTCGTATAATTTCCTTTTTCTTCATAATTATACGCTCGCTCTAATTGCTCAGAGTCAATTTCACAACCATCATGAGTAAGAGGAACTATCTTTTCAGGAATAACACGTAATTCATCCTCTAAAACGACTTTAATCGTAGCTATTAATTCATCTGACTTTTCTTCTGGTAAAGTTACCTTTAGTTCCTGTCCATCCTTTGACCAGGAAAGGCTTTGTTTACTATTATCGATTTTTACGTCAAGGACATCTGTTATAAGATGTGAAACGGTTATCTCTTTTGATTCAGGCCAATGAAACAAATGTAAATATAACTGATCATGATTAACAGTCATCTCTCCCCAAGGCTGTTTAGGTAGTTGTGTTGAATGGGTGCCTAAAACAGCTTTAGGATGTCGTTTTAACCAGGTACCCATTTTCTTTAAGACATCAGCCTCAAACTCGACAATCGAACCATCACCACGCGGACCGATATTTAATAAATAATTTCCACCACGAGCACGAACAGAAATAAGACTTTGCAGTAAATGTAAGGCTTTTTCATTTACATCTGTTCGTTCTTGCCACTTACGGTAGCCCCATGTTTCTTGATAAATCGAAGCTGGTGTTTGCCATGGTCCTGATAAACTTTTATCTGGAATTTGATTATCATTTAATGTTCTAAAATCGCCCCGATTATTCCAAATACGTCCATTAATCGCAGCCTTTGGTTGATATTGACGAACGATATTTTTAAATAATTCACTTTGTTCCTCTGTTGGTGAGGACATATCAAACCAAACTTCGACAATTGGCCCGTAGTTCGTCATTAATTCTGTCAGTTGCTCTTCGATTTTACTTTCAATATGAGCAGGGATCGGATTATTGTTGTCATAATCAAAGGAGTGCCCTAAATGCCAATCGACTAAAGAATAATAAATACCAAAGCCTAGATCATGTCTTTCGCAGGCTTCTGATAGTAATTTGATGACATCTTGTTTAAAAGGTGTTGCTTGTACAATATTGTAATCCGTTGTTTTCGTATCAAACAGACAAAACCCATCATGGTGTTTTGTTGTGATGACGATATAATTCATTCCGGCTTTTTTTGCTAAGGAGCAAATTTCATCGGAATCAAAGTTTTCAATCGAAAATTCTTTTGCAATTCCTTCGTATTCTTCAGTAGGGATATTAGCCCACATTTGGATCTGCTCACTATATCCTTTTTTAACCGGCTCTCCTTTCCACTCTCCGCCAAGGACAGAATAAAGCCCAAAATGAATAAACATACCATATTGTAGTTGTTGCCAATGATTTAATGGTTCCTCTTTTAAAGGTTGAACTTCTCCAGGTATCCAGACGGTCAACGAACATCTCTCCTTTTATTTCTATTTCTTTGATTCATTTTTAACAAGTTCTGATAGTAATCGAACACCAAAGCCTGAGGCTCCAGGTCCATAATAACCCTCTTGTTTCCATGGCCGAACAGTATTAGCCATATCAACATGTATCCAGTGCGTATTCTTTTGAACAAATTGCTTTAAAAATAACGCAGCAGTAATCGCTCCTCCAAAGGGGGAAGAACTCATATTGTTTATATCCGCCGTATCACTTTCAATATACGTCTTATAATCATCGTCCACTGGCATTGGCCAGACATAATCTCCCGTTAACTGACCGAGTTCTCGGTAAGACCATAAATCCTCTTCTTCATTACTAAAAATACCTGCCATTTTCAAACCTAGGGCCTGTCCTATTGTACCTGTCAATGTTGCAATATCGATGACGGTTTTTGCTCCTAACTTTTGAGCATATAAAATTCCATCGGCTAACACTAGGCGCCCTTCCGCATCAGTATTTCCTACTTCAACGGTCAATCCATTTCGATACGTAATAACATCCGACGGTAAAAAAGCCCTTCCACT
Source organism: Bacillota bacterium (assembly GCA_035303185.1). Classification (GTDB taxonomy): domain Bacteria; phylum Bacillota; class Bacilli; order Bacillales; family Amphibacillaceae; genus CALAMD01. The sequence goes on from DATGRX010000029.1 coordinate 4,345, forward strand.
TGAGACATTTTCAGCTAAAGGTAAAATTCCAACGACATTTACGTCTGCCTTTGTGTCCGCAAGTAATTTTATCGCACCAACAACAGCCGCAGAACCACCCATATCCATTTTCATTTCGCCAATATCATTCATCGTTTTCACATTTGTACCGCCCGTGTCGAAAGTAATTCCCTTTCCGACTAGGCCGATTCTTTTCATCGAAGAATTACGATTGAGCGTTAACATAACTAATACGGGTTTATTCGCACTTCCTTGACCGACCGTATGTATCGCTGTAAACCCCTTCTCCTTAAGTTGCTCATAAGGAATGACCTCCACCTCTACATCTGTACCTTTAAATAAGTCGACTAACTTTTCAGCATACATTTCAGGTGTTAATTGATTAGCAGGCTCATTACATAAATCACGAGCAACATTTAAGGCATCAACTTTTACCTTTGCCTTCTCTGCATACGGTTCATAATACTTATGAGTAAAGGTCACATCAACCTGATCTAGGGTTTCTTTCTTTTTGTATGTTAAAAATTGATAATCAATGGAATACCAACCAAACATAAACAGTTCAATAATCTCTTTTTCATCAATTTCTTCCACTGTTTCTACTAACGTGGAAAAATCAATCATCACTTCTTTAAGTTTTAAATCACGAACCGTTTTTCGGCATTCGCCACCTAAACGGCGTAGGTCTTCATGAGAGATGCTTTCCTTTTCTACCCCAATACTAATCAAAAGATTTTCATCTTGATAAAGGTATCTTACTTTACCAAATGTATGGGCATCTTCGAATACTGATGTCGGACCTTTCTTAGATTTGTTGTTCATATAAAGGACGGTTTTCATGATGTCTTCACTTCCTCATTATATAGATGACAAGCAACCATTTGATCGTTGGATAAATTTCGGTGAACTGGTACTTTTGTTTTACAAATATCCATCGCAAACGAACATCGGGTATGGAATTTACAACCAGATGGTGGATTTGTTGCGCTTGGAATCTCACCCTTTAATTCGATTCTTTCCCGTTCCGGCGTCTCTCCTATTTGTGGAATAGCAGATAGTAACGCTTTGGTATACGGATGTTTCGGATCAGAGAATATCTTTTCCTTTGAAGATACTTCAACGATTTCACCTAAATACATCACCCCAACCCGATCACTTATATACTCCACGACACTTAAATCATGGGAGATAAATAAATAGGTTAAATCATATTCCTCTTGAAGTTCCTGCATTAAATTTAATACTTGTGACTGAATCGAAACGTCTAAGGCAGACACCGGTTCATCAGCAATAATAAATTCAGGCTGTAAAATAAGTGCTCGGGCAATTCCGATTCGCTGGCGCTGTCCCCCGCTAAATTCATGAGGATATTTATTATGATGGTATTTACTAATTCCACATCTTTCTAAAAGTTCAGCGACCCGTTCATTTTTTTCCTTTTCAGGCATTTGTTTAAAATGGATATCTAATGGTTCTTTTAAAATATCTTTTACTTTCATTCTCGGACTTAATGAGGCATAAGGATCTTGAAAAATCATTTGCATTTTCTTTCGATATTCTTTCCATTTATTTAAGGATTTGATTGGTAATTGTTCGCCATTAAATAAAACTTCACCGGCATCTGCCTCTAGTAAACCATTGATAAGCTTACCTGTCGTTGACTTTCCACAACCGGATTCCCCAACAAGTCCGAAAGTTTCACCTTTTTTAATGGTGAAATTTAGTTTATTGACCGCTTGAACGAATTGCTTTTCTTCAAACCAACCCGTTTTTAATTGAAAAAATTTCTTTAAATCTTTAACTTCGAGTAAGTTTTCACTACTCATGTTTTATCTCCCCCCTTTTCTAATGTCTGATCATGAAGCCAGCACCTTGAATGACGTCCATCTAAGGCGAATAATTCAGGCTCCTTTTGAAAACAAATATCCATTGCTTGAGCACATCTTGGTGCAAATTTACATCCTTGTGGAATGTCCGTTGGGTTTGGCACAGTTCCTGGAATCGAATATAATTTTCCTTGATTAGCACCGATTTTAGGTACTGAATCAATTAATCCTTTTGTGTATGGATGTTTCGGATTGTTAAATAACTCCTTAACGGTTGCCTCTTCTACAATTCGTCCCGCATACATCACGATCACGCGATCACATAGTTCAGAAACAACGCCTAAATCGTGAGTAATAAATAGGACACCCATATTCGTATCTTGCTGGATTTGTTTAATTAATTTTAAAATTTGATCTTGAATCGTTACATCTAATGCTGTCGTCGGTTCATCTGCTATAAGAAGTGACGGATTACAAGAGACTTGCATGGCGATAATTACCCGTTGCCTCATCCCTCCAGATAATTGGTGTGGATAATCCTCCATAATTGATTCAGGCCGGGGAATTCCCACAGAACGCAACATCTTAATCGCATGTTCATGGGCTTCTTCCTTTGACATATTTAAATGAAGTTGAAGTACCTCACGCATTTGTCGACCGATTCTTAGTACAGGATTTAAAGATGTCATCGGATCTTGAAAAATCATTGAAAT
>DATGRX010000030.1:0-6211 GCA_035303185.1 Bacillota bacterium
CGGCCAGGATGGGAATGGGACTTCATATGTTGTTCTGGTAAGAAATTTAACATAAAGGCTACACTACGTCGATGTTTAATCATATCTATTTTCGTAAAACGATTTTCATCAAACTGTTTTGCATCTTCTATGCGAATAATTTTCATGAAAAACACCCTTTCTTTCCCCCTATTATACAAGCTATAGCTGAAAAAAACTGCATACATGCTATAATAGATGAAATTATTTCATTACAACTAAGAAGGAGAGTCTTACGATGAAACTAAATTACTCAACAAATCCTTATCCCATTACTCGAAATGCGACAATCGCTCGGAACGGAATGGTCGCAACTTCACAACCTCTCGCGGCAGACGCAGGGTTACATATGTTGAAAAAAGGGGGCAATGCTGTTGATGCGGCAATCGCCACAGCGGCTTGTCTCACTGTTGTTGAACCGACAACGAACGGTATCGGTGGGGATCTCTTCGCTATCGTTTGGATAAAAAACAAAATGTACGGAATAAATGGTAGTGGAAAATCCCCAAAAAACATTTCCATCGAAAAAGTGAAGGAAAAAGGATATGAAAAAATGCCTGCTTACGGATGGGAGCCCGTTACCATTCCAGGAGCTCCTCACGCTTGGGCAGAGCTCTCCGAAAAGTTTGGGAAACTACCCTTAACAGAAGTACTCAAACCTGCAATTACCTATGCAGAAGAAGGCTTTCCACTCTCGCCTACCCTTGCTCGATTTTGGAAACGAGCCTACAATAACTTTAAAGAAAAATTAAAAGGTGCTCACTTCAAAGCATGGTTTGACACCTTTGCCCCAGAAGGAAAAGTGCCCGAAGTCGGTGACATGTGGTCTTCAAAAGCTCACACTGAAACGTTACGGGCCATTGCAGAGACAGATGCTAAAGATTTTTACCAGGGTGATATTGCAAAGAAAATTGTCGAGTTTTCTAACGAAACTGGAGGGTATCTTAGTTTAGAAGATTTCGCCGAACATCGATCAGAATGGGTAGAGCCAATCAGTGTTAATTATCGAGGATATGACGTTTGGGAACTCCCACCAAATGGGCAAGGTATCGTCGCCTTACAAGCTCTCAGTCTATTAAATGGTTTTTCTTTTGCGCATAAAGAAGATGTGAATACATACCATAAACAAATCGAGGCGATTAAACTAGCCTTTGCCGATGCCTTTGAATATGTAACCGATCCGCGACATATGGATGTGAAAATTACTGAACTGCTTGATGAAACGTATATCGAACAACGCCGCAAGCTTATTACAGACATCGCTCAAACACCAACGGCTGGGGAACCGAAAGCAAGCGGAACGGTATACTTAGCAACCGCTGATAAAGAAGGAAATATGGTTTCTCTTATTCAAAGCAACTATATGGGTTTTGGCTCAGGATTAGTTGTACCAAACACAGGAATTGCTTTACAAAATCGAGGACATGATTTTTCTCTAGATGAAAACCACGTAAATAAATTAGAAGGTAGAAAGAAAACGTACCATACAATTATTCCTGGCTTCTTAACAAAGAATAATGAAGCAGTCGGACCCTTTGGTGTCATGGGCGGGCTTATGATGCCCCAAGGTCACGTGCAAATCCTTATGAATACAATCGACTTTGGCTTAAACCCACAAGCTGCCCTAGACGCACCAAGGTGGCAATGGTTTAAAGATCAAAGAGTGGAAGTTGAACATCGATTCCCCTTTCATCTAGCAACACAACTTGCAGAACGAGGCCATAGTATCAAAATCGCTCCGGAACCAAATAGCTTTGGCCGTGGTCAAATTATTTGGCGCAATCCAGAGACTGGGGTGTTATGCGGTGGAACCGAATCCCGAACAGATGGCAGTATTGCCGCCTGGTAAAAAAGGAGTATGACAATGAATAGACAACTCATCTTAGCTTCGTCTTCCCCAAGAAGACAGGAGCTACTTACACAAGTAAAAATCCCCTATGACATTCGCGTTGCAGATGTCGATGAATCCGCTGTTCAAACGACAGATCCCTATCAAAGAGTAGAAGAACTAGCAACACTTAAAGGGCAAAGTGTTCCCTTTCATCATGATCGAGAAGTCATTTTAGCCGCTGATACGTTAATTGCTCATGAAAACAAAATTTTAGAAAAACCTAAAGATAAAGCCCATGCACGAGATATGTTAAACACATTAAGTGGAAATAGCCATGATGTTTTAACCGGGGTTATGATCCGTTCAAAAGAAAAAGAAACAAGCTTTGTCGTTCGGACAAAAGTTGAATTTTGGCCCCTTGATCCAGAAGATATTGAACGATACATCGCTACTGACGAACCTTACGACAAAGCCGGTGCTTACGGCATCCAAAGCCTAGGTGCCATGTTTGTGAAACAACTTATCGGTGATTATTACAATGTGATGGGTTTACCCCTATCTAAAGTCGTCCGTACCTTGAAAGGTTTCAATATTTATGCGAACCTAAGCGAGTAAAAAGTGCAGCACGTCGCGATAGACAGTCTCTTTTTCGTCTTCATTGAGCACTTCGTGATTCATGTTCGGATAGACGATATTTTTAATGTCTGAATAGCCAACTTTTTCAAGGGTTTGAATTGAGTGGCGTAACCCCTTTTCACCGCCGGTTATCGGATCACCTTCACCAGATATACTTAAAATTGATAATTCAGGACGTGAACATTTATAAGCGGCTATATTTTGCATTTGCTTCACAGCCTCAAATATCGTAATGACCGCTTGATTTTGGTAATCATACTGACAAAGCGGATCATTACGATATTTTGTTAAATTCTCTTCACTAACACTTATCCATAAATCATCCTTTTGATTCTTTAGACTTAATCTTTCTAAAAATTTATTATAACCACGCTTTCCTGAAACAGATGCAATGAGTTTGCCAAGCATAATCCCGAAACTTACACCAGGTACATAGTTAACGGTCCCACTTAAAATGAGCTTTTCAATATTTGCATCATGTTCTTGGATATAACAACGAGCAAAAACCGAGCCTAGCGAATGTCCCAATAAAGAAAGAGGTTTATTCGGATACATATCTTCTGCTTTCTTGGTAACAAGTAATTGATCATCGATAATTTCCTTCATGCCATCCATAAATCCTAATGGAAATTCATCGTTCACTGAAGAGCCATGGCCACGGTTATCAGAAGTAATGACTGCAAACCCCTTCGTTTGTAAATACTTGGCAAAATGAAAATATCGCGCTTGGTGTTCCTTTGCTCCATGGATGATTTGAACAATACCTTTCGCATTCTCAACATGAAATATCGTCGCTTGGATAAGTAAACCGTCTTTTGCTTGGATTGTTATTTGTTCCATATATCTTCACTCCTACTCTTCATCATTAATAAAACTATTCATTTTATTCATATAAAAATATCTCTTCGTGTTCACTTAGATGGGAGCGATCGGCCTTTTCTTCCCAAACAGAAAGATCCGGCCCTTTCGGTACAATTGGGTCAGAATTTAATTGAGCAGCATCTAAGCGGGCAGAAATATAGTAATGGTTTTTAATCGCTGAAAAGTCTGTCGTATCGCCAAATCCAGACGTATGATATAGTTCCCGGGCATATGCCCAAAGATTCGGATAATCAATGAGCCGTTTCTTATTGGCTTTAAAGTGAGAATAATAGGCAACATCGAAGCGCGCAAGGGTAACATACAAACGGACATCCGCTTCGGTGATAAAATCTCCAAGTAAAAATCTGTTTTTTGCTAAATGCTTTTCTAACTCATCTAATTTTGTAAAAAGTTTATCAAATGCCTTCTCATAAGCTTCTTGGGACCGAGCAAAGCCACATTCATAAACGGCATTGTTAACGTTATGAAAAATATCATCATTTATTTTATCAATTTTTTCCCGCAAATCTTTTGGATAAAGCTTTGGTGCAAACTTTTTATGAAAGTCAGCCCACTCAACAGAAAAATAATTTGTTAATTGAAAGTAATCATTATTAACAACTTCCTTCGTCTTCACATCAACCATTGCTGGTACCGTCGGCCGCCCACTATAGTTCGGATCTGCATTTTTATATAATTCACTTAAATACTTCACACCTAAAACAGGATCAACACCATCTTCATCAAGGGTGAAGGCCCAATCAACCCTTCCAACCTTTGGCCGAATTGGATCAACCATCCCAACGGAAAAAGCGTCTTCTAAACCTAGCAACTTCCTAACAATTACAGCTCGGTGCGACCATGGGCAAGGCGCTGCCCAAATTAATCGATAGCGACCCTTTTCAACCGGCAGATCTCCTTCTCCTCGTCCAAAGGGTTTGTGAAACCTGTTTTTTTGTCTCGCAAAGGAACCATCTTTTTTAATTTCCCGACCCATTTTTAATCACCTCATCCTTTATCATAAAAGAAAGCTTGCCTAAAGGCTACTAGGCAAGCTTTCATCAAATTAAATATATGCGTTTGTTAATTCAATAAATTCTTCGACGTCTTCAACCATTAAGTCAATTCCTGCCTTCCAGAAATCTTCTTTTGTAATATCGACATTTAAATGCTTTTTCGCTAAATCTTCTACCTTCATCGATCCGGTATCTTTAAGAAGCTCGATATATTTTTCCTCAAAACCTTTTGGTTGCTTTAAGTACTCTGCATAGATACCTAAGCTAAATAAGTATCCGAACGTATACGGGAAGTTATAAAATGGTACACGGTCAATAAAGAAGTGCAGTTTACTACACCAGAAATGCGGATGATAGCTTGATAAACTATCAACGTAAGCTTCTTTTTGTGCTTCGACCATTAATTCATTTAATCGATGGGCTGGAACGAGTCCTTCCTTTCTTTCTTTATAGAAAGCATCTTCAAATAAGAAACGAGCATGAATATTTAAAAACATAGCAGTTGCTGTTTCCAGTTTTGAAGCGAGTAAGGATATTTTTTCCTCATCAGATTTTGCGTTATTAATTGCTGCATTATCAATGATCGTCTCCGCAAAAGTGCTCGCCGTTTCAGCGACATTCATCGCATATCCTCGATTAAGGCGTGGCAAATCCTTCATCGCATAACTATGAAAGGCATGGCCAAGTTCATGGGCCAAGGTACTTACATCACTTGGAGAACCGGTAAAGGTCATGAAAATTCGGGATTCTTCAAATTCTGGTAAACTTGTGCAATAACCACCAGGACGTTTGTTTGCCCGGTCTTCCGCTTCTACCCAGCGTTTTTCTAAAGCATGTTTGGTAAATTCCGTAAGTTTAGGACCGAAGGAAGCAAAGTGTTCTAAGACAAAGTCACATGCTTCATCATATGTAAAGCTTGTCGGTTCTGCATCTCCTACCGTAACCGGTGCATCAACATCTTCCCATCCAAGCTTTTCCATACCAAAGATTTTCGCCTTTTGATCTAAATAATTAATAAAGGGTTCTTTGTTATGTTCAATTGCTGACCACATCGCATCTAACGTTTCTTTTTCCATCCGGTTATATTCTAATGGTTCATCTAAATGATCTTCCCTACCATGGGCATCTTGCACAGTCATACGGAAACCAGCTAAATGGTTTAAGTTGTCCGCAAAAATAGGTGCATACTTTTCCCACTCTGCTTCCCAATTTTCAAAAAGTTGTTTTCGGACTTTCGGATCTGGATCAGCGGTCATTCGATTCATCGCTTGACCGACAGATAATTCCGTTGTTTCACCTTCTTCATCTGTAAAGGGAATTGTCATAATGGAAACAGTTGTATTGTACAAGTTCCCCCAAGCAGATAAACCGTCTTTATTTAATTCTGTAATTAGGGCTTCTTCTTCATCAGATAAAAGTCGCTTTCCTTTTTCCCGAGTTTCTGTTAAAACGAAAGCAACTTCAGAGAGATCTTCATCTTGTAAAAGCTGCTTCCAATTTTCATCGGAAATATTGACGAGCTTTTTCGTATACATCGTTGATAATTTTTCAATTTCACTATATAAATCCATCACCTGACCGAGAACGACTCCACCGTACTCATCATCCATATAAGCATCAAGCCACATCCTCGCAAAAGTCCTCACTTGTCCAAGACCTTTGCCAATTGTTTCTTGCATAGCTAAAAGATCCTTTAATCCTTCAACAGAAGCTTCATCACCAGTATACTCCCAAGCTTGTAACTTCTTTTCATACTCCTTAATTTCCTTTTCAACAGAAGCTAACTTTTCTTGAACTTCTTTCGATTTTGTTCCTCCGGGAAATATACTTTCTAAATCCCAAGTATCTA
>DATGRX010000031.1:0-14521 GCA_035303185.1 Bacillota bacterium
AATAATTACCTGTAAGATATTAGTTACAGGTAATTATTACTCTCTAAAATTACACTGATAAGTTAAAATAAGCTCAAAGCGAAATCGTTGACTGTTGGTTCAGTCACCGCCATTCATATTTATGAATGGCTTTTTTATTTAACTGAATTAAGTAAAATGAACTGATTCTTTTAAGTTACATTACATATCTATTTAACCATATATTTCCAACAAATGGTAGGGAATGTATGTTCCTGTGCATTTTTTTGTAGATCTATAAGTCTTAGATAAAATTAAGTTAATATCAATTTTATAATTGAAAACAATAATTAAAAAAATCAACCTCCTCTTCAATGGGAAGTTGATTTTTTTAATCTTTTAAACAAAATACAAGTGGAGTTCCTATTGATTTATAGTGGATCAAAATTTATCTAGGAAGAACCCCCCTTGTCTTTTATTAATACATTTAAACTTTACTTGAGAGTCAAGGTAAGAAAACGATTCTCGAAGAGGTTGTCTAATATTAGAACTAAAAATAACTTTGTTTAAAATATGCAAATTATTTTTCTACCGTTCTACTGACAACATATCCATGTAAGTAGTTACAGATCTAACAGTAACTTACTCCCACTCAATGGTGCTTGGGGGTTTGCTTGTAATATCGTATACCACACGGTTAACATGATCGACTTCAGACACAATTCGTTCTGAAATTTTTTCTAACACATCCCACGGAATACGCGCCCATTTTGAAGTTGTCCCATCTACAGAATGTACAGCTCGCAGTCCGACTGTATAATCGTAGGTTCGTGCAGAATCTGTTACTCCTACACTTCGAATATTCGGTAATACAGCAAAATATTGCCAAATATCTCGTTCTAAACCAGCTTTTGCAATTTCTTCTCGTAAAATTGCATCTGCTTCACGAACGATCGATAATTTCTCTTCAGTCACTTCCCCTAAAACACGAATGCCAAGGCCTGGACCTGGGAAAGGCTGTCGCCAAACAATATGGACCGGTAAGCCAAGGGCTGTTCCTAACTCGCGAACTTCATCTTTAAATAACTTACGAAGCGGTTCAATGAGTTCAAATTCCATATCTTCTGGTAGTCCACCAACATTATGGTGCGATTTAATCATTTCACTAGAATCTGTACCACTTTCGATGACATCACTATAAAGTGTGCCTTGAGCTAAAAAATGCATATCAGACAATTTTTCTGCTTCTTCATCAAAAATATAAATAAATTCATTACCAATAATTTTACGTTTTTCTTCCGGATCTTCGATACCTTTTAGTTTTTCTAAAAATCGCTCTTGAGCATCAACTTTAATAATGTTCATTTCAAACTGCTCGGCAAAAAGTTGCATCACTTCATCTGCTTCATTTTTTCGAAGCAAACCATTATCTACGAAAATACATGTCAATTGATCACCAATTGCCCGATGAATTAACGTAGCAACAACCGATGAATCAACTCCACCACTTAATGCACAAAGAACGTTTCGCTCGCCAACTTTTTCTTTTATCCTGCCAACTTCGGTCGCTAAAAAGTTATCAATGCTCCAGTCTTTGGTAACATGACAGATTTCTGTTAAAAAGTGTTTTAAAAACTTGTCTCCACAGTGGGTATGTTCCAACTCCGGGTAAAAATGTATCCCGTACATATGATGTTCTAACATACTCATTGCTAAAACAGAGCCTTCTGCATCGACTGCTTCTTCTTTAAAAGATGGTGGTACATTCAAAACACGGCCACCATTACAAACAACAACAGATTGCGACTTTTCAAATCCTTCAAACAAATGTGTGTCTTCTACAACTTCCATTTTACCCATAGTACTTTCAGCTACTTCCGACGCGGAAACATTTCCACCAAAGTGATGGGCCATCACTTGCATACCATGACCAATTCCTAAAATCGGAATGTCTAGATCGAAAAGTTCCTCATCATACGGAGCGAAATTTTTATAGTCGCGAAAGGGTCCACCAGCGAGAATAATTCCAACAGGGTTCATTTCTTCCATATCAGTTGCTGATAATGATGATGTGTGCAATTCACTATATGTCCCGAATTCTCGTATTTTGCGAGTTAACTTTTGACTTGAGGGACTGCCAAAATCAAGAACGATGATTTTCTCAAAATTCATTGAAGTTCTCCTTACACATAAAATATATTTTCTCTTCTACATATGTTACTAATCATGTCTAGCCCTGGTCAAGCTATTACTCGGCTTACCATGTTTTTCCATAATTTATTCATTTTGTATGTATCTATATTTTTTGAATCACTATAAAGTAATTGTTCATATAACGATGTTAATTCACCCATTTCATCTGTTTGATAAATATGATCAATTCTTCGTGCAAAAGTTCGTAGTGTTTCATCTGGCTTTTTACCATATCCACTTTTTGCTAAATGGTTTAACAAATATATATATGCCTTCTCATAGACTTCCTGTGTCCCTTTACGTGTTAGTAAAAGCTTGTAGTAAAAAACTGCAATTCGCTTACGGAAAAGAAATAAAATAGCTATGATAAGTAATAAACTAGCGAGTAAAACAATAAACGGAAGTGTTTGATGGTCAGTTTGTTCGGGAACGACTTGCTCATTTTCCTCAAGCCCTTCCTCAACTTCAAGTGTCTCTTCATTATCTTGTTCCTGTTCGATATCAAGTTCCACATCTTCAGCATCTAAATGTTCTTCCTCATTATCATGGGTAGATGTAAATTGTGCTAAATTAGAAAATCCATGAGTCGGTTCAAAAGGAACCCAGCCAATTTCCGGAAAATAAACTTCTACCCAAGAATGGGCATTCGTATTTTTCACTTCATATTTATTCATTGTTAAAGAAATGAGTGGAATATGGAATCGTTCAATGGCATCCGTCACATCGACATTTCGATCAATCACTTCCCCGGAAGTATATCCTTTTGCCCATCGAGTAGGTATGCCTAACGTACGGAGCATGACGACCATGGCCGTTGAAAAATTATCACAATATCCGTATCTCGTTTCAAATAAAAATTGATCGACATAATCCTGATCTTCATTAGGATACGGAACATCTTCCGTTTCATAAGAAAATCTATCAGATTGAAAATAGTTTTCAATCGCTTTGATTTTGTCATAGTCATTATCGTACGGTTTAGTGATTTCTTCGGCTAACTCTTTTACTCTTACTGGTAAACTTGCAGGGACTTGTGTATACCTAGTAAAGTCTTTTCCTTTAAGTTCTAACAAACTAGATTCACTAATATTGCTCTCTCTTAATTCATCGATATCATACATTGGTTCAGCATAAACAATGCCATACTGTTGAAAATCATCTAAGTCCTCTTCCTTCGGGTAAACGGCCCCCGCTGAATCATAAAACAACGTTGTTAACTCTTCATTTTTTATCGTTTCATTATGAAAGCTAACTGTCTCATAGGCATAAGGTAACTTTTCAAAAAAGTCGTCAGTTTGAAATTCAATCGTTGCCATTTTAGCAGAACGCTCTACCTCATTTTCCAATAGCCACAATGCTACTGAACCATCGGGTGCGTATTCCCCAGATCTTTCCCCTTCATCAATCCAACCTTTACCAGTGTAGAAATCCTTTGAATCAATCCGCCAATAGCCTGGTTGAAAAGCAGTTGCTTCAAAAACAGTATATTCACTATCGACAAAAGAGCCACCTAAAGTAGAATCATCTTCACTTATACCCATTTGCTTTTCAGTAGGTTCGTTTGAGCGAAACCGGTCGTGTTCAGACATACTTTGAATAAACGGTATCGGGTCTGGCCATTGAGCAGAGTATTTCGGAGCCGCATACCCTAAAATCGCCACGGCACCTACCATGAATAATAATGGCATTTTCCAAGCGCGATAACTTTTTCGCCGTGGTATTTGTAGCGATTCATCCTCCGTTTGCTTAAAAAAGTTTGCTAAACCTAAGGCTATAAATGAAAAAACAAACACTCGAACCATTGCCCAGGATGCATCATACATTGTGAATGTATCGATAACAGATAAATATAAAAAAGTTAAAGCAATAAATAAGAAAAACTTTCTAACAACGATAAACCAATAATGGATTAAATAACTCATTAACCAAATAAAGATTAAAAATAAAATCGTTCGAAACATCGATGTAAAATCAAGCAAATTCCATTGGACAATATACGATATGTTTACGTGTATTTCATTTAAAAGCAATGACAACCATTCAAGGGATAAAAATGACGCTTCAAGGTATAAAGAATGGATAATGATAAAAATGGCTAACAACCTTATGACATTTGCAAACCAGCTTGGGATTGGAGTGAGCGTGACAAAAGCGGAGAGAAATGTAAAGGCAACAAAGACGAATATATAGTTTGTATCTGCTACATCCTTTGTTGGGTAAATCCACTCCAAAAACAATAATATTCCTAATATATACATGATAGGAATATAGTTTTTCGGGACGAGATATTGTTGATCCATTAAAACTTCACCTCAATCGGATCGAAGGATAGCTGCTTATCTGTTAAAATATGAATTTGTAACCCATTTGCTCGGAGGAATTGCATGTTTTTCTGTTCTTCCTCATGAATATACGGACTCGCTTGAATGTAAAGCACATGTATTTCATTTGTATCCTTTTTCATGAAATCAATAGACTGAACAAAAGATTGATCGATAATTGTCGTTATGAATATATAAGTGTTATAACTTTCAAAATAGCGCCTTGCTTCATTTATTTGAACAATTAAAGAATCAGTATAATTTGGTTGTATTTGCGCAAAATGGCGACGCAATATCTCATTTGAATAAGCAATATCCTCTTTCGTAAATTGTGTAAGTTTATCTCCTATGGACAATAAATGAACCTTATCGTCTCGAAATACGAGTTCTTCAAACATAGCCAAAGTTAGTTCAATAGCACCTTCAAAAGCAATCGGATGAGAATAGTGACCAGCTGTACCATTAAAAATGATGAGCATTTCTGTACTTTGTTCTTGATCGAATTCTTTCGTCATAATCTCCTGTTGACGAGCCGTTTGTTTCCAATCAATCCAAGAAAACTTATCCCCCGGTACATATTCCCGGACACCGCCAGCAACACTCGTATTTTTTAACTGATGGGTATAGAACGGAACAGCACCACCATCAAAAGTACTTAACGATCGCATGACTTTAATTTGGCGTTCAAAAGGATAGACAATTAAAGCAAGATTTAACGAGAAAGTTTGCTCTTTTTCGATAAACCCAAATAAATCACCACTTTGAATAATAAATTGTGTAAATTGATGCTCTCCCCTTGGGACATCAGAAAATGTAAAAGATAGTTTGAATTCTCGTTTAAACCAAGGAAATAATATTGTTATTGCTTGCCGGAAATAACGAACAATTCCTTGTTCTGAAAATAAACTTTTATCCTTTCTTCGGGTATCTTTTTTATGTAATGACTCTGGAATTTCTAGTTGAAAAATTGAAAAAGGTATTGGAAAAGGAAATGTGCGTTGTACGTATAGTTCGATGTTCACCTGATCTCCAGCATGAACAACTCGAGATGAAAGATTTGAATCTACTTTCCATTTATGAAGTGGATAAAAAATAAACAACATATAATATAAAAAGAAGGGTATATAACTATAAAATAAAAACCAGCTTAAAAAACCACCTTGAAACATAGCAAAAGAAAATAACACAATCACTAGGCCAATTAATAATAGGAACCGAATAAATAGCTTAGCTGGAATTTTCATTTTATGAACCCTCTCGAATGGGTACTGGAATTCCTTCAATGATCTCTTCAATGACTTGTGTCGGATCTTTTCCTTGATAATTTGCTTCTGTCGTTAAAATAAGCCGGTGAGCTAAAACTGCTGTCGCTAGATACTGAACATCATCAGGAATTACATAATCTCGATTATGAATAAAGGCTAGTGCTTTCGAAGCTTGCATAAGGGCTATCGATGCTCGCGGACTTGCTCCGAGAAATAAATCCTCATGATTTCGTGTTCCAGCGATAATACTTAAAATATATCTTTGAACATTGTCTGATATATGTACTTGTCTTACTTCTTCTTGTATCCTAACGATCTCTTCCTTACTTAAAACGGGTTGAATCGAATCAATCGGGTGTTCTTTGTCTGTTCGTTGCAACATATCTAGCTCATCCTCTAACGTAGGATATCCCATTTTCAACATTAAGATAAATCGATCAAGCTGTGCTTCTGGTAGTGGGTATGTTCCTTCATACTCGATTGGATTTTGCGTGGCCATGACGAAAAACGGTTGCTGAACTTGAATCGTCCCTCCATCGACAGTAACACTATTTTCTTCCATTGCCTCAAGTAAGGCTGATTGTGTTTTCGGAGACGTTCGGTTGATTTCATCAGCTAAAATAATGTTACCTAATATCGGGCCTGGACGAAACTCAAATTCTAATTGTTTAGGATTATAAATTGACATACCTGTTATGTCTGATGGTAATAAATCTGGAGTAAATTGAATTCTTTTAAATTCACCATCAATTGATCTTGCTATCGAACGGACGAGCATTGTCTTTCCTACACCTGGAACGTCTTCAATTAACACATGTCCTTGGGCTAGTAAAGCAACAATGCTTAACGTCGCAATATCATCTTTTCCAATGATTACTTTTCGAATATTAGACAGGACTTTCTCAATTTCTTCATGATATGTTGCTACACTTTTCATCCACTACTCTCCTCCTCATATAAACTTTATGAATTATTAATTAATATACTAGATCATTCATCTGTTGTAAAAGGATCATTTAGAAAATTCCCAATCCAATTTTGTGTCAATTTAAACACTTTACCCTAATTGAAAAGGATTCATTAGGCGTTGCAAAGTCCCTAATACACTTAATGCTGCTAAATAACTCGTTTTCGGATTTTGCTTCATCGGTTCATTCATGACCGTTATTGTAGATGTCCCAAAGGCTCCAGATATGTATATACGGTGTTGATTTTTCTTTGCTTTTGGATCAGCTATAATTTCAACTTTTGTCCTATCTACACCAAGCCCCGTGAGAGATAAGATAATCGACACGTTTATGTTTTTTGGGAACTTTTGAATCGCTTCCTTCGCTGTTCCCGAAAAAATTGTCTTTTCCTCAATCAAAACATCATCTGTTAATGTGTGCGCTGGCTTTATCGTCGTAATTTTCACTTCTTCTATTTCTCCCAAACTGTTTGCATTTTGAAGTAAATCTAAGCCACCAATCGCTCCAGCTGGTAAATGAATCTGGCGCTCATTTTTTTGAGCTTGTTCAAATATTTGAGCTGTAAACTCTTCATCCGCAAAAGCACCTATACTTATAATAATAGCATCTTTACTATCAAGTATTTTTGGCAAATAATGATGTACAGCTTCGATATTTGCAGCTTCCACAACAATATCAATATTCGATTTTAAAAAATCATCAATATCATCATACAGTTGTACACCACATTCCTTCTCTATCCATTCATACTTTTTCTTATTTCTTACGAGTATACTTTTAATCATTATATCCCCTGATAATAAAAATTGCGCAATCGCTCCCGAACCAATGATTCCAACTTTCATCCATAATCCTCCTTGCATGTTTAACAAAAATTGCTTATCACATCTCTCTCTAGTATGATAAAAATATAATAATAAAACAAATAAGGTGATAATCGTGCGTGTTGCTATCTTTGATTTTGATGGAACGTTATATAAACACGAAACTTTTCAAACAATGATGAATCATTTAAAAGAACATCCTAAGTACGGATACCGTTATAAATATTTCTTGTTACGAATTTTCCCAAGTTATATTGCTTCAAAGTTAAACTTGTATCCTAAACAACGGATGAACAAAAATGCGATGAAGTATTATGTAAACGCATTAGCAGGACTCACTAAGAAGGAAGCTGACAATTTTTTTAAAGATATTGCGGATATATTTATCGATCATTTTAATGAAAAGGTCGTTCAACGATTACATGAACATTTGAGAAATGATGATTATTTAATGTTAGTTTCCGGGGCTTACGTTCCACTCCTCAGACAAGCAACAAAACAATATCCTTTTCACCAAGTAGTTGGGACAAAAATTCATTATAAAAAGGGCCAAATTAAGAAGCATCGTACGATCGATCACATCCAAGGAGAACGAAAAAAAGAAACGATACAAAACATATTAAAACTTGATCAAGTCGATTGGAAAAATAGTTTTGCCTATGCAGATAGTTACACAGATATGCCTGTTTTTGAATTAGTCGGACATCCAATCGCTGTTAATCCTGATGATAAATTGCACAAACACGCTATAAAGAACAATTGGGAAATTTTATAAAACAAATTGTATGACAGCCCATTACCTTAAAGATTATAATGAAAGCAAAACTGAAAGTGAGGCTAAATAGATGGAATCACTAACGATGTTTAATTATTCAAGAACATCTACACTCATATTACTTAATAAAGTTGATGAAAAACATTGGGACAAGCAACCTGAAGGATTTCCGAATACGATCCGGTGGAATGCAGGTCACGTGTATAGTACGGCAGAAGATTATCTATCAAGTGCGGATGAGAATTTTCCTGCCAAACGGCCTGAATGGGGAGATTTATTTTTAGATGGAACTCGGCCTTCCGAATGGCCAGAAGACGTTCCTTCAAAAGAAGAAATTATCGCTGCTTTAAAAGAGCAAAAAGAGCGAATTGATCATTACTTTAAAGATAAAATGGATCGTGCTGAAGTTTCAGAAGTAAGGGATATTAATGGAACTTTACTAAAAACGGTTGAAGCATCGATGCAGTTTGTCACATGGCATGAAGGCATCCATTTAGGCTATGTTAATGCCTTTGCTAAACCCTTCGAATAATAGCTAAAAAACGAGTTCTTTGAAATAAAGGACTCGTTTTTTATTTGTAAAATATATTTAAATTTGGAAAGTTGAATGATATAATACGCTTAAATATACATAAAAAGGAGGATAGCTTATATGATACAGCCAAGAAATATTGGAATTGCAATTATTCTTTCGATCATTACCTGTGGTCTTTATTACTTATATTGGATCTTTGCTATGACCCGAGAAATTGCCCACCTTAATAATGCTCCGACCTTTAGTGGGGGTCTAACAATTATTCTCGGCATTGTTACGTGTGGAATTTATTTTCTGTTTTGGTTTTATCAAGTTGGGGAGCATCTTACTCAATTAAAGGCTAAGCATAATATGCCTGCTTCTAATGACTCCCTTTTGTTAGTTATTTTAGCTGTATTTAGCTTTGGACTTATCGCAATTGCCATCGCACAACATAACTTAAATCAGGTAGTTGAACAATCATGAGAAAGAAAGTAATCCTTACATTGCTACTGCTCATAGGCGGTATCGTGTATTTAAAAGTCTTTTTACCTATATTTAACATACATATACCTTGTGTTTTTAAAAAAGTAACAGGGCTTGATTGTCCCGGTTGTGGGATGACGCGGGCGAGTTTAGCTTTGTTAGATGGTAACCTTTATCAAGCCTTTCGCTGGAATATGCTTATCTTTTTTATCGCACCATTACTTATGATCTATTTATTTTTCCAGTCAAAAAAACTTTTTCCTATGTTTAATAAAATCCTTATGGGCAGTATGTTAACAATGAGTGGATTATTTTTCATTTTAAGAAACACAGAAACTTTTTCTTACTTAGCACCTACATATGTAGGTGGGTAAATCCACTGTAAGCTCTTAGTTCTTTTATCCAAAGAAACTAGGAGCTTATTTTTTAGGAGCCGTATTAATTCCTAATAAAGGATAGAGCGGACAAAAACTGATAAAGCCTGTTAAAATAAGGACAATTCCGAGTAGTCCAATATATTTTGCTCCACCATCTAAAATAAATAGTAGTGACAGTAAAACAATTCCTAAAATAATTCTAATTGTACGATCTACATTTCCGACATTTCTCTTCATGGTCCTTCACCTCTTTATATTAAATTTCCGTAACATGTTACTTTTACCGTATACCCATATAGGTATATTGTCAATGAATAAATCTTTTAATTTTACATTGTTCATTATTTAGACAAAAATAGAACGAACTTTTCGAAAAAGTTCGTTCTATTCAAAGGGTTCTATAATCATAGCCATCTTCTTTCATTGTCAATTCGCTCTGTAATTCCAAGTTCATCGAGTAATTCTAATAAAGGTATTAAATTTTTTCGAGTTAAATGTAAACTGTTACGAGCTTGTTGCAACGTAAAGGTTTCCTCGCTCGTGTCATTTTTTAATGTTGTTATTGCACGGTGAACAGCCTTTGCTGAAATTAATCGGTCCTCATCAAATATATAAGCTCGTTTCTTTAGTAATAAATAATAGTAAAAATCCTTTTGTATCTCTTCTGGAATGTCTGATTGTAAAAATAGTTCATCCCATTTAACGACATCAATATTTTGCTTGATTAATTTTTCTTCAATTTGATTGAGTTTGTTTTTCCAAGCATCTGGTAATGTCGGTTTAATGTCTACTAAGCGAACAAATTGCTGCTCTAAAAGCACTTTTTCCTTTGTCTGTAAATTCTGTAATGCAGATTCAATCAGAGCTTCTGGGTACTCATCTAATGCTGATAAAATCTCCGCCTTATTTATTCCTTGCCGCATCGGATATTTTTCATGATATTGCTTAATCAAAGTAATCATTTTCTCTTGAAAGGTTTCGTAAGTTGATTGTAACGTATATAAATCTTTAGTCACTTGACGTAAAATACGTTCATCTTCAATTTGCTCCAAGGTTAATGATGTTAGTCTAGCGATATTCTCTTTTGATAGTAATAGATGTTCTTTTAAAACTAATTCGATTCGTTCCCTTGGTGTACCTTCACTTTTTTGTTTTAATTTATGAACTGTTTGCTTACCAAACCGATGTTTTTTAGCTTGCGCATCAATGATCCACCCACCACCAATCGTTTCAGCGGGCGATGGTCTTCTAACAATAAAACGGTCCCCACGATTAGCTACGACCTTTTCCTCTAATTCAAGTTGACAATATACGTTAGATAATCGTTCTTCCGGAGATATTTGATTTCGATCAAAGAAAATTACTCTTCCCATCACTTCTGATGTCCCGATATGTACTTTTACAAATTGTCTTTGCTTGATTGGATATTTGATATGTTCAACAAAGGAAAGATTGACATCTAAACGATCTGAAACAGAAAAGGTGCTGTTTGAAACGAGCACATCACCTCTTTTGATTTCCTCATGGGAAATATCACTAATATTTATCGCGGCACGCTGTCCTTTCATGGCTGTTTTCTCTCGTTCATGATGTCTCTCGATTTGGCGGACACGAACCTTTTTTCCAATTGGCAGTAAGATAAGCTCATCGCCTTCCTGGACTTCCCCATCAAATACTGTCCCACGAACGATCGTCCCTTGTCCGGTAATCGTAAATACTTGATCAATTGGTAGCCGGAAAGCATCTGAAGGTGTTTCATCTTTAAAATTGTTTATCTTTTCTAGGATTCCTTCTTTAAGCTCAGTTATCCCTCTTCCCGATAAACTGTCTACCTCATAGATCGGTAAATGAGACAACTTAAAGCTTTCTAGTTTTTCTTGGACGTCAAGGGAGACGAGCTCAAAAAACTCTTCATCTATTTCATCTATTTTTGTAAATACAATGATCCCGTCAGTAATATCTAATAAAGATAAGATTTCGATGTGTTCTTTCGTTTGGGGCATCATTCCTTCATCGGCTGCAATGACTAAAATGAAAAGATCGATACCAGCTACACCAGCGATCATTTGCCGAATAAACCTTTCATGGCCAGGAACATCGATAATTGATACCGCTAGTTCATCATCTTCATAAAGAGAAGCAAATCCTGGTTCAATAGAAATTTCCCTTTCCTGTTCTTCTTTTAAACGGTCGGTAAAAGTTCCTGTTAAAGCTTTTGTTAAAGCTGTCTTCCCGTGATCAATATGACCAGCCATTCCGATCGTAAAGTTTTTCTGCATATATGTTCACCTTCTATCTCGTTAAAATCGATTATTTGCGTTAGTTATACTCGTAGCGGTATAATGTGAATGAAACAAACATCTTTGGGGTCGGATGAGATACTGGTGTACTCCATGGTCTTCAAAACCATTTGGGAGGCGCGTGTTCGTCTCCGGTGGGTTCGATTCCCACACGATCCCGCCAATTTTTATTCTTCAATTTGTACAAACCCTCTAATAACCTCTTCAATTTCTTCTGTATCAACCGTTCGAAAGTCTAATAAAATCTGTTCGTCCTTAATGCGAACAATAATTGGTTTAGGTAAGTTCCTTAACTTTCTTGCAATTTCCACACTTGTTAAAGTTTTATGGCTTCCCTCTACGACATAGGTCGGTAATTGTTCCGTCGGCATCGTGCCACCGCCAACCATCGAAACATCCTCTCGAAGTTCGAAGTGAAAACCTGTCTTTTGTTTCCTTATTCCTTCTAGAAATTTGCTCGCTTTGTCATGGATATTTTGCTTTTCATTTAAAATATCCCTCACCGTAGGAATTTCTAGCTTTGCTACTCCTTTTACATAAGATTTTAAGGTGGCTTCTAAACCTGCTAGCGTAAATTTATCAACCCGAAGAACCCTTGCTAATTGATGAGCCTTTAATTTGTCAATATATTTTTTCTTACCAACAATAATCCCTGCCTGAGGCCCACCTAAAAGTTTATCTCCACTAAAGGAAATAAGGTCAATCCCAGCAGCCACTTTTTCTTGAACAGTCGGTTCTTTGCCAATATCTCTTCGTTTGAAATCAAATAATGTTCCACTGCCTAAATCTTCAAATACGGGGATCGAATGGGTTTTGGCAATCGAAAGTAATTCTTCAGAATCAACTTCTTCAGAAAAGCCAATCACATCAAAATTACTTTTATGAACTTTCATGATAAGAGCTGTTTCTTCCGTAATCGCCTGTTCATAATCCTTTACCTTCGTCTTATTTGTCGTACCTACATCAACTAAAATAGCATCACTTTCCGCCATTATTTCAGAGATTCTAAAAGAACCACCAATTTCAATGAGCTCGCCCCGGGAAACGATGACTTCTTTTTCATAAGCTAGCGCCCGTAACGTTAAATAGACAGCTGCCGCATTATTGTTCACCACAATTGCCGATTCTGCACCCGTTAACTGTGTCAAGTAATCTTCTACAATATCATGTCTTGAACCACGCTTTCCCGCTAGAATGTCATATTCCAAAGTCGAATAACTTTTTGCTACGTTAACAATTTGTTCTGTCGCCTGCTCACTTAAACGAGCCCTTCCTAAATTCGTATGTAATACAACACCCGTAGCATTGATGACGGGTTTAAGATTATTTTTCAATTGTTCAATCACATGCTGCTCTAACCTTTGAAATATCATTTCTGTTATTGAGCTTTGTTTCATATCTTTTTTCGTAATTTCCTTTGCTAAAATACGTTCCCGCACGTTTTGGAGAGTATCACTCAGCCACTCGGTTAACCTAGTTTTAGAAATAGAGTACTTCTTCATAAGTTGAGTAAACTTTTTATGGTTTTGTAGTTCATCGACAGGTGGTAAAGAGCGCAATAAGTTCATGAAAAACACCGCCTAAGTTTCGTTTGTTCGCTTTTTTTGCTGATAAATCTTATACTTTTATTATGACATATAAGGAATATAAGCTAAAGGAGGATGAATAAAGTGACAGACCAAATTAAATTGACAACATTGTCATCAAAGGCTGGATGAGGCTGCAAAATCGGTCCTAGCGACCTGGCGCAAGTTTTGCGTCAATTACCCAAACAGAAGCCCGATGAAAATGTGTTACTTGGTATGGGACAGGCTGATGATGGGGCTGTCTATCAGCTGACGGAAGACATAGCCCTTATCCAGACCGTTGATTTTTTTACTCCGATTGTAGATGACCCTTATGAGTTCGGACAAATCGCTGCGGCTAATTCGTTAAGTGATGTCTATGCCATGGGCGGAAAACCTCGAACTGTGTTAAACATTGTCGGATTTCCGATCCAAACTTTAGGTCCCGATATTTTAGCCGAAATATTACGGGGTTCTGCGGATAAAGTAGAGGAAGCAGGAGCAACAGTTGTTGGTGGCCATTCTATTGACGATCAAGAGCCAAAGTTTGGTCTATCTGTAACAGGCACTGTTCATCCTCAAAAGTTTTTTACAAACCACGGGGCCCAAGTTGGCGATAAACTCATTTTAACAAAACCAATTGGCATCGGGATCCAAACAACGGCCTTAAAACGAGGACAATTATCAAAGGATCAAATTTCAAAAGTAACGGAAATTATGAGCACATTAAATAAAGATGCAGCCGAACGACTGACTCCGTTTAAACCCCATGCAGTAACAGATGTAACAGGCTTTGGCTTACTCGGACACGCCTATGAAATGGCTAAACAAAGTGATGTCAGTTTGACTATTTCCCATCAAAAAGTTCCTGTGTTACCTCATACTTATGAACTTGCAGAAGATAACATTTTTCCAGGGGGTACAATAGAAAACGTCAACTGGCTAGCGGATAAAGTAAACTTTCACGAAAGTGTA